>DASZOP010000215.1:0-4481 GCA_035550715.1 Gemmatimonadota bacterium | reverse complement strand
ATGTGAAATCGGCGCTGATCTCGAGCGCTATCGAGCGACACAGCGAGCCGGAGCGCAGCACGCCGTCCGTTCATGCGGTTATCGGGAGCCGGCGTTACATTCCAATCGATGACAGGTGCGGCCACATCTGACCCGGAATCCGCCGCTCGGCCCCTTTCGCTTCGACTCGTCGTGAACGGGGAATCGCGGGCCTTCCTGGCTCCGGTCCACAAGACCCTGCTGGAAGTCCTGCGGGAGGACCTGGGCCTGACCGGCACCAAGCACGGATGCGAGCTGGGGGAGTGCGGCACGTGCACGGTGCTGGTCGACGGCCGGCCCGTCCTCTCCTGCCTGGCCCTTCCGGCGGCGCTCGAGGGCCGCGAGATCACGACCGTCGAGGGCCTCGAGGGCCCGGGCGGGCTCCATCCTCTTCAGCAGGCGTTCGCCGAGCTGGGAGCGGCCCAGTGCGGCTACTGCACGCCGGGATTCCTGCTGGTGGCCCGGGCGCTCCTCGACGCCGATCCCGATCCCGACCGGGAGACGATCGTCGAGGCGCTGGGCGGAAACCTCTGCCGGTGCACGGGCTACCTCAAGATCTACGAGGCCGTCGAGCTGGCCGCGGCCAGGATGCGCGGCGAGAACGTCGAGCCCGCCCGCGAGACGCTGTACGGCGAGGGCTGATCCGATGGGGGAGCTGGAGACCACGACCTCTCCACCCAGGCCGGCCAGGGCCCCGGCACCGGGGAAGAAGCGGGACGACGGAAGGCCGCCGGGGCAGAACGAGCGTGGCGCGGACGGACGTCGGGGGACCGGCTTGCGCGTCGTTGGAACCTCGCTCCCCAAGGTGGATGCCGTCGCCAAGGTGACCGGGCGGACGCGCTTCGCCGACGACCTTTTCCTGCCGCGGATGCTCCACTGCCGGATGCTCCGGGCGACCACCCCGCACGCCGACATCGTCTCGATCGACACCTCCGAGGCCGAGGCGCTTCCCGGCGTCCACGGCGTGCTGACGGGGAAGGACCTGCCGACCCCGTACGGGATTCTCCCGGTCAGCCAGGACGAGCACGCCCTCTGCCTCGACAAGGTCCGGTTCATCGGCGACCCGGTCGCCGCGGTGGCGGCCATCGACGAGGAGACCGCGTGGGAGGCGTGCCGGCGGATCCGGGTCGAATACCGGGAGCTCGAGCCGGTCGCGTCGATCGAGGACGCCCTGGACGCGGAGGATCCACGGATCCACCTCTACGGGGACGGCCACAACGTCCACAAGGCGGTGGCGCTGGAGTTTGGCGACGTCCAGGCGGCTTTGAGCGATTCCGACCTGATCCAGGAGGACGTCTTCTTCTACGAGGGGAACACGCACCTCCCGATGGAGCAGCACGCCGCGCTCGCGGACTGGACGCCGGACGGGAAGCTGACCCTCTGGACCTCCAGCCAGACCCCGCACTACGTCCACCGCGCGCTCGCCCAGGTGCTCGAGATGCCGCCCGCGCGGATCCGCGTGATCGCGACGCCCAACGGCGGCGGCTTCGGCGGGAAGAGCGACCCCTTCAACCACGAGATCGTGGTTGCCGAGCTGGCTCGCCGGACCGGCCGGCCGGTCAAGATCTGCCTGACCCGCGAGGAGGTGTTCTACTGCCACCGCGGCCGGCATCCGGTCCTCATGTGGGTCAAGACCGGCTTCCGGAAGGACGGGTCCGTCACCGGCATGCACTTCCGCTCGTTCCTGGACGGGGGCGCGTACGGCTCCTACGGCGTCGCCTCGACCTACTACACGGGGGCGCTCCAGACCGTCACCTATCCGGTCCCCGCCTACCGGTTCGAAGGACTCCGGGCCTTCACCAACAAGCCACCCTGCGGACCCAAGCGCGGGCACGGAACGCCGCAGCCGCGTTTCGCGCTCGAAGTCCACCTGGACAAGGCGGCCGAGAAGCTGGGGCTGGACCCGGCCGAGATCAGGCTCGCGCACCTGGTCGAGCCCGGGTCCGTGACCGCCAACTACCTGAAGATCGGGTCGATGGGGCTCGCGCAATGCATCCACAAGGTGGTCGAGGGCTCGCGGTGGAAGGAGCGGTTCCGGAAGCTGCCGTACGGCAGAGGGCTCGGGCTCGCGTGTGGCTCCTACATCACCGGTGCGGGGCTCCCGATCTACTGGAACAACATGCCGCACTCGGGCGTCCAGCTGAAGCTGGACCGGGGGGGCGGCGTGACGGTCTTCTGCGGCTCGACCGAGATCGGTCAGGGGTCGGATTCCGTCCTCGCGTACGTCGTGGCCGAGGTTCTCGGCATCGACCCCTTCGAGATCGAGATCGTGACCGCCGACACCTCGCTGACGCCGGTCGACCTGGGCTCCTACTCGAGCCGGGTCACGATCATGACCGGCAACGCCGCCCTCCAGGCGGCCGAGCGGGCGCGGGAGCTCCTGGTGCAGGCGGTCGCCGAGAAGTGGGACGTGCCGGGGGTCCGTGTCGCCTTCGCCGAGGGCCGCGTGTTCGACGTCGAGGATCCGGAGCGGTCGATCCCGTTCGCTGAAGCGGTGGTCGTCGCAGAGTCGAAGTTCGGCACGATCGGTACGGTGGGGTCCTACACGCCGCCCAGGTCGCCAGGCCGCTATCGCGGCGCGGGGGTGGGGCCGAGCCCGGCCTACTCCTACAGCGCGGCGGTGGCCGAGGTGACGGTCGATCCCGAGACCGGCGAGACCAAGGTCGACGAGGTGTGGATCGCCCACGACATCGGCCGGGCGATCAACCCGATCGTCGCGATCGGGCAGGTCGAGGGATCGGTCTACATGGGGCTCGGCGAGGCGCTCATGGAGGAGATGACGTACCGCGGGAACCGGAACGTCGTCCACCACCATCCGTCCATGCTCGAGTACAAGAGCCCGACAACCCACGAGATGTGCCCGATCCACACCTACCTGATCGAGGACCCGGATCCGAACGGGCCGTTCGGCGCCAAGGAGGTCGGCCAGGGGCCGCTCCTGCCGGTTCCTCCCGCGATCGCCAACGCGGTCTACGACGCCGTCGGGGCGCGGGTCGACGAGGTCCCGATCACGCCCCAGAAGATCATGAAGGCGCTCGCCCGGAAGGCGAAGGGGGAGGCGGCCCGGGAAGGACCGGCGCGAGTCCCCGACTTCGCCTGGCCCGACCCGCTCGTGGTGCCTCCGCCGTGGGCGGGCGGAGACGGCCGCGCGATCGGCGACGAGCGGGCGATCGGGAAGGGCGGCGTGCGCGAGGTCACCAGGGAGAACCAGCCATGATGCGTCTCCCGCGCTTCCGGTTCCTGCTGCCGCGCTCGACGGCCGAAGCGGTCGATATGAAGCGCGAGGCGCCGCCCGACGCCGCGTACGTGGCCGGCGGCACCGATCTCTATCCGAACATGAAGCGCCGCCACCAGGAGCCGACCGTCGTGATCGCCCTCCACGCGATCCGGGAGCTGCGCGGGATCGAACCCGACAGGGATGGGGGGCTCATGATCGGAGCCGCCGCGACGCTGACCGAGATCGCCGAAGACCCGGCGGTCCGGCGGGATTACCCGGCCGTGGCCGCCACGATGCATCTCATCTCGACCCCGATCCTCCAGAACATGGGGACGATCGGGGGGAACCTCCTCCTCGACACCCGCTGCAACTACTACGACCAGAACTACGAGTGGCGGGAGTCGATCGACTTCTGTATGAAGAAGGACGGGAAGATCTGCTGGGTCGCGCCGCAGTCGCCCCGCTGCTGGGCCGTCCAGTCCGCCGACTCGGTCCCGCTCCTGGTCGCCATGGGCGCGACCGTCGATCTGCTCGGTGCGGACGGCGTGAGGACGATCCCCGTCCAGGCTCTCTACCAGGACGACGGCATCCTGTACCTGAGCAAGCAGCGGGACGAGCTCCTCCTCCGGGTCCATCTGCCGGCCCTGAACGGGTGGCGTGCCTCGTACCGGAAGCTCCGCCGCCGGGGCGCGTTCGACTTCCCCGTTCTCGGGGTCGGAGCGTGGGCGCGCTTCAAGGGCGAGGGGACGGTCGAGGCGGCCCGGGTCGTCCTGGGGGGCGTGGGCTCGGCGCCGGAGGTGGTCGAGAAAGCAGGCGAGATCATGGCAGGTAAGCGATTGACTCAAGAGGTGATAGACGAGGTGGCCGAGGCGTGCTGGAAGGCCGGTCGGCCGCTCGACAACACGGACTTCACGCTCTCCTGGCGCAAGGAGATGATCCGGCCTTACGTCGCCCGGGCGCTCGCCGACCTCGAGGCGGCCCGGTGACTGGGGCGGCCGGCAGGATCGCCGGGATCGTCCTCGCCGCCGGCCGATCGAGTCGGATGGGGGAGCCCAAGGCCCGGCTCCCGGTAGACGGCTCGACCTTTCTCGAGCGGGCCGCTCGGGTCCTCACCGATGGCGGCTGCGAGCCGGTCGTGGCCGTCGTTCCCTCGGGCGAGTCGGAGGAGGGCCTCATCGCGCTCGCCGCGCGCGCGGGGGCCCGGGGGGTCGTCAATCCGGACCCCGAGGCCGAACAGATCGACAGC
>DASZOP010000214.1:0-8999 GCA_035550715.1 Gemmatimonadota bacterium | reverse complement strand
GACCGGGTCGGGTAGGGGAAGACCGTGTCCGCGAGGGTCCCGAGCCCAGCACCCGTCCTCATCGCGAGGGCGACGAGACCGATCAGCTCCCCGGCATGAGCCCCGGCGACGGTCGCGCCGAGGATCTCGTCGCTTCCCCGCCGAAGGTGGACGCGGGCGAAGCCGCCCTCCTCCCCCTCGACGACGAAACGGTCCACCCGGGCCAGCGGCCAGGTGAACGAATCCACGGCGATCCCCGCCT
The DNA here is from genome assembly GCA_035550715.1 of Gemmatimonadota bacterium. Lineage (GTDB taxonomy): Bacteria > Gemmatimonadota > Gemmatimonadetes > JACCXV01 > JAHWKZ01 > DASRVA01. Next base: position 8,758 of record DASZOP010000214.1, on the reverse strand, counting down.
CGGCCGCGGATTCGGCCGAGTGGCCTACCCGGGCCACCTCGGGATCGGTGAACGTGCACCAGGGAACGTGAACCGCGCTCGCCTTCCGGCGCCACGGGAAGAGAGCGTTCCGGATGACGATGCGCGCCTCGGCGTCGGCCATGTGGGTGAAGAGGTGCCGTCCGGCCACGTCGCCGGCCGCATAGACGTTGGGGTTCGTGGTCCGGAGCCGGTCGTCGACGCGGATTCCTCGGTGGACGTCATGCTCGATCCCGGCTCGGTCGAGCCCGATCCCTTCGACCGTCGGTCGGCGACCGGTGGCGACCAGGACCGCGTCGACGTCGACCCGTACCGTACCTGCCGGGCCGCGGAGGAAGACGGCGCGTGCGGGACCGCTCCGTTCGACACGCTCCAGGTCGTGACCGGTCAGGACCCGGATCCCTTCCCCGGCGAGCGCGTCGGTCAGGAGCCTCGCCGCGTCCGGCTCGTCCTTCGGCAGGAGCCGGTCGAGTCTCTCGACGACCGTGACGGCCGCGCCCAGGCGGGCGAACGCCTGGGCCAGCTCGCAGCCGACCGGGCCGCCGCCGACGACCGCCAGCCGGGCGGGCAGCCTTTCCAGGTCGAACACCGTCTCGTTGGTGTGGACGCCGGCCTCGAGGAGACCAGAAACCGACGGAACGACGGGAGCACCACCCGTCGCCACGAGGGCTCGGCGAAAACGCAGGCCATTTCCATCGACTTCGACGGCCTCCCGGTCGACGAACCGTCCCTCGCCGAGAAACACGTCCACGCCCAGGTCGCGGAACCGCGACGCGGAATCGTGGACGGCGAGGTCGGCCCGTATGCGGCGCATCCGCTCCATGACCGCCTCGAAGTCGACCTCGACCCCCGCGACGGTGACCCCGTACCGATCGGCCCGCCTCGCCTCGGCGGCCCGGCGGGCCGAGGCCAGGAGCGCCTTCGAGGGGACGCAGCCGTAGTTCAGGCAGTCGCCGCCCATCAGGCCGCGCTCGACCAGGGCCACGCGCGCGCCCAGTCCGGCCGCGCCCGCCGCGGCGACGAGCCCCGCCGTGCCCGCCCCCAGGACGAGCAGATCGTAGCGCGCCGCCGGACGCGGGTTCTCCCAGTCGGCCGGCCGGACCAGAGCTTCCCGACGGAGGTCGTGCGGAACGGCCGGACTCGCGCCGGCCGATTCGTCCCGCCGCGATTCACGCATCGTCCGTCTCCATACCGGTCCGCTCCTCCAGGATCGCGGTCGCCCGGCGCGCCACGACCCAGGTCACGGCCACCGTCGCCAGGAGACCGACGCCGAACGCGACCCATTCGAGAGCGGTCCGCTCCCGGTCGCCCGTCCCGAGCGACGTCAGCGCCTGGGCGGTCGAGCCGAGGACCACGTACAGGAGCGTTCCCGGCAGCATCCCGACCCACGATCCCAGCGCGTAATCCCGGAGCCGGATCCCCGTCAACCCGTAGGCGTAGTTCAGAAAGTTGTACGGGAACAGCGGGGAGAGCCGGGTCAGCAGGACGATCCCGAGCCCGTCCTTCTCGACCGCCCGGTCGACGGCGCGAAAGCGCGGCCGGTCGGCGATCCAGGCCCGGACGCGTTCCCGGGCCACCGTCCGCCCCACCAGGAAGGCCGCCAAGGCTCCCAGGGTGCTGCCGATCGACACCGTGACCATCCCCCGGCCGACGCCCAGCAGGAACCCGGTGCCCAGGGTGATCAGCGAACCGGGGACCAGCAGGATGGCGACCGGGATCCAGAGCAGGCCCAGAACCACCGCGGCCCACGCTCCAAGGCGCTCGACCCGCCCGAGCAGGTCGACCAGCCACTCCCTTACCGGGAGGAAGACGGCGAGCGCCGCCACGGCCAGCGCGACCACGACGAGCAGCTCGACATGCGGGCGGCTCGGGCGGTCCACCGGTTCGGGCAACGATCGGATCGGGCCCCTCATTCCGCGGGCGAACCTGTCCCTCGCCGGTGCCTGCGACAAGCACCCGGCGGGGCGGTGGGCGGCGCTTCCGGCCTCCGTTACCGTACGCCCCTCCTCCGATCATCCCCGACCGTCGATTCAGGGAGGCTCGATGCCGCGTTCGACGAAACTCGTCCTGATGCTGTCGATCTGTCTCGTAGCGGGATGCGCCTCGGTCCCGGGACGGGACGATGCCGGCGGCGAGACCGGCGGTCGCGACTCGCTCGAGGTGCGCCGCGCGCTGGCCGGCTTCCCCAACGGAGCCTGGGAGTCGACCTACGAGCCCCTTCCGGCAAGCCCGACCCTCTTCCGGAACGCGACGGTCATGACCGCCGCGGGTGAGGAGATCGCGGGCGGCGACGTGCTCGTCGTGGATCGCCGGATCGCCGCCATCGGCCGCGGGCTGGAGGCACCGGCGGGCGCGGTGGTCGTGGATGCCGCCGGACGGTTCGTGACGCCCGGAATCATCGACACCCATTCGCACCTCGGCGTCTATCCTTCACCCGGCGTCGACGCTCTCTCGGAAGGCAACGAGGCCACCGATCCGACGACCGCCCAGGTGTGGGCGATCCACTCGGTCTGGCCGCAGGACCCGGGCTTCACGCGCGCGCTGGCGGGCGGGGTCACGACCATCGAGATCCTGCCGGGCAGCGCCAATCTGATCGGTGGCCGCGGCGTCACCGTCAAGAACGTCCCCAACCGCTCGGCCCAGGCGATGGTCTTCCCCGGCGCCCCCATGGCCCTCAAGATGGCGTGCGGAGAGAACCCCAAGCGGGTCTACGACGAGAGCGGCCCTTCGACCCGGATGGGCAACTGGGCCGGGATGCGGGAGGCGTTCATCGAGGCGGCCGCCTACCGCGAGAAGTGGGACCGCTGGGCCCGGCACGGCGGCGAAGAGCCGGAGCGCGACCTGGCGAAGGAGACCCTCGCCGAAGTTCTGCGCGGCCGGGTGCTCGTCCAGAACCACTGCTATCGCGCGGACGACATGGTGAACATGCTGAACCTGGCCCGGGAGTTCGGCTTCCGGGTGCGGTCCTTCCACCACGCCGTCGAGGCGTACAAGATCCGGGACCTCCTCGCGCGCGACTCGGTGGCGGTGTCGATGTGGACCGACTGGTGGGGGTTCAAGATGGAGGCGTTCGACATGGTACCGCAGAATCTGGCCCTCGTGTCCGGCGCGGGCGCGCGGGCGATCCTCCACACCGACGACCCGACCGGCATCCAGATCATGAACCAGGACGCCGCGCGTGCCATGGCGTACGGGCGCACGGCGGGACTCGACGTCACCCGCGACGAGGCGCTGCGCTGGATCACCGCCAACCCCGCCTGGGCGCTGGGCCTCGAGGACAGGATCGGGACGCTCGAGGCCGGCAAGAACGCCGACCTCGTGGTCTGGTCGGGGGACCCGTTCAGCGTCTACGCTCACGCCGACCTGGTCTACATCGACGGAGCGCTGGTCTACGACCGCTCCCGCACCGAGCTAAAACCGACGACCGACTTCGAGCTCGGGATCCTCCCGGCCGACCCATCGGGAGGAGAACGGTGAGCGGCTCCGCGCCGGCGGGTCGGGCGGCCTTCGCGGCGATCGCGCTTATCGCGGCCGTCGCGCCGGCGGCCGCCCAGGAGATCGCGATCGTGGGAGGCACCGTCCGGCCGGCCTCCGGCCCGCCGATCCACGGCGCGACCGTCCTCGTCCGCGATGGCCGGATCGTCGCCGTCGGCACGACCGTCGAGACGCCGGCGTCGGCACGCGTCATCGACGCGACCGGCAAGGTGGTGACACCGGGACTCTTCGACCCGTGGTCGTCGATCGGCCTGGTGGAGGTCGACCTGGTCGGCTCCACACGGGACGAACGGCTGGCCGACGAGGAGGATCCGATCACGGCCGCCTTCGACCCCGCCTACGGGCTGAACCCGGGCTCGACCCTGATCCCCTGGGCGCGGACGGGCGGGGTCACGACCGTCGCCACCGGACCCCGCGGCGGGCTGATCGCGGGCCAGGCGGCGGTGATCGATCTGGCCGGGGAGACCGCCGACGAGATGCTCGCCGAGCCGCGGGCGGCCATGATCGCCGCGCTGGGCGAGGACGGCGCGGCCAGCGCGGGCGGAGCCCGGGGCGGGGCGGCCCTCCGCCTCCGCGAGGTTCTGGAGGATGCCCGCTTCTGGGCCGCCCACAGGGCCGCCTTCGACGCCGGCGATTCACGGGACCTCTCCGAGTCCCGGCTCGACCTGGCCGCGCTCCAGCCCGTCCTGTCGGGCCGGATCCCGCTGCTCGTCCAGGTCCAGCGGGCGAGCGACATTCTGGCCGTCCTGGCGCTCGCCCGTGAGTACGGGTTCAGGCCGGTGATCGTGGGCGGCGCCGAGGCGTGGAGGGTGGCAGCCGCGCTGGCGGCCGACGACACGCCGGTCATCCTCAAGCCCCTGACCAGCCTCCCGTCCGATTTCGAAAGGTTGGGGGCGCGCTTCGACAACGCGGCCCTTCTGGCGGCCGCCGGCGTCCGGGTGGCGTTCTCCACGTTCGAGAACCATCGCGCCCCCGCCATCGCCCAGGAAGCGGGGAACGCGGTCCGCTTCGGCCTCGACCCCGAGGCCGCCCTCCGTGCGGTCACCCTGACGCCGGCCGAGATCTACGGCGTGGCCGACCGTTACGGATCGATCGAGCCGGGAAAGGTCGCCAACCTGGTCGTGTGGCCGGGCGACCCTTTCGAGACCTCGACTCTTCCCGAAGCCGTGCTGGTCCGGGGCCGGCCCGTCCCGATGCGGTCGCGCCAGACGGATCTGCTGGAGAGGTACCGGACCCTCGACGATGGGCGACCGCCCGCATACCGCCACCGGTGAGAGCCGGCGCTCCCCCGATCGTGGCGCTCCGATCTATGCATCCCTGGTCGTTTGACGACTCCGGCACAAGAATTGCTGATGCTCCACGAAGATCGTCACCCCCGACCCAGGAACGATGCCCGATCCTCGATTCAACCCACTGCGCCACCTCGAAGCGGCCGCCAGTTCCATGGCCGACGCCATCCTCACGATCGATGCGGAGGGGCGGATCGTCTACGCCAGCCCGGCCGTCCGGGACCTGTTCGGCTACGAGCCGGAGGAGCTCATGGGCGGACCGCTGACCGTCATCATCCCCGAGGACCTCCGTCAGCGGCACGCGAACGGCCTCGCCCGCTACCTGGCCACCGGGAGGCGGAACCTGGACTGGTCGGCGATCGAGCTCCCCGTCCGGCACCGCGACGGCTCGATCTACCCGGCCGAGATCGCTTTCGGCGAGTACGTGGCCGGGGAACGTCGCTACTTCACCGGAGTGATCCGCGACATCAGCATGCGGAAGCGTCAAACCGAGTCGCTCGAGGTCTCAGCGCGAGCCTACCGCCAGCTCTTCGAACACAACGTGGCCGGCGTCTATCGGGTGAGCCTGGACGGCGCGATCCGTGACGTCAACGCGGCGATGGCGCTCATGCTCGGCTACGACAGGGAGCAGCTCCTCCACCTCTCGGCCGCCGACGTGTATCCCGATCCCCGGGACCGCGAGGACTGGGTCCGGCAGGTCGTCGAGAAGGGGAGCCTCACCAACACGGTCCTGCGGCTCCGGCATCGCGATGGACGGACCATCTGGACCCTCGAGAACGCCACGCTGGTCGATGATCCGGAGACGGGCGAGCCGTCCATCGTGGGAACCGCGATCGACATCACGGAGCGGAAGCGCCTCGAGGAGGACCTGGTCCGGATGGCGTTCCGCGACCCGCTGACCGGGCTGGCCAATCGGCGGCTCCTCCAGGAGATGACGACCAAGGCCATCCTGCGCGCGGTTCGCGAGGAGGGGCGGGTCGCGATGGTGTGCCTGGATCTGGTCCGGTTCAAACGCATCAACGACGCGTTCGGCCACTCGGTGGGCGACCGCGTGCTGACCGAGCTCGCCGAACGCCTCCGCTCCCGCGTGCGCGCGTCGGATACCGTAGCGCGGGTGGGCGGCGACGAGTTCGCGGTGCTCCTCGTCAATGTCCCCCGGATCGAGGACGGCGTGGCGGCGGCTCGCGGACTCAAGGAGTGTCTGACGACGCCGTTCCTGGTGGCCGGAGAAGCCTTCCATCTGGATGGCCGTATCGGGGTCGCGTTCTGCCCCGAGCACGGCGAGCGGTTCGACGAGCTCCTCTCGCTGGCCGATCTGGCGATGTACCAGTCCGTCACCGAGGAGAGCGGGATCGCGCTCTACAAGCCGGTCTCGCGGACCACCCTGAGAGAGGCGCTGTGGCTCGAGGAGCAGCTCAGGGGGTCGCTACAGAGGCAGGAGCTCGAGCTCCATTACCAGCCGATCTGCCGGCTCCCGGACCGCGCGCCGGTGGCATGGGAGGCCCTCTTGAGGTGGCATCACCCCGAGCGGGGGCTGCTCGAGGCGAACGAATTCATCGCCATCGCCGAGCAATCGGGTATGCTGCGCCGCCTGGACCGCTGGGTGATCCGCGCCGCCGCCCGCCAATCACGCGCCTGGCAGGGCCATCCCGACGTGCAGTGGGTATCGGTCAACGTCTCCCCGGCCACCCTCGAGGATCCCCAGCTCTCGACTTTCGTGGAGAGCGTCCTGGCCGAGGAGGGGATCCACGGCGAAGGGCTAGCCATCGAAATCACCGAGCGCGCAACGACACGCGATCCGGAGGGAGCGGTCCGCACGCTCCGCCGGCTGCGCGATCTGGGGCTCAAGATCCTGATCGACGATTTCGGGCGCGGCCACTCCGCGCTCGCGTACCTGGTCGACTTCCCGGCCGATTACCTGAAGGTGGACAAGTGCTTCGTGACCCGGCTCGGCCACGACGAGTCCCAGGAGCGGCTCGTGGAGGGATTGATCGGTCTCTGCCGCGGGCTCGAGATCCCGCTCATCGCCGAGGGTGTGGACCATCCGGATTCGCTGGCGTGGCTGGAGTCGAGGGGGTGCGGGCTCGCCCAGGGAAACCATCTGGGCCCGCCCGTGGCCGCCCCGGCGCTGACCCGCAGCCGCGAGAGCGCCACTACCGGCGACTGACGACCTTCCCGCCCAGCATGACGAACCGGACGTCCTCGAGGACGTTCACGTCCTCGAGCGGATTCCCCGGCACGGCGATCAGATCGGCCAGGCGGCCCGGCGCGACGAGGCCCCGATCATCGACCCCGAGGAGCTCGGCGGCGTCGACGGTCGCGGCGCGAATCGCCGACAGGGGGTCCATCCCGCGGTCGACCAGCGCGGCGAACTCCCCGGCGTTCTCCCCATGCGGAAAGACCGCGGCGTCGGTGCCGAACGCGATCGGCACACCGGCGGCGACCGCCCGGCGCAGGTTCTCGACAGCCAGCGGAATGACCTCCTCGGCCTTGGCCCGGATCGCGGGCGGCAGCGCATCGAGATCGATGCGGCTGGTCAGATAGGTCGTCGGAACGAGCCACGTCCCGCGCTCCTTCATCATCGCGATCCCTTCGTCGTCGAGGAGGGAGCCGTGCTCGATCGAGGCCACCCCCGCGCGGACGGCGGCCTTGATGCCCGCGGTGCCATGGGCGTGCGCCGCCACCTTGATGCGGTGCCGCGCCGCCTCCTCGACGATCGCCTTGAGCTCCTCCTCGGTGAACTGCTGCGCGCCGACCGAGGCCTCATGGGACAGGACCCCCGCGGTCGCACAGACCTTGATCACCCGTGCTCCGTGCTTGATCTGGTACCGGACCGCCTTCACCACCTCGTCCACCCCGTCCGCGACCCCCGTCCGCCAGTCACCCTCGAGGATCCCCGGGGCATATCCCGTCTCGTCGCAGTGGCCGCCCGTGATCCCCAGCGCGTGTCCTGCGGGGACGATGCGCGGCCCCAGGATCCACCCCGCGTCGACCGCCCGGGCCAGCGCCACGTCGGCGAAGTCAGGAGCGCCCACGTCGCGCACCGTCGTGAACCCGGCCTCGAGCGTCCGCCGCGCATTCCGGGCCCCTCGGAGCGCCGCTTCGGCGGCGGTGCCGGTGACCCCGCGGTGCACCCAATCCCCCTCCAGATCGCCGGTCAGGTGCGTATGCGCGTCGATCAGGCCGGGGAGAAGGGTCACGTCCCCCAGGTCGATCGTCTCGGCGCCCGCCGGGAGCGCGTCCGGATTCACGGCGGCGATCCGCTCCCCCTCGACCACGACGACGGCGTCGGGCAGGATCGCACCGCCCTCGACGTCGAGGAGGCGGGCGGCGCGAATGACGACCGGACCCTCCTGAGCCGGGGAGGCTACAGGCGCCAACGCGACCGCGACGATCAACCACCCGAGCCATCGTGCTGAACGGGTCACCGATCCCTCCTCTTCTCGACGGTTACACGTTGAAGCGGATCAGCGTGACGTCGCCGTCCGCCATGACGTAATCTCTTCCCTCGCTCCGCACGAGCCCCATCTCCCGCGCCCGTTGTAGCATCCCGTCCGCCCTCAGGAAGTCGTCCCAGCCGACGATCTCCGCCCGGATGAAGCCGCGCGCCATGTCGGTGTGGATCTCCCCCGCCGCGTCGACCGCGGTGTCGCCCCGGTGGATCGTCCAGGCGCGGACCTCCTTGGGGCCGGCCGTGAAGAAGGTCTGGAGCCCGAGGAGGTCGTAGGCCGCGTGGATCATCCGCCTGAGCCCCGACTCCGGGAGCCCGAGCTCGTCCAGGAAGGCGTGGCGGTCCTCGCGCGACAGCGTGGCCAGCTCGGCCTCCAGGTCGCCGCACACCTCGACCAGCCCGGCGCCCTCGGCCGCGGCCGCGGCGGCCAGGGCCGCCACCTCGGGAACCGAGGCCGGGTCGCGGACGGCCCGGGCGATCACGTCTTCGCCCACGTTGGCACAGT
>DASZOP010000213.1:0-7355 GCA_035550715.1 Gemmatimonadota bacterium | reverse complement strand
TTTCGTGGTCCACGGTACCCCGAAGATCTTGAACCTGCAGGGCACGGCGAACTTCTTCGCCGACAACTTCGGGGTCCCGGGGTGGCTCGCCGTTCCGATCGCCGTGCTCGAGTTCTTCGGCGGCATCCTCCTCATGTCGGGTTTTCTGACCCGCATCGTGGCCGGTCTGTTCACGCTGGAGATGGTGGGTGCGGTCCTGTTCGTACACGGGAGGCAGGGATGGGACGTCTTCGCGGGCGGCTACGAGTACAACATCGCGCTCATCATCCTGCTCCTGTCCGTGATCCTGATCGGCCCCGACCCGATCTCGGTGGACCGGGTGGTGGGCATCGAGCGCCGGGGTCGAAGACCGGAGCCGCTGATCGACGAGGCCACGCCGGAGCCCGCGGAACGCGAATGAGACCGTCGCAGCGAGGTTCCGGGCTCGGGTGAGCTCGCGAGCGTTCCTGTCGCCTGCGCCTGAGGTGCGCCTCACCCGGGCGTTCGAGGCCCCGTTCGCCAACTTCCTGGCAACCGCGCGGACCTGCTACTCGCCGAAGGGGATCGTCCCCGACGTCGAGCTGGACGATCGCTGGACAGGACTCGCCCGGAGCCTCTACCAGGCGGGCCACCACACGACCCTCCAGCACGCCCAGTTCCAGTTCTCGCTGGCCAACGTGAGCCGCCATTTCATCTGGGCGTTCCTCCACAGCCACCCGTTCTACAATTCCGAGCAGGTGAGCCAGCGCTACGTGGAGGTGAAGCCCGGCCGCGTGACGGTCCCGCCGCTCGAGGGCGAGGCCCTGGCGCGGTACCGTTCGGCGATCGAGCGCCAGATGGAGGACTACGGCCGGCTGATCGAGCTCCTCATGCCGTCGACGACCGACGCCTACCACGAGCGTTTCCCGGGTCGACGGGCCCATGCCGAAAAGTACGCCAAGGAGGTACGGAAGCGGGCCCAGGAGGTTGCGCGGTACGTCCTGCCGGTCGCCACCTTCGCGTATCTCTACCACACCGTGAGCGGGATCACGCTGCTCAGGTACGCGCGTCTCTGCGAGCAGGTGGACGTTCCCACCGAGACCCGGATGGTGGTACGGGCGATGGTCGAGGCGCTCCTCGAGCACGACCCCGGCTACGCCACGATCCTCGAGGAGCCGCTGCCGCTCGAGGAGACGCCCGAGTACCGGTTGCTGAACGGTGGTAACGGCGGGTCCGCAGCGAACGGCCGCGCGCCGGCCCGGGCGGCGGCCTTCCGCGACGATTTCGATCGCTCGCTGGAGGGACGCGTCTCGCGCCTGGTCGACTGGGGATCGAGGAACGAGGAGGTCCTCGCCGACGCCGTCCGCGAGGTCCTCGGCCAGCCCCGCGCCGCGCTCCCGGATGACGAGGCGATCGACCTCGCGCTCGACCCGGTCCGGAACCCGCTCCTCGGCGAGGCGCTCAACCTGACCACCCACGGCAAGCTCACCCGGGCCCTCTTCCATCCCCACTACACGTTCCGGAAGAAGCTCTCCCACACCGCGGATTCGCAGGACCAGCGTCACCGGATGACCCCCGGGTCGCGCCCCGCGCTGACCGCCCACGTGACGGGAGACCCGGACTACGTCGTGCCGCGGCTCGTCCTCGAGGATCCGGCCGCCCTGCGGACGTATCGAGAGAGCATGGAACGGACGTGGGAGGACATGACCGCCGTCCGCCGCGCTGGCGCACCGGCCGAGTACGCCGAGTATCTCCTGCCGAACGCGGTCGCGGTCCGGTTCACCGAGTCGGCCGACCTCTTGAACCTGTGGCACAAGCACGCCATGCGGCTCTGCTACAACGCCCAGGAGGAGATCTGGCAGGCGTCGGTCGAAGAGGCGGCCCAGATCCGCGAGGTCGACCCGCGGATCGGGCGTCACCTGCTGCCTCCGTGCTCGATCCGCCACCGCGCCGGTCAGCGTCCCGTGTGCCCCGAGGGGACGCGCTTCTGCGGCGAGCGGGTGTGGATGCTCGAGCCGGAGGCCTGGGAGCGTCGGATTTGACGGGCTCCCTTGCGAGCCCCCGCCCTGTGTCGCTATCCTCCGCGGTACACGAGAAAGGAGGTGGTCCAATCATTCCAAGTATTGAACCGACCCGTGAGGTGGCTGAACGCTAGGCGAAACCGCCGGGCCGGCGCGTAGCCGGCCAGGGTTCTGGGCGGATCGCCGCGCGGAATCCCCACAGCGCACCGGCCCGGGAGCCGCGGTCTGGTCAACCGCACCGAAGGCTCCCGGGTTTTTCTTTCGGTACCTCCCCTTCCCCTCGAGCCACCCCGCGCGCCAGGATGCTATCCTTGGCGTGGAGCCGCCATCGGGAGGAGGGCGTCCTTGAACGAAAAGTCCTGCCGTCGCGTCCTGGACGGGGCGCGCCTCTCCGCTCGAAAGGCTCGAATGAACGTTCATCCCATCGCCGGCGTGACGCTCTGCGCCCTTCTGGCGGTCTCGCCCTCGTCGGCGCAGGACCTGCCCGGAATGCGCCGGGTCTCGCTCGAGGAGGCGATTCGCCTGGCCCTCGAACGGAGCCCGGCGGCGGTCTCGGCGGAGAGCGCGGTCCGGTTCGCAGAGGCGGACGTGCTCGAGGCGCGAGGCTCGTGGCTCCCCTCCCTGTCCACCACGACGTTCTTCACGAACTCCAGCAACGAACGGTTCGACCAGAGCACCGGACGGCTGGTCTCCGAGAGCTACACGGCGCAGCTCCAGGCGGGGTACGACCTCTTCACGGGCGGTCGCCGGTGGAACGAGCGGCGGCGCGCCGGCGCCGAGCTCCGGGCTGCCTTGGCCGACGACCGCGCGCAAAGGTTCGACACGATTCTCGTCACGACCGAGCTCTTCTACGAGGCCGCGGCGACCGGCCAGATCGTCGAGGCCGCCTCGCAGCGCCTCGAGCGGGCGCGCCGCCAGCTAGAGTTCGCCGAGGTTCGTCTCAGGTTGGGGACCGCCACCCGATCCGATGTCCTCAGGGCCGAGCTCGAGATGGGGAACGCCGAGATCGCGCTGATCGACGCCGAGACGGCGGAGCGCTCCTCGCGCCTCGAGCTGGGCCGGCAGATCGGGGTCGAGGACGGCGCCGAGCCGGCCGAGGACGCGCTGCCGGAGCAGGCACCCGAGCTCCCGGCCACCGAGTCTCTGGTGACGTGGGCGGCCGGCCGCTCCCCGGAGGTGGTCGCACGGACGGCGGCCATGGACGCGGCCCGGGCCACCCGGTGGGCCGCCCTGGGGTCGTACCTGCCGACCCTCCGCGCGACCGGGGGGTACGACTGGTTCGCGTTCGACTTCCCCCCCGACCAGCGGAGCTGGAGCTTGCGGCTGAGCGCTTCGTTCCCGCTGTTCGACAACTTCGAACGCGAGGCCGAGGTCGCCCGAGCGGCGGCGGCCCAGCGGCTGGCCGAGGCCGAGGCCCGGGACGCGACGATCGGCGTCCGCGTGGAGATCGAGAACGCGGCCCGGGAGATCGGGGCGGCCGAGCGCCGGGCAGCGATCGCCCGCCGCGCGGTCGACCTCGCGCGCGAGGATCTGCGCGTGCAGGAGGAGCGGTACCGGATCGGGAGCGCCACGATCCTGGACCTCCAGACGTCCCAGGTTGCGCTGGCCGACGCGGAGATCGACTGGGTCCGGGCGCGTCAGGCGCTGGGGGTGGCGGTGGCGGACCTGGAGGCGGTCCTGGGAGCGCCGCTGGAAGAGGTGGACCGATGAACCGTTGGATCGGCGCCCTGGGCGCGCTCGCGCTCGTGGCCGGCTGCGCGGACGAGGAGGCCGGCGGTCGCTCGCCGGGCCCGGGCGGACCGGGCGCGGCCGAGGAGCGGGTCGTTCCGGTCGAGACCGCTGCGGTCGAGCTCTCCTCGCTGAGCCGCGACGTCACGGTCTCGGGTGTGGTCGAGCCGCTCCGCACGGTGGGCGTCAACAGCCAGCTCTCCAGCCCGGTCCTCTTCGTGGGCGCCGAGGAGGGGGATCGCGTGGCCGCCGGACAGGTCCTGGCGCGGCTCGAGTCGGCCGAGCTCCGCGCCGCGGTCGCGAGCGCCGAGGCCAACCACGAGGTGGCCGAGGCGGCCTGGGAGCGCGCCCGCCAGCTCCACGAGGAGCAGATCGTGACGCTGGCCGAATTCGAACGCGACCGGGCCGCCTTCGCGGCCGCCGAGGCGACCCTGAAGCAGCTCCGGACCCGCCTCGGATTCGCCACCATCCAGTCGCCTCTCTCCGGTGTCGTGCTCGAGAAGAACGTCGAGGCGGGTGATCTCGTGGCCCCCCAGCAGCAGCTCTTCCGGGTGGCCGACATCTCGACCCTCGTGGTCCGGGTCGGCGTGTCCGAGCTGGACGTCGTCCAGCTCTCCCAGGGCGATACGGCAGGGGTCGTCCTGGACGCCTTCCCCGACCAGCCCGTCCGGGGCCGGATCCGGCGCGTCTTCCCGGCCGCCGATCCCCAGAGCCGCCTCGTGCCCGTCGAGGTCGCGCTCGAGCCGGGGAGCCCGGCCCGCCCCGGGTTTCTCGCCCGCGTGGAGCTCCGGTTCGACGTCCGGGACGAGGTCCCGGTGATGCCGGCGGCCGCCGTCGTCCGCGGCGAGGGGGGACAGGCCGTGTTCGTCGTCCAGGACGGCCGCGCCGTCCGCCGCGCGGTGCAGGTGGGCCCGACCTACGAAGGGCGGGTGGAGGTGCAGAGCGGGCTCGCGCCCGGCGACGTGGTGGTCGTGAAGGGGAACGCCAGCCTCCGCGACGGGGCTCGCGTCCGGACCCTGCCGGGGGCGGCCCAGGCGGAGGCGCCCGCCCGGTGAACGGAAGCGCTCCATGGGACCGGCACCGGGGGCTCCCGAGCTGGGCCATCCGCCACCCGATCGGGACGATCACCCTGTCGACGGTGGCGATCGTGCTCGGGACCTTCTTCCTGGGACGTCTCGCGATCGACCTCCTGCCGCCGATCGAGTATCCCCAGATCCGCGCCTCGGTCACCAACCCGGGCGTCGCCCCCGAGGTCATGGAGGAGACGGTCGCCAAGCCGCTCGAGGCGGCGCTCGCCACGACCGAGGACCTCGAGCGGATCGAGAGCGAGATCCAGGAGGGGCGGGTCGGGCTCGACCTCCACTTCCGGCTCGGCAGCGACATCGACTTCGCGCTCCAGGACGCCTCCAAGAACCTGGACCGGGCCCGCGCCAGGCTCCCCGAGGAGGCCGACCCGCCCACGATCTTCAAGTTCGACCCGGCCCAGATCCCGGTCTTCGAGGTCGGCTTCTCATCGTCGACGCGTGACCTGATCGACCTCCGCGACTGGGTCGACAACCGGCTCCGCCCGCAGCTCCTCACGATCCAGGGGGTGGCTTCGGTCGACGTGTCGGGCGGCCTCGAGCGCGAGGTCCAGGTGATCCTGGACCAGGAGCGGCTCCGCTCGTACGGGCTCTCCGTCTCCCAGGTGATCGACGCCCTCCGGGCGGGGAATCAGGATGTGGCGGCCGGCCGTGTCACCTCGCCCGAGCGCGAGGTGGTGGGGAAGACGGCCGGAAAGTTCACCAGCGTCGATCAGATCCGGGGCCTCCCGCTGAGCCTGGACGGTGGCCAGCGGATCCCGCTCTCCGAGATCGCCACCGTCCGCGACACCAACCGCGAGCAGCGCCTGTGGGCGCGGCTGGACGGAATCCCGGCCGTCAAGCTCTCGATCCGGAAACAGCCCGACGCCAACACGGTCGCGGTGGCCGAAGGCGTGGCCGAGGAGCTGGACGATCTCGTGGCGAGCGGGTTCGTGCCCCGCGACATCCAGCTCGAGGTGATCGAGAACCAGGCCGACTTCATCGGGGACTCGATCGGCTCGGTCAGGAACGCCGCGCTCATCGGGGCGTGCCTCGCGATGCTGGTGGTGCTCCTCTTCCTCGGCTCGCTTCGGAAGACGCTCGTGATCGGGACCGCGATCCCGCTCGCCATCCTGGCCACGTTCGTCATGATGGGGCTGGGAGGTCTCACCCTCAACATCATGACGCTGGGTGGCTTGGCACTCGGCGTCGGGCTCCTGATCGACAACTCGATCGTCATGCTCGAGAACATCTTCCGCCACCGGGAGGAGGGGAACGAGGACCCGGACGAGGCGGCCCACGAAGGGGCGGCGGAGGTCCAGAGCGCGGTCATCGCCTCGACCGCCACCAACCTGGCCGCGGTCGTGCCGTTCCTCATGATCAGCGGGCTGGCGGCGCTCATCTTCCGGGAGCTCATCCTCACGATCTCGTTCGCGATCCTGGCCTCGCTGGCGGTCGCGTTGACCCTCGTGCCGACCCTCTCGGCGCTGGTCGCCAAGGTCCGGTTCTCGAGCGGGATCGCCGGGTCGCGGCCGCTCCGCGCGGTCGACCGCGGCATGAGCCGGGCCCGCGGCCTCTACCGGCGGTACGCCCCCTTAGCCGTCCGCCGGCGCGGCCTCGTCCTGGGCGGGGCGGTGGCCGCCCTGGTCCTGGTGTTCCTCCTGATCCGCGGCCAGGGGAGCGAGTTCCTGCCCCAGGTGGACGACGGCAACGCGGGCGTGTACCTCCGGCTTCCTCCCGGCGCCTCCGCCGACGAGACGAACCGGGTGGCGCTGGAGGTCGAGGAGATCGTCCGCGGGATGGCGCACGTGGAGCACATCTTCACGACCGCCGGGGGGTTCCTCTTCGGCGGCTCGACCTCGGAGCGGGCCGGCCGGGGGTCGATGACGATCAGCCTGGCGCGCGCCTCGGAGCGCGACATGTCGGCCGAGGAGTGGGTGCAGGAGCTGGAGGCGAGGATCGAGGAGCGGGGCTTCCCGGGGGCGAGCGTCTTCGTCCGGCCGCCGCGGATCCAGGGGCTCAGGACCTCCACGTCGGGCGATCCGGTCGAGATCTCGATCCGGGGGGACGACCTGGGGGAGCTCCAGCGGCTGGGCGAGATGGTGATTCTCGCGATCGAGGACATCCCCGGTCTCGAGAACCTCGAGCCCTCCTCCGAGGAGGCGAGCCCGCAGGTCAACATCGAACTGGACCGGGAGCGCGCCGCTTCGCTGGGGCTCGACGTGGCGGAGGTCGGACAGACCCTGCGGACCGCTCTGGACGGCACGATCGCCACCCGCTACACCGAGGGGAACCGCGAGTACGACGTGCGCGTCATGCTGCCGCGCGAACGGTTCACGAGCCCCGAGGATCTCCTCTCGGTAGCGCTTTTTCCGCCGGCGTTCGCCGGCGGCACTCCCGTCTACCTGCGCGACGTGGCGGCCGTGGAGACCGGTCTCGGACCCACGAGCATCCTCCGGGAGGAGCAGAATCGCGCGCTCCGGATCGAGGGCGACGTCCTGACGGAAGTCGCGTCGGTGGGCGAGGTCGACGATGCCATCCAGGCCCGGCTCGCCGAGCTGGAGCTGCCGGACGGCTACGGGATCGT
>DASZOP010000212.1:0-2197 GCA_035550715.1 Gemmatimonadota bacterium | reverse complement strand
TCACGAGCCCCGTCGCTCGGCCATGCTCCTCGGCGATTTCCAGCACCGTCGGGCGCGGCTCGAGATCGGCGCCGACGCCGATCCCGCCGTGGATCGTCCGCTCGCCGATGGCGTAGGCGGTAGCGGTCGAGGCGCTCTCCACCCGCGGCCCCGTGACGTTCCCCGGGACGACGAGCGCGACCGAGGGAAAGTCGGCGACGGCCAGGCTGTCGCCCGCCACCAGAGCGGACGTCCAGTGAGCGATCCCGGCCCCGTCAGCGATCAGGAGGATCGTCCGGGTCCCCCCGGGCTCGAGCGGGCGCGTCGCGACCTGCCACGAAGCGGAACCTGGCGCCGTCGCCGGGCCAGGGGTGCGCTCCCGGGCCGGTACGCCGCTACCGCAAGCGACCACGATGAAGAGGAGAAGCCGGGCCGGTTGCAAACGGGTCCGCATCGGCGCCCCATGTTAGCATGCACGACCGGGAGCGTCCTTTGGACGGGATCTGCGACCGCCCGCCGCCGGGCGCTCCCCACCGCAGGGGACGAGGCCGCGTGAGCGATCGGGAACCGGACCGTCCGCAAAAAGCCGCGGAGGAGCCGTCGAGCCGGCCGGACCTGACGCGCTTCCTCGAGCTCTTCTCGGGGCCGATCGACGTCCGCTCGATCACCCTCTCCGGCATCTTCGTCCTGCTCGTCTTCTATTCCCTGTACTTCGCCCGCGCCTTCCTTCTCCCGGTCGTCCTGGCCTTCCTCCTCACCTTTCTCCTCGCCCCGGTGGTGCGCGCGCTTCACCGTATCCGGATCCCGCAGACGATCGCCGCCGCCCTCGTCCTCCTGGCGGTCCTCAGCGTGGTCGTCTACGCCGTCTACTCTCTCTCTGGGCCTGCCGGTGGCTGGATCGAGCGGGCGCCCGAGGGCCTCAGGCGCGTGGAACGCAGGATCCGGGACCTCCAGCGTCCCGTGTCGGAGGTGAGGGAGGTCGCCGAGCAGGTCCAGGAGCAGGTCGAGGAGATGGCCGGCCAGACCGGCCGGCGACAGCCCGCCCAGGTCCAGGTCGAGGGGCAGACGCTCACCGGGATGGTCTTCACCCAGACCCAGGCGTTCCTGGCGGGAGCCGTCGTCACGATCATCCTCCTCTACTTCCTGCTCGCGTCGGGAGACCTGTTCCTGCGGAAGCTGGTCCGTGTCCTGCCCAGGCTCAGCGACAAGAAGGCCGCCATCGAGATCGCGCGGGACATGGAGGACCAGTTCTCGAAGTACCTGGTCACGATGACGCTGATCAACGTCGGCCTCGGGTTGGCGGTCGGGGGGGCGATGCGGCTGGCGGGAATGCCGAACCCGGTCCTGTGGGGCGTCGCGGCCGCGGTCACGAACTTCGTGCCGTATCTCGGTCCGGTGGTCACGCTGTCGATGATCGCCCTGGTATCGCTCCTGACCTTCGAAGACATGGGCAGGGCGCTCGTGGCGCCAGGGCTGTACCTGGGACTGAACGCGATCGAGGGGTATCTCGTGACGCCGATGCTCCTCGGACGGCGGCTTCTCCTGAACCCGGTCGTCATCTTCCTCGGGATCATTTTCTGGGGCTGGCTGTGGGGGATCCCCGGGGCGCTCCTGGCCGTTCCGATCCTGGTCAGTTTCAAGATCTTCTGCGACCACATCCAACCGCTGTCGCCGATCGGGGAGTTCCTCGGGCGGTGACCCGGCGTTCGACGGCTCGACCCGCTGCGGATAACGTGAGCCCCATGGTCGAGGCGGCCGAGATCAAGGAGCGGTGGCGCGCCGCGGCCCCCGGGTGGGGGGCGCACGGGGCACTGGTCCGGGAGATGACGGCCCCGGTCTCGACGGCCATGGTCGAGATGGGGGGTCCCGCGGGGGACGAACGGTGGCTGGACGTGGCGGCCGGGGTCGGCGACCCCGCCCTCGACGTCGCCCGCTCCCTCGACGCGGGGGGGCTCGTCGTCACGACCGATCTTGTCCTGGAGATGGTCCGGGTCGCCCGCCGCGCCGTCCGAGAGGGCGCCGCCCCCGCGCGGACTGCAGCGGTCGTCGCCGCGGCCGAAGCAATGCCGTTCGCGGGTTCGTTCGCCGGCCTCACGTGCCGGTTCGGAGCCATGTTCTTCGCCGATCCTCCACGCGCCCTGGCCACCCTCCGCTCCACGCTGGCGCCGGGCGGGCGCGGCGTCTTCGCCGTCTGGGCGGAGCGCGAGGGGAATCCCTT
>DASZOP010000211.1:0-16222 GCA_035550715.1 Gemmatimonadota bacterium | reverse complement strand
GGAGGAGGAGGTCGTCCGCGCCGTCGTCGAGGAGCTCGCCCGGAAGGATCTCGTCAGCGACGCCCGCTACGCCCGCGCCTATGCGCTGGACGCCGTCCGGATGAAGCCCCGCGCCCGCCGCCGGATCGTGGACGAGCTCGTGGACCGCGGGGTGCCTGCGGCCAACGCCGGCCGGGCGGTCGACCAGGCCTTCGGCGAGGAATCGGTGGACGACCCGGCCCTTGCCCGCCGGCTGGCCCAGGGATATCTGCCGCGGGTCGCCGATCACGACGACGAGACCCGCTGGCGGCGGGTCGCGACCTACCTCCAGCGACGCGGCTTCGCGAACACCCTCATCTACGACGTCTGCCGGGAGATCCTGCCCGAGCCGGAGCCCTGAGGCCGTGCCCCGCGCGGCGGTCATGACCGGGCCAGGGGCGCCGATCGAGGTCCGCGAGCTTGCGGCCCCCGAGATCGAGCCGGGGGCCATTCTCCTCGAGACGGTCTACAGCGAGGTGTGCGGGACCGACGTCCACCTCCACCATGGCCGCCTGGCGGGCGTGCCGTACCCGATCGTGCCGGGTCACGTTTCGGTAGGCCGTGTGGTCGAGACGGGGGGCCGTGTCGCCGACCCGGATGGCCGCCCGATCGAGGCCGGCGACGTGGTGACCTTCCACGACGTCCACGAGACGTGCCACCGGTGCTGGTTCTGCCGGGTCGCCGGGGCGCCGAACCGGTGTCCCCATCGGAAGGTGTACGGGATCACCTACGGCGCCGAAGACGGCCTCCTGGGCGGCTGGAGCGAGGCCATCTATCTGAAGCCGGGGGTCGGGGTGATCCCGCTCCCCGAAGCCGTCGACGCCCGGCGTCTGATCGCCGGCGGGTGCGGTCTCGCGACCGCGATCCACGCCGTCGACCGGGCCGAGATCCGGATCGGCGACCTGGTGGCCGTCCAGGGAGCCGGCCCGGTCGGCCTGAGCGCGGCCGCGCTGGCGCTCCTCTCGGGCGCGGGCCTCGTGATGGTGATCGGCGGCCCCGCGGGGAGGCTCGGGGCCGCGCGGGAGATGGGCGCGGACGCCACCATCCCGCTCGACGAAACCTCCCCCGAGGAGAGGGTCGAGCGGGTCCGGGAGCTGACCGCCGGTCGCGGCGCCGACGTCACGATCGAGGCCACCGGCTCTCCCGCCGCCATCGGCGAAGGCCTCCGGATGACGCGCGACGCCGGACGGTACGTGGTCGCCGGCCAGTACACGGACGCCGGGGAGACCACCATCCACCCGCACGCCATGATCAACCGGAAGCATCTCGACGTGCGCGGGGTCTGGGGCGCGGGGTACGATCACTTCCGCCGGATGGTGGACGTGCTCGCCCGCCACGGCGACCGGATCGGCTGGGAGCGGATGATCGGCCGGGAGTATGGCCTGGGCGAGATGAACGAGGCGCTGGCCGACGTCGAGACGGGGCGGGTCGTCAAGGCGGTCGTGGCGCCGAACGGCTGAGCCCGAAGGAGGACATGGAGATCCGGCTCGAGAGCTGCACGATCCGGAGCTGGCGCAAGGACGACGTCGCGTCGATCGTCCCCCTGGCCGACAACCGCGCCGTTTCGCGGAACCTTCGTGACCGCTTCCCGCATCCGTACCGGAGGAAGGACGCCAAGGCATGGATCCGTGCCGCCCGCGCGTCCCGCCCGGAGACCGTCTTCGCTCTCGAGGTCGACGGACGCGCGGTGGGCGGCATCGGGCTCCATCCCCAGGCGGACGTCCACCGGCGCGCGATGGAGATCGGCTACTGGCTGGGCGAGCCCTACTGGGGTCGGGGGATCGTCACCGAGGCCGTCCGAGCGCTCACCCGGTACGCCTTCGAGACGTTCGACGTCGCGCGGGTCTACGCCTACGTGTACGAGTGGAACCCGGCCTCGGCGCGGGTGCTCGAGAAGGCCGGCTACCGGCTCGAGGGACGGCTCAGGAAGGCGGTCACCAAGGAGGGAACGACGATGGACATGCTGGTCTATGCGTTCACCGAGGACGATCTGGCGGAGGAGGGCGCGTGAGCCCGGGGGATCGCGAGAGGACCCGCTGCGGATGGGCGAGGACCGAGCTCTCGATTCCCTACCACGATCGCGAGTGGGGCGTCCCCTGCCGCGACGACCGTCTTCTCTTCGAGCATCTCCTCCTGGACTCTGCCCAGGCCGGGCTCTCGTGGGAGATCATGCTGAGGAAGCGGGAGGGGTACCGCCGGGCGTTCGCGGGGTTCGATCCCGAGAAGGTCGCCCGCTTCAACCGCCGCAGCGTGGAGCGGCTTCTCGAGGACCCCGGCATCGTCCGGAACCGCCGGAAGATCGAGAGCGCGATCGGGAACGCGCGGGCGTTCCTCGACGTCCAGGAGGAGGCCGGGAGCTTCGCCGATCACCTGTGGGGCTTCGTGGATGGGAAGCCGGTTCAGAACCGGTGGCGGTCGATCCGGCAGGTGCCGGCTACGACTCCGCTGGCCGAGACGGTCAGCCGGGACCTAAAGGCGTGCGGCTTCACCTTCGTCGGCCCGACGATCGTCTACGCGTTCCTGCAGGCGACCGGCGTCGTGAACGACCACCTGGTGGGTTGCTTCCGGCACGCGGAGTGCGCGCGGCTGGACAGGACGCGGGGTCTCAGTTCTGGAGGATCTTCTGCCCCTTGAGGACCGGCCCGTCCTTGATGTCGATCTTCTCGAAATGGAACGTGATGCTCTCCGTCGGGACGGTCCCGGTCGTGCTGATCGAGTAGCTGGTGATACGGACGTTCTCCAGCTCGAAGGCCTGATAGGAGGAGTCGGCGCCGGCCGGGGCATGAAGGACCACCCGCGGCATGAGCGCACCCCGTCCGATCGTCTCCACGAGCTCGGCGGATGAACCGTCAAGCTCCCGGGTGAGAACGACCTCGCCGGCCCCTCCGCCGGGCCTGGACGGTTGGGCGGCGCCGGATCCCCAGACCAACGATCTGACCCTGATCCATTTTTCGTGGCCCACGTCCCGGGATTCCCCGTCGATGCCGTCGATGTGCATGTAGCCGGATGATGCGAGCCAGGGCGTCTGCACCTTCACCCGGCCCGTCTTGTCCTGGGCGGTGCCGGACACGGGCCATGCGAGGAGGAGCGCCAGGACGAGGACGCGAGGTGAGTTCGATAGGATCACGACACCATAAACCTTCCATCCCAGCGGCGGCTTGTAAAGGCGCCAGGCGCGGCGCGCCCGTCCTTCCCGGGATTCCGGC
Source organism: Gemmatimonadota bacterium (assembly GCA_035550715.1). Classification (GTDB taxonomy): domain Bacteria; phylum Gemmatimonadota; class Gemmatimonadetes; order JACCXV01; family JAHWKZ01; genus DASRVA01. The sequence goes on along the minus strand of DASZOP010000211.1, from coordinate 12,998 downwards.
CGCCGGCTATATTCGCTAACCTTTGATTCGATAACCAGATAGGCGTACAGCCCCGAACCGGCACAGCCGTCCCACTCGCGCTGCGCACCCCAGGATGACCGGACACGAGATCCGCTACCGCTTCCTCGATTTCTTCGTCGCCCACGGGCACACGCGGGTCGCCTCGGCGCCGCTCGTCCCCCAGGACGATCCGACGCTCCTCTTCGTGAATGCCGGAATGGTGCCGTTCAAGGACGTCTTCACCGGGAAGCGGAAGCTCGGGTTCGACCGCGCGACCTCGTCCCAGAAATGTCTCCGCGTCTCCGGGAAGCACAACGACTTCGAGAACGTCGGCTATACGCCCCGCCATCACACGTTCTTCGAGATGCTCGGCAACTTCTCATTCGGCGACTACTTCAAGCGGGAGGCGATCGCCTACGCCTGGGAGTTCCTGACCGAGGATCTGGAGCTGCCGCCGGACCGGCTTTGGGCGACCGTGCACGAGAACGACGACGACGCGGCAACGCTGTGGCCCGAGGTCACCGGGATCCCCGCGGAGCGGGTCCTCCGGCTCGGCGACGACACCAACTTCTGGGCGATGGGCGACACCGGTCCCTGCGGGCCGTGCTCGGAGATCTTCTGGGACTTCGGCCCCGAGTACGGGCCCGGCACGCCGGCCGAGAACGAGGAGCGGTACCTCGAGATCTGGAACCTGGTGTTCATGCAGTTCGAGCGCTCGGCCGACGGCTCCATGAAGGACCTGCCGCACCCCTCGGTGGACACCGGCATGGGCCTGGAGCGGATGGCGGCGGTCGTGCAGGGGGTCTACTCCAACTACGACAGCGACCTCTTCACGCCGATCCTCGACCGGATCGCGGAGGAGACCGGCAAGGAGTACCAGACCGGCAACGAGGTGGGGGTATCGTTCCGCGTCCTCGCCGACCATGGCCGGGCCTCGACCTTCCTGATCGGGGACGGGGTATATCCGTCCAACGAGGGGCGCGGCTACGTCCTGCGGCGGATCATCCGGCGCGCGGTCCGGCACTACTGGCTCCTCGACGTTCGGGAGCCCGTCCTCCACGCCCTCGCCCCGTCGATCGTCGCCGAGATGAAGGAGGCGTATCCCGACCTCGAGGGTCAGGAGGAGCGGATCGCGACGATCCTCAAGGCCGAGGAGGAGCGGTTCCTCCAGACGATCGACCAGGGGATGGCGATCCTCGAGGACGAGCTCGAGAAGATCCCGTCCGGCGCTGCCGTCTCCGGCGACCAGGTCTTCACGCTGTACGACACCTACGGCTTCCCCCCCGACCTGACCGAGCTGATCGCCCGCGAGCGAGGTCATGCGATCGACGAGGCGGGCTACGAGTCCAGGATGGAGGAGCAGCGGGCGCGGGCGCGGGCGGCCAGCGGGTTCGACCCGGCCGCCGGCTTCGCGTTCGGCGAGCTCGGCCTGGACGACCCGGCGCACGGCCCGACGACGACGTTCGTCGGGTACGACGTGCTGGCCGTGGACACGGTGATCGAGCGGCTGGTCCGCTCGGGGGACACGTTCCGTCTGGTCCTCCGTCGAAACCCCTTCTACGCCACGGGCGGTGGGCAGGTCGCGGACTCCGGCCGGATCGAGGGCGCCGGGTTCGCCCTGGACGTCCTCGACGTCGGGCGGCACGGTGAGGCGTTCGTGCCGGTGGCGCGGCTGGTCGAGGGGGATCCGGAGCGAGTCGTCGAGGGGGCGGCGGTCCAGGCCCTGGTCGACGTCGAACGGCGCCGTCAGACCGAGCGGCACCATACGGTGACCCACGTCCTTCACACGGTCCTTCGGAAGCGGCTCGGCCACCACGTCCGCCAGGCGGGATCGCTGGTGGCGCCCGATCGGATGCGGTTCGACTTCTCGCATCCCCGCGCGCTCGATCCGGCCGAGATCGCCGCGATCGAGGACGAGGCCAACCGCTGGGTCCTGGAAGACCTCCCGGTGAGAAAGGAGATTCTGCCGTTCGACGAGGCCCGGGAAAAGGGCGCGATGGCGCTCTTCGGCGAGAAGTATGGCGAACGCGTGCGGGTCGTCTCGATCGGCGACGACCAGAGATCGATCGAGCTCTGCGGCGGGTGCCACGTCGAGCGGACGGGTCAGATCGGCGTCGTCCGGATCCTGTCGGAATCGAGCGCCGCCGGAGGCGTGCGACGGATCGAAGTCGTGACCGGCCCGCGCGCCGTCGAGGAGTTCCGGAGGAAGGAGGCCCTCCTGGCCGAGGCTGCCGAGCGGCTCAGGGTCTCGCCCGAAGAGGTGCCGTCCCGGCTGGACCGGCTGATCGAGGAGAAGCGGCTGGCCGAGCGGGGCCTGGAGCAGGCGCGCCGGAAGGCCGGTGCGGCGGGCTCCGGGGATATCGGCACCACCACGAACGTGAACGGGGTCGAAGTCGTGACGCTGAGAGCCGAGCCGACCTCGATGGACGATCTCCGCGCCATCGGGGACGCCCTCCGGAGCCGGATCCGCTCGGGTGTCGGCGTGGTCGGAGCCGAGCTGAACGGAAAGGCCAACCTGCTCGCCGTGGTCACCGACGACCTGGTCCAGCAGGGGACCCTGGACGCGCCCTCGGTCATCCGCGAGCTGGCGTCCCTGATCGGCGGCGGGGGCGGGGGCAAGAAGCACATGGCGCAGGCGGGCGGGAAGGACGTCGAGCGGATCGACGAGGCGCTCGACAGGGCGCCCCAGATCGTGGCCGGGCTGGTCGAGAGATGAGTCCGCGTCCGAAGTCGGGACCGATGGGACGGTCGACGGCGGATCGTCCGGGCAACCCCGAGGCCGTCGAGCGGTTCGCCGGGATCCTGGCCGACTGGCTCGCCAGCTACACGATCCCCGGACCCCTGGGCGCGGAGATGGCGGACGCGCTCGAGGCCGGATCAGCATGGGTCGGGGCGATCGGCGCCGGGGCGGTCCGCCGGGCCGGATGGCCGGACACCGAGGCCGTCGCGTGGGGGATCGCGGTCTCGGCGCTCGCCGCGGCCCACGAGGCGGCCGCGCTCAGCCTGGAGGGGGAGGCGGTAGCGCGCGAGCCCGGATCGGGCGCCCTGGGCCCGGCGGTGGCGCTCCTGGCGGCGGACGGCCTGATCGCGGCGGCCCACGAGACCCTGGCGTCGCTCGCCCCCGAACGCCTCGTCGCGGCGTTCGCCGCGCTCGAGCGCGTGTACGGGGACGGCGGACCGTGGCGGCTCCTGCCGGCGGAGGCCGGCCGCTCAAGTAGCGGGAGGGCCCCGGCGTGGCCGCGGTTCATGCCCCTGGCCCTTTACCCCGCGGCGATGGCGCGGCCGGAGGGTCCGTGGGCCGATCTCGCCGTTGCGTGGGAGCTATCCGGGTCGGATGATGACGGGACGGATCCCGAGGCAGCCGGGCGCGCCCGCCACGACCACCCGGCCGCGGACGGCTCGACCGGGGCGCTCCTTCGGGCGGCCGCGATCGCCGCCGGACGGCCCCCGCGGGTGAGTACGCGTGAGCCGGCCTGATCCGGCTCTGAAGCCGCCCCAGCTCGCGATCGACCGCGCGACGGCCGAGCTCGGGGAGGTGCTCGACCGGGTGGCCGTCCTGGCCAGGATCCCGCTCGAGCGGATGATCGCCGGGTCGGTCGACGCCTTGAAGGCCGGGGGTAAGCTCCTCTTCGCCGGGAACGGCGGCTCGGCCGCCCAGTGCCAGCACCTGGCGACCGAACTCGTCGGCCGCTTCGCGATGGACCGTGCGCCCCACGCCGCGATCGCCCTCACGACCGACTCCTCGTTCCTGACCGCCTGCGCCAACGACTACGGCTTCGTGGACGTCTTCGCGCGCCAGGTGGAAGCCCTGGGCCGGCCGGGCGACGTCCTGTTCGCGCTCTCGACCGGGGGGCGCTCGGCGAACGTCCTCAAGGCGATCGAAACCGCCCGGACCGCGAGCCTGAAGATCTACGGTCTTACCGGCGCCGGCGGAACCGGGCTGGCCGAACGATGCGACGAGGCGATCCTGGTCCCCCACGCCGATCCGGCGCGGATCCAGGAGGTCCACCTCTTCCTGGGGCATCTCCTGTGCGGGGGGATCGAGGAGCGGCTCGGGAAACCGTGAGCCTCGAACGTCCGCGTGGCGGGCGTTACGTCTTCGCCCTGGACAGCAGCGCCAGCCCTATCACCCCGAAGATCCCGTTCGCCAGCCACGCCGCCGCGATCGGCGGAAGCCCGCCGCCGTAGCCGATCCCCTGGCTGACCCGGAGGAAGCCCCAGAAGACGATGGTCAGGAAGAGCGCCAGCCCGAACCCCATGCCGCCGCCCCGGCGTCCGAGATGGCTGGCCGAGCCGATCAGCGCCACGCCGAACAGCGCGATGACCACGTTGGCGAACGGATAGGACACCTTCATCGCGAGATCGACCTGCTTGGTGAGCGTGTCGGCCCCGAGCCGCTCCTGCTTGGCGATGTACTCGCGGAGATCCTGATACGACATCTCCTCAGGCTCCTTCTCCTCGGCCAGAAGCTCCGCCGGCGGGTCGGTGAGGTCGGCGGAGCGGAGGAGCGAGAAGCCGTACATCCGCTCCTCCTGCCCCTGCGGGAAGAGCCTCAGCTCGCCACGTCTCAGGACCCAGGTCTCGGAGGCCGACTCCCACACCATCTGCGGGGCGTTGATCCGGAGGAAGGTGCCGTCCGGGAAGCGGCGCTGGATCTCGACCTGCTCGGCCGATGCCTCCACGGCGGGCCGGAGCTCGCGCTCCTCCGGCTCCGGCTCGGGCCCGGGGGGGGAATCGGGCGCGGCCTCGGGCTCGAGACCCGCCGCCCTCCGGCGCTCCGCCAGCTCGGCCGCCTGCCTCGCACGCGCCTCCTCGGGGGACGGGGGCGCCAGCGAGTCCGGGAGCACTCCCTCCTCGACGAACAGCGAGCGCACGATGTACGTGTAACCATCGTCGTTCTGGTAGACGAAGCTCCCCCGGAAGTTCTCGCGGCCGGGCGGCTCGCCGCGGATCTCCTCCTCGTACACGTCGTTCACGCGCTCGTTGAGCCGCGGGACGAGCGTCTCGCCGAGAGCCAGGACGCCCAGGCTGAGCAGGAGGGCGAAGGCGATCATTGGCGTCACCACCCGGTACAGGCTGACCCCGCTCGCCTTCATCGCGGTCAGCTCGCCGTGCCGTCCGAGCTCGCCCAGCGAGAGGATGGTCGCGACCAGCATCGCCATCGGCATCGTGAGCAGGAGGTTGTAGGGGGTCTGATACAGATAGTACTTGCCGATCGCCGCCCACGGCGCGCCCTCGTCCAGGTACAGGTCGATGTGATCCATGAGGTGGACGAGCACGAAGATGGCGGTCAGCGAGACGAGCGAGAGGATCAGCATGCGGACGAACTCGCCCATCACGTAGCGATCCAGGAGCCGCACGCTCAGCCCCTCACGCCGACCCGCTGGCCGCGCCCCTCGAGGCCCGCCTCGAGCGGGGTCGGCTCGTCGTCCCGCCGCCCCGGCACCAGCCGGGCCAGCTTCCAGCGTCGGCCGCCGGTCTCCTTGGTCGTGGCCCGGAGCAGCACCAGCCCGATCGCCAGGAATACGAAGTTCGCCATCCACATGGAGAGCCACGCCGGCAGGAGCCGCCGGTCGGCGAAGTCCTCCCCGCCGGTCAGGAAGAGATAGTAGAACACGAAGACCAGCGTGCTGACGCCCATCGCGAAGCCGAAGCCGCCGCGCCTCGAGCGCACGCCCACCGGCGCCCCGATCAGGACGAACACGATGCAGGCGACCGGGATCGCGAACTTCTTGTGGTACTCCACCAGGAACTTGTTGCGCTGACGCTGCGAATAATCGATGGCCTGGCTGAGCCTCTCGACGAGGCTCCGCCGGTACCGCTCCTGCTCGAGGGGCTCGCGAGGGCCGAGGGCGGCCGGTCCACCGCTGTCGGACGCGACGATCGACAGGGAGTCGTCGAGGAGGACCGCCAGGTGATCCGACACGTTGCGCTGGAGCTCCTTCCGGGCGTTGGCGATCCGCTCCTCCTCGTTGCGGACGTTGGCCAGCAACGTTCCCAGGTCCATCTCGCGGTCGCTCCGCATGGCCGACACCTCCTGGTTTCTCTCGAGGGTCGAGCCGACGCCGTGCAGCAGAAGCCGCTGGTTCTGAAAATCGAGGATCTCGTACTCGCCGGGGCTCGAGATGTCGCGCTGGTGGATCTTGCCATGCCACAGCGTCAGGACGGCATCCTCCTGATTGGTGGTGTAGTCCATTCGGCCGCTGTCGGCGAGGATCGTCCGCTGGTTCTGGAGATCGGACATGTCGAAGATCCGGAGGCCGTACATCATGTCGGTTTCGCGGTCCAGCCGCTGGGGCTCGATCCAGAACTCCCCCAAACCGGTGGGGTCGTTGAACCGTTTTTCCTCCAGCACCACGGTCGGCTTCGTGCGCTGGATCTCCTGCATGAGCTGGCTGAGACGGTGGTTGCTCTCCGGCAGCACGGTGTCGTTGAACACGACCGCGAGGGCGGCGACCCCGACGGCGGCCGCGAGGGTGGGCGCGATGACCTGGTGGAGCCCGATCCCGCTGGCCCGCATGGCGGTGATCTCGTTGTCCCCCGACAGCCTGCCGAAGGCGGCCATCGTCGCTACGAGGACGGCCATCGGTATGGTGACCGCCACGGTGAGCGGGATCGACAGGGCGAAGATCTGGACGATCACTTCCGCCCCCAGCCCCTTTCCCGCCAGGTTCTGGAACTGACGGGCGACCTGGTTCATGAGCATGATGAACGTGAAGACGACGAGCGCGAAGGCGAACGGCCCGGCGTGCTCCCGGAGGGCGTACAGGGAGAGGATGCGGGCGCTCAGGAGCTCCTGTATTCGGCGCATCGAGGGACCTTTTCGCTCGGTTGACCGAAGGGGGGGTCACCCTATATTCCAAGGCGTGCCCGGATACCTTCCAACTCCCACGCAGAGCGGCGTTTACGGCCGCGGCGGACGGCCCGGACCGAGGCCAAGCTAACATTCGACATCCCCCGCGGACACACACCGGGCCGCGCCTCGTGATACCCTTCGGGAGGCCGTCGGCTCCTCGGCGCCCCTCCCGCACTGCGTGGCTGGGCGCCATGGCCGCCCTGGCTCTGGCAGCCCCGCCCGCGTCCGCCCAGCAACCCGCGCCGCGGACGCCGGGGCTGGAGTGGCGCGGCCGGCTGGCTCCCGGTCTGATCGAGGGGCTGCCGCCGGACACCCTGCTCACCTTCGATCCCTGGCTCGACGCGGTCGTCCCGGATCGGCCCCCACCGGTGACGGCGCCGGAAGGTCTGCCGGTCGTCTCCGGCCTCGACATGCTCGCCTGGACGGAGAGCCAGCGGGCGCGCCGCCAGGCCCGCCTCTGGAGACAGATCCTGGCCGATCGGCTGGCGGGACGGGACACGGTCGAGCAGGGGCTCATCCCGGAGCTCGAGAACCCGCTGCGGGTGCCCGAGCCGCTGGCCAGGGTGTTCGGGGAGGGCTCCGAGTTCGACATCCAGGGGAAGCTCCACCTGGGCGCCCTGGGAGCGCGTTCGAGGCAGGATCCCGACCTGCGGACCGAGCTCCTCCGCCAGACCACGGGGAACTTCGATCTCGATCTCGACCAGACCCTCGACCTGAAGATTCTGGGGACGGTCGGGACCAAGCTCGACCTGGCGGTGGACTTCAACTCCCAGCGCGAACTCGAGTCGAAGCAGCTCATCACGGCCGCCTACACGGGCACCGAGGACGAGCTCCTCCAGAAGGTCGAGGTGGGCGACATATCGGTCGCCCTGCCGCCATCGCGGTTCCTCGGGGGCTCGGTGGGGACGGGCACGTTCGGCGCCCAGGCCGTGGGCCAGCTAGGCCCGCTGGATCTGCGGGTCCTGGGGACCCGCAAGGAGGGCGAGAGCACGACCCGCACGCTGTCGATCGCGCCGAGCGGCGAAGGGGTCCTCACCGAGGTCACGCTCGACATCAAGGACACCCAGTTCCAGCGCGACCGGTTCTTCCTGCTCTTCCATCCCGACTCGCTCACGCCGGGGCGGCTCGTCTACCCGAATCCCGGAACCACGCTCCGGGATCCCTCCTCCGCGCCCGTCGCGGGGACCCTCAACGTCTGGCTGGACGACGGCAACTTCTCCAACAACCGGGAGAAGAACTCCAAGCAGGGGCAGATCCTCGTGAACCCGACCGATCCGGCCGCGTTCCCGGAGCAGACGGGCCAGGGGTTCTTCGACCTCCTCGTGGAAGGGCAGGACTACGTCCTCACCGACGGCATCGTGCTCCAGATGAAGCGCCAGCTCAACGACAGCGAGGTGCTGGCCGTATCGTACGTGACGGTGGGGGGAACCCAGGTGGGCACGCTGCAGGAGGCGCCGGAGCAGACCCTCAAGCTGATCAAGCCGATCAACCCCGACACCCTCCATTTCACCTGGGACTATACGCTCCGCAACGTCTACTCCCTGCGTGAGCCCAACATCCAGCTCGGCTCTCTCGAGCTCACCGTGTATCGCGGGAACCAGGATCTGCGGCAGACCTTCGAGACGATCGCCGGCGAGTCGCGGAAGTACTCGCAGATCTTCGGTCTCACCGATCCCAACGGGCGCGTCCAGCTGCCGCGCGTGCTCCGTGATCCGTTCGAGGGCCCCGACTTCCTGGTGCTTCCCGACGTGCGACCCTTCTTTCAGCCGACCGACGAGAACGGAGCCCCGATCCCGATCGAGCGCCCCAACCGGCAGATGTACTTCAACAGCGATCCCAACCGGACGGCGCTCGACGACCAGGTCTATTTCATCGAAGCGCGCTACCTCTCCCGGGGAGGGCTGACCGGCGAGATCGAGCTCGGCTCGGCGAACGTGATCGAGGGCTCGGAGCGGATCTCGATCGGTGGGGAGACCCTGACTCGTGGCGAGGACTACCAGATCGTCTACGAGCTGGGGCGTCTGGTCCTGACCGAACCGGCCGCGCTCGCCGAGCGCCATCCCGCCGACCGGCTGGCGATCTCGTTCGAGGTGGCGCCGCTTTTCAACCTCGCCCCCACGAGCCTGTACGGGGCGGCCGGGAGCTACCGGCTGGCCGAGGGCGCCGCACTCAACGGAACCCTCATGCTGCAGCGCAAGGAGAGCCTCGCCAACCGTCCCATCCTGGGCGCCGAGCCGACCCAGACCATGATCGCAGAGCTGGACGGCTCGTGGACCCGGCCGATCACGTTCATGGACCGCTGGCTCGATGGTCTTCCCGGAGCGACCGGAGATACGCCGTCGCTGTTCTCGTTGCGCGGAGAGATGGCCTTCAGCCAGCCCGATCCCAACACCGACGGCGAAGTGTTCCTGAACGATTTCGAGAACATCGAGATCGCCAAGCGGGTGGGTCTCTTCTTCCGGACCTGGAGCTCGTCGTCGGTCCCGACCCAGAGCGGGTTGTCCCTGCTCGGGATCGCCGACGTCCGCTGGTACACGTTCTTCATCCCGAGCGAACAAGTGACCGGCGTCCGGCGCGGCATCGACGTCGGCCAGAACCAGTTCGTGGTCAGGCTCGAGCCGCGCGGCGAGACCCCCGCCGAGCGGCAGGCGTCGTGGCGGTCGGTGGCGACGGTTCTCTCGACGACCGGCGAGGACCTGACCCGTCAGGAGTTCATCGAGTTCTTCCTCCGCGGGGGACAGGGCGAGATGATCGTCGACCTCGGGACCGTGGACGAGGACGCCGTCCGTGTCGACGTGAACGGTGCCCCGCTCGGTCTCGGGCAGCTCGACACCGAAGAGGCCAATCCCGACACCCGGGACAACAACCTGGACGTCAACGAGGACACCGGGCTCGACGCCGTGGGCGGCCAGGACCCCCTCACGGTGCCGGGAGACGACGGCAACGACGACTTCGACGAAACCTTCGGACCTGGCTCCTTCCCGATCAACCCCAACGGGACCGAGAACAACAGCGTCCTGGACACCGAGGACCACAACCTGAACCAGCTCCTCGACCGGCAGGAGGACCTGCTGCGCTGGGTGGTCGACCTGAGCGACGACCGCTTCGTCGTGCCGGGGAGCCTCGTTCCCTCGACGGGGTTCCGGCGGATCCGGCTGCCGCTGGTCACCCCCGACCAGGTCGTCGGGGCGCCGGACCTCCGCAACACGAGAACCCTGCGGGTCACGTTCACGGGCGTCGAAAACATCGCCGAGTTCCAGATCGTGGACCTGGAGATCACCGGGTCGACGTTCCTGAAGCGCGGGATCGTGGCCGCCGACGGGACGCCTCTGGCGGGGCAGGAGACCGACAGCCTCCAGGTCACCGCGATCAACGACCTGGAGAACCCCGACTACCGGAGCCCGCCCGGCGTCTTCGCCGAGCAGGACCGGGCCGACGAAATCGCCGGCGTGAACAACATCGTCCGTGAGCAGTCGCTCGAGCTCGGCTACCGGGGGCTTCCGGACGGCGCCACGGGGACCATCTTCCGGCCCCTCTTCGATCGCGAGTCGTACATCGACTACGAGACCATGCGGCTGTGGGTCCAGGGTCGGGGCGAGGCCGGGTCACCCCAGCCCGACTTCCTGATCTCGTTCGGCATCGATACGCTGAACGTCTACGAGTACGCCGCGCCGCTCCGTGACAGGGAGTGGGAAGAGCACGTGATCGACTTCGCGATCTTCACCGAGCTCAAGCGTGACCTCGTCGACAGCCTCGCCCGGGCGGGGGTCGACACCGGCGTCAAGATCTCCGAGGACGGTCGTTATCGGGTACGGGTGGCGACAACGGACACGCCGCCGCCCACCATCACGGAGGTCGGACAGCTCACGATCGGGGTCGAGAACACGACCGGGACGCCGGTGACGGGATCGTTCTGGATCAACGAGTGGCGCCTCACGTCTCCCCTGCGTGATGGTGGCGCGGCCGGCTACGTCAACGCGCAGGCCCGTCTCGCCGATCTGGCCCAGGTCGACGTCACCTTCGAGACCCGGAGCGGGCGCTACCGGAACCTGAACGCGGCACGCAACAACTTCGACAGCGGTGACCTGGACGTGAGCGCGGCGCTCCGGCTGGACCAGCTGCTGCCCGAATCATGGGGCGTGTCGTTGCCCCTCACCTGGAACCACTTCGGCGCCAACGACGTCCCCCTCTACCGGGTGGCGTCGGACATCCTGGTCACCGGCGATGCCGAGCGCGACAGCATCCAGCGCACCAACCAGTCTGATCTGGTCACGCTGCGGGCCTTCCGGACGCGCCAGTCGCTGAACCCGCTGATCGGGGCGACGCTGGACCGGCTCGAGCTCCGCGTGAGCTACCGAAACGACGCGTTCGGCTCCGTCGACCTCGACACCGACCGCGGCCGCTGGGAGACGTATCTCGGCTACCGCAACGGCTTCCGGAGGCGGGCACTGCCGTTGCCGCTGGGCTGGCTGGCTCGTCTGCCGTTGCCGTCGTTCCTGAGGGACGGCGAGATGGTCCGGCGGCTGGCGTCGGCGGACCTGAACCTGGCGCCCGCCAACATCACCATGAGCGCGAACACCCATTTCGAGGAGCGGACGGAGGCCAAGCTGTTCGCGGGCGGGGCGGACTTCACAGCCGACACCACGCGCAATCTGATCAGCCGCGCCGTGGTCGAGTTCCAGCCCTTCAGCTCGATGCGCGCCCGGGTCGGCTACGACAACACACGCGACTTCGTGTTCCCGGAGACCGCGATCCGGCGACCGACGTGGGGCACCGATGCGCTGAGGTCGCAGAACTTCAGCTTCGACTGGACGCCCCCGCTCGCGAGCTGGCTCGTTCCCCGCTACACGTACACGAGCGACTTCTCCCGCAACCACACGCGCGAGGCGAGCCGGAGCCTGGACAGCCTGGATCTGCGCGACTTCGGCGTCACGGCGAGCCACACCTTCAGCGTCCAAGTCGGCCTGCCCGAGCTCGTCCGGCTCCTCGGATCCGACCGGCCCCCGCCTGCGGGCGGCGTCGTGACCCCTACCGGCACGAGCTGGTGGCAGCGGTTCTTCGAGCCCGTCCGCTACGACGCCCGCCGCAACGAGAACGTGTTCTATGTCCAGGAGGTGGACGACCCCACCTTCGGTTTCGGCTGGGGCTTTGGCGATCTCGACGAAGAGAACGGCAGGCGGCCCCAGAACTTCGGGCGGTTGGACGAGTGGGGTCTCACGACCGGGATCGAGCCGTGGACGGGGATGATCCTGCGGGGTTCGTATCGCGAGACCGACGACACCCGCCGCTACCTCGAGGGCGTAAATCAGAGCTCCGCCCGGGTCTGGCCCAGCCTGGACCTGCAATGGCGGAACATTCAGCTCCCGCACCTGCTGGACGCCTGGGTGGCGAGCGCGTCGATCACCTCGGGCTACGAGCGTCGCACCAACGACAACATCGCCAACGATCAGCTCCTGAGCGATACCGACCGCCGTCAGTGGGACCCGATCCTCTCGTTCGGGTTCACGCTGCGGAACGGTCTCTCCACCGACCTCCGCGCGACGAGCAGCCAGCTTTTCACGACGCAGGTCCGGGGCGGGGTCATCGACAGCCGGCGCGAGGAGAGGGCGATCGACTATCTGCTGAACCTGAACTACAACATCAAGCCGGGCACGACGCTGTACGTCCCGTTCCCGACGCTGTGGGGGGTCAAGCTCAAGCAGCCGCTGCTGACCTCCCTGACCGTCGCCCGCCGGCACCGGCTGGACGAGACCTTGACCCCCCAGACCCTGACGCCGGTCCTCAACCTGAAGACGGTGACCACCGAGCTCCGGCCATCGGTGGCGTACGAGTTCGGGCGCGTCGTATCCGGCTTCGCGATCAACTACCAGTCGCGGAAGGACGTAAAGCGGGACATCAGGAATACGACGATAGGGATGGAAGCCTTCCTGGACTTCCTCTTCTAGGGCCGCTGAAAATGCCCGAGATCGTCGTTGCGCTCCTCCTCCGCCCTGCGGCGTAGGTTTCCCTACGCCTCGGGCGTCGTCGTCGCGCGCCTCGATCTCGGGCATTTTGAGCGGCCTCTGGGGTCTCTAAACCCCGCCTCCTTGGGTCGGAGCCCCCCGTGGCTCGCGGCGGGGCGATCTCTATCTTCCGCGGATGC
>DASZOP010000210.1:0-6515 GCA_035550715.1 Gemmatimonadota bacterium | reverse complement strand
CGATCGCGTCGAAGAGGACGGCCGGGGTGACCGGCTCGGGGAACAGGACCGCCGACCCTCCCACCGAGAACGGGAACAGGAGGTTCGATCCCATCGCGTAGCCGAAGTAGAGCTTGGGCACCGAGATCGTGACGTCGTCCTCGCCGATCCTGAGGACCCCCTTGGCGTAGAGCTCGGTCGTGTTGGCATAGGACGCGTGGGGCTGAACGACAGCCTTCGGGATGCCGGTCGTCCCGCCCGAGAAGAGCCAGATCGCCGGATCGTCGCGATGGCTCGGGAAGTTCTCGATCTCGGCCGGCGACCGATCCAGCTCGGCCACGACGTTGGAATCGGTCAGGTCGAGGACGCGCCGGAGATGACGGGCCCCGTGAGCCGCCCGTCGGACCGCCGGGGCCGATCCCGAATCGACCACGACCGCCGCCGCCCGCGTGTAGTCGAGGAACTCCCGGATGGAATCGGCCGGGAGCCCCGGGTTGACCATGACCACGACCGCGCCAATCTTGAGCGTCCCGAAGAGGGCGGCGACCAGCTCCGGACCGTCCGCGAGGGCGAGGAGCACGCGTTGCTCGGGCAGAACGCCGGCGCCCTCGAGCAGGTGGGCGAACCGCCCGGCCATGGCCTGGATCTCGGCGTAGGTGAGGTCGCCCGCCGGGGTCCGCAGCGCGACCCGGTCGCCGCGACCCTCCCGGATCCGGTCGTCGAGGAAGTAATCGGAGATGTTGAAGGTATCCGGTGGCGTGAACGACACGGCTCGGCATGATACGCGGGCGATGGAACCCCGGCCAACCGGCCCGTGGTGACGCCGGAGCTCGCGGCCCTGACCTGGGAGGAGGCCGGTGACCGGCTGGCCGGCGCCGTGGCCATCCTCCCCATCGGCGCGACCGAAGCGCACGGGCCGCACCTCCCCCTCGGGACCGACGTCGTGATCGCCGAGGCGATGGCACGGGCGGCTGCGGACCTGCTCGAATCGCGCGGACGGCCGGCGATCGTCCTCCCGTCCCTGGCCTACAGCCCGGCCCCCTTCGCCGGCGGCTTCGCAGGAACGATCTCGCTCCGACCCTCGACCCTGACCGCGTTCGTCCTCGACATCGCGAGAAGCCTGGCAGCGCACGGGATCCGGGCGCTCGCGATCGCCAACGCGCACCTCGATCCCGATCACCTGGGCGCGCTGTGGGCGGCGGCCGAAGCGCCCGAGGCCGGTCTCCCCGCGATCGTCTTCCCGGACCTGACGCGGCGCCCGTGGGGAGCGCGCCTGACCGAGGAGTTCCGCTCCGGCGCCTGTCACGCGGGACGCTTCGAGGGTTCGGTCGTCCTGGCCGAGCGTCCGGAGCTGGTCCGCGAGGCCGTCCGGGCCGGGCTCCCTCCCAACCCGGTCTCGCTCTCGGAGGCGATCCGGGCCGGCGCCGGCACGTTCGAGGAGGCGGGCGGTCCCAGGGCCTACTTCGGCGACCCGGCTGCAGCCACCGCCGAAGAGGGCCGGGACACGGTGGCCACCCTGGCCGGGATCGTCGCCGACGCGGTGGACCAGGTCCTGGCGGATCACGCGTGAGCGCGACCTTTCTCGACGGGCGATGCGCGGTCGTGACCGGCGGCGGGCGCGGGATCGGCGCCGCCACGGCGCGGGCGCTGGCCGAGGCCGGCGCGCGGGTCCTGGTCGCCGCCCGCTCGACCGATCAGATCGAGCGCGTTGCCAAGGATCTCCGCCAGTCCGGGCATGAAGTCTCGGCCGTGGCGTGCGACGTGACCGACGAGACCGCGGTCGAACGGCTGGCCGGGGCGGCCGCCGAGCGCTTCAGCGCGGTCGACGTCCTGGTCCACTCGGCCGGCATGGCCTCCTCGGCACCCCTCCATCGGATGACGCTCGCCGAGTGGGAGGAGATCTTCCGCGTCAACGTCACCGGGACCTTCCTCTGCACCCGGGCGTTCCTCCCGGGGATGGTCGATCGGAAGTGGGGGCGGGTCATTCACGTCGCGTCGGTCGCCGGGCTCGCGGGTGGGAAGTACATCTCGGCCTACTCGGCCTCCAAGCACGCGGTGATCGGCTTCACGCGGTCGGTGGCGGCCGAGGTCGCACCGTCCGGCGTGACGGTCAACGCCGTCTGCCCGGGCTACGTGGACACCCCCATGACACGCGAGGGGGTCGCGCGGATCGCCGCCAGGACCGGGCGGACGGAGGCGGAGGCCCTGGGCGCCATCCTGGCCACCAACCCGCAGGGTCGCCTGATCGAGCCGGACGAGGTCGCGCGCACGGTGACCTGGCTCTGCGAGGAGGAGGCGCGCGGCGTGAACGGACGCGCGATCGTCATCGACGGCGGAGGGCTGGCGGAAGAGAGATGAGCTGGCGGATCGTAAACCCGGGCGCCCTTCCCACCCCGCGAGGCTGGAACCACGGCCTCCTGTGGGACGGCCGTGGAAAGATGCTCTTCGTGGCCGGCCAGACGGCGAGCGATGCCTCGGGTCGGACCGACCTGGACTTCGTGGGGCAATTCCGGCTCGCCCTCGAGCGCGTCGTGGCGGTCGTCCGCGAAGCGGGCGGAGAGCCAGGCCACGTCGGCCGGCTCGTCATCTACGTCACCAACATGGACCGGTACGTCGAGAGCCGGAAGGCGCTCGGCGAGGTCTGGCGCGCGGTGATGGGCCGTCACTATCCGGCGATGGCGCTGGTCGAGGTCGTCCGCCTGGTCGACTCCGACACGATGGTGGAGATCGAGGCCATCGCCATGCTCCCGGATGCGTAGCGCTCGCATCCCTCACCGGCCATTCCGGTGATCGAGCCCCGCACGTTCTGTTATGCGATGGACCCGGCGACGAGAGTGGCGACGATCACTCTCGACCGCCCGGAGCGGCTGAACGCGCTGACCTTCGAGGTCTACTCCGAGCTGACCCGGACCTTCCGCGATCTGGACAGGGAGCCGGGCGTCCGCGCGGTCGTGATCACGGGCCGGGGCCGGGCTTTCTGCTCGGGCGGGGACGTCGAGGACATCATCGGGGCCCTGCTCGACCGTGACGACGAGGGTCTCTACGCCTTCACACGGCTGACGTGCGACCTGATCCTCGCGACCCGCCGCTGCCGGCGGCCGGTCGTGGCGGCGCTGAACGGGACCGTGGCCGGGGCGGGGGCCGTGATCGCCGCCGCGTGCGACATCCGGATCGCCGCCCGCTCCGCCCGGATCGCGTTCCTCTTCACGAAGGTGGGTCTCTCCGGCGCCGACATGGGGGCGGCGTGGCTCCTGCCGCGCCTGGTCGGAATGGGACGCGCCTCCGAAATCCTCATGACCGGCGAATTCCTGGATGCGGAAGAGGCAGGGCGGATCGGGCTTTACAACCGGGTCGTCCCTGACGAGCGGGTCTTGACCGAGGCGCTCGAGCTGGCGGCCCGGCTGGCGAAGGGACCTTCGGGCGCCCTCGCCGTCACGAAGCGCGCGCTGGAGGACGAAGCCGTGATGGGGCTCGAGGAGGCCCTCGAGGCCGAGGCGCGTGCGCAGGCGGCCTGCATGAGGGATCCGAGCTTCCGCGAGGCCTACGAAGCGTGGCGCGAGAAGCGGGAGCCGCGGTTCGGATGAGCCCTCCGCCTTCCGGCTGCCGCGACACGGGAGCGGTCCGCGCGTTTCTCGAGGAGCGCCACCTCGACCTGGCGGATCGGATCGAGGAGTTCGCGCGGTCGTCTCTGGCTTCCCTGCCCGAGCCCGCCGGCGACGGCGCGGCCCGCGCCCAGGCGCGAGACATCCTCGGCCTCCTGGGTGGACGCGGATGGTATCAGCCCATCCTGGAGCAGGACCTGCGCGCCCTCTGCCTGATTCGGGAGGCCGTGGCCTCAGCATCCCCTCTTGCCGACGCCGTCTATGCCCTACAGGCCCTCGGCTCGACGCCGATCGTCCTCGCGGGCTCGTCGGATCTGCGCGAGAGATGGCTCCCCGCCATGGCGCGAGGCGAGGCCATGGCCGCGTTCGCCATGACCGAGCCCGAGGCAGGAAGCGACGTAGCCTCGATCACGACGGCCGCGCGGCGTGACGGGAACGACTGGATCCTGGACGGCGTCAAGACGTTCATCTCGAACGCCGGAATCGCCGACTTCTACACGGTCTTCGTCTCGACCGAGCCCGGCCGCGGCCACCGCGGGATCTCGTGTTTCGTGGTCCCGAGCGATGCCCCCGGGTTCGTCTTTGAGGGCGAGCAGATCCTGAGCGCGC
Organism: Gemmatimonadota bacterium; assembly: GCA_035550715.1. Taxonomy (GTDB): domain Bacteria; phylum Gemmatimonadota; class Gemmatimonadetes; order JACCXV01; family JAHWKZ01; genus DASRVA01. The sequence goes on along the minus strand of DASZOP010000210.1, from coordinate 2,325 downwards.
CGCATCCCCTGGGGACGATCCGCTTCGACGGCTGCCGGATCCGGGCCGACTCCCTGGTCGGCGAAGAGGGGCAGGGGTTCAAGGTCGGCTTGGCGACCCTGGACCGCCTCCGCGCCACCGTGGCGGCGGCCGCCTGCGGGATGGCCGCGCGGGCGCTCGACGAGGCGCTCGTTCACGCCCGGGAGCGGCGGCAGTTCGGGAAGCCGCTGGCCGAGTTCCAACTCGTCCAGGAGAAGCTGGCCCGGATGGCGACAGATCTGGTCGCGGCCCGGCTCCTGACGTACCGCGCGGCGTGGGAGAAGGACCGGGGCGCCGAGCGCGTGACGGTCGAGGCGGCCATGGCCAAGGCGTTCGCCACCGAGGCCGCCCAGCGGATCGTCGACGACGCCGTCCAGATCCTGGGCGGGCGTGGCGTTCTGGCCGAGCACCCGGTGGACCGGCTCTACCGCTCGATCCGGGCGCTACGGATCTACGAGGGGACGACCGAGATCCAGCAGCTCGTGATCGCGGGGAAGCTGATCGAGAGGACAGGCGCGGCATCAAGAGCGGGGGATTCATGACCATCTCGCGAGGCTTATTCCAGTTTGCCGCGCCTCTGGCTGTCGGGCTCGCAGCAACAGCGTATTGCGCATCGCGGGAAGACATGAAGCGCAATGATCCTCCGACAGGGACGATTCACGGTCGCGTTGTTGACGACTTGGGGGAGGCCCTGGCCGGTGCGCAGATCATACTCGTGGGTACGAACCGTGTAGCAGTCACGGAAGACGACGGGCGCTACACGGCGACCCGCATCTCTCCGGGTGACGTCTGGATCCAGGCGATCACTATCTGTCACGCGCCGGATAGCATTCAGGTTCGACTTGAGCCCGGCGCTTCGAAGGAGGTGAACTTCGGCTTGATGTGGTCGCCTCCCGAGGTCGACGGCGACTGCTGCCTGGATCGCGACTGGTTCAAGACCGCCGCACGCGAAGGGAGAGTATGTCTGTGACCCTTGCTTATCTCCCTGCTGTCAGTTGCGGCTGGCCTCTTTCTCCCTAGCTGATATGGTGCCGTCCGCATGAGGATCGCCATCGTCGGCGGCGGGCCGGCCGGACTCTACCTCGCCATCCTCCTGAAGAAGGCCGATCCGTCCCACCAGGTCGTCGTCCACGAGCGGAATCGCCCCGACGACACGTACGGCTTCGGGGTCGTGTTCTCGGACGCCACGATCGAGAACCTGGCCGCCGCGGACCCGGAGACGTTCGCGGCGATCGGGCACGCCTTCTTCCACTGGGACGACATCGACGTCCACTACAAGGGGGAGGTCCTCAGGTCGACCGGCCACGGCTTCAGCGGGCTCGAGCGGCGGACGCTGCTCGAGATCCTCGCCAACCGGGCCCGGGCGCTGGGCGCGGATCTTCGCTTCGAGTCCTCCGTCGACGACCCGGCCGAGCTCACGGAGGCCGATCTCGTGGTGGGCGCGGACGGCGTCAACAGCGCGATCCGGGAGCGGTGGCGCGAGGCCTTCCAGCCGGGCATCGATCTGCGGCCCAACAAGTTCGTCTGGCTGGGGACGACGCACCCGTTTCCGGCCTTCAAGTTTTACTTCAAGTACGATCTGAATGGCCTTTGGCGTATACACGCTTACAGATACTCAGACAGACTCTCGACCTTCATCGTCGAGACCACCGACGAGACCCTCGCACGAAGCGGGCTCGAGGGCCGCCCCGAGGCCGACACGCTGGCCTTCTGCGAGGCCCTCTTCGCCGAGGAGCTGGCGGGCCACCCGCTGATCGCCAACCGCTCGATCTGGCGGAGCTTCCCCACCCTGACCTGCGGTTCGTGGCACCACGGGAACGTGGTCCTGATCGGGGACGCCGCGCACACCGCCCACTTCTCGGTCGGCTCCGGCACGAAGCTCGCGATGGAAGACGCGATCGCGCTGGCCGCGGCCCTCGGGTCGCGACCCGACCTCCCGGCCGCCCTTGCGGCCTACGAAGCGGAGCGGCGACCCCTCGTCGCGAGCCTCCAGCGAGCCGCCAAGGCGAGCCTGGTGTGGTTCGAGGGGACCGAGCGGTACATGGAGACCGAGCCGATCCAGTTCGCCTTCAACCTGCTCACGCGCTCGCTCCGGATCACGCACCAGGACCTGAGGCTGCGCGATCCGGCGTTCACCGCGAGGATCGACCGCTGGTTCGCGTCCGAGGCTTCGAAGCAGAGCGGGGAGCGCGTCCCGCTCGACCCGCCGCCGCCTCCGATGTTCACGCCGTTCCGGCTCCGCGAGCTCGTGCTGCCCAACCGCGTGGTCGTCTCGGCGATGTGCCAGTACTACGCCGAAGACGGGAT
>DASZOP010000209.1:0-17862 GCA_035550715.1 Gemmatimonadota bacterium | reverse complement strand
ACGACGCACTGAGGGCACAGGGAATCGGTCTCCCGCGGCCAGCCCAGCCGTGGCTTCGACTTCTCCCACGACTTGAGGAGCGGCTTCTCGCTCCACTTCGGCGTGAACGACGGGTTGGGCCGGTAGCGGTTGAGCAGCTGGATGGAATCGAAGGCGAGCGCCGCCACCCTGCACAACGCCCAGTCGAAGCACTTGATCGCCTTCTTCCCTAGGCCCGCCTTCACCCTGCCGTTGGGATCGAGCGCGCGATCGGGAACCGTGAACGCCCGGGTGTCGAATTCCCCCGGCTCCCGGCCGACGATGGTCGTCACTCCTTCGCCGCGGAGCGCCTCGCGCTGGGATTCGGGGACCGTGTCGACGACCTGAGTGTTGATCTTGATCATCGGCTCCTCCTTGGACGAACGCAGCCAAGACCTCTATCGACGCCCCTGGGGGTAGTGAAATCCCGTTCCAGGGTAGCGTGTTCCAACGGCGGTGTAAAGCGAACCATCTCTCGTCTACCCGGTGCGCGCCTGCTCTCCCCCGCTCTGCCAGAGGAGGCTGGGTACGCTGTTCGCGAAACCGCGCGCGGAGTACAGCACCTCGACCTCTCCGCGGCAGGAATACCAGCAGGCGCTGCACGTGTTCGCCGCGTGCGCGGCTCGCAGGTTTGTCAGCACCTGGTGCATCGAGTCGGACCGCAGGTTGCCGACAGGCTCCGACTCGTTGAACTCCACGCACTTCGAGACGACCATGCGGTTGTCGATGTTGAACATCGCCTTTCCGGCGATGCACCCGTCGATGCCGTCGTTGGCCGCCCGATCGAACTTCTCCAGATACACCCGGTTGGAGTGCACCGTGTCCGGGTAGCGTTCCTTGAGGCCCAGCAGCATCTCGGTTGCGCCGACCAGATGACGCTGGCGCTCGTTCCCGGTCTTCATGACCGAATACGGCTGGACCTGCCAGTACACGCCCAGGTCGCGCGCCAGCCGACAGAGGGCCGGCATCTCCTCGAGGTTGTCGTCGGTGAGCACGGAGATGATCTGGACGCGCTGGTACGCCGTGTCGCTGCGGTTCTCCATGAGCTGCTCGACCGCCTTGACGGCCCGCTCGAAGGCGAACTTCACCCCGCGGTGCCGCGCGTGCTTCTCGGGATCCGCGTAATCGATCGACACCGAGCAGCCCCACAGCCCGGCCTCCCAGAGCTGCCGCGCTCGCTTCGGAGTCATTCCGGAGCCCGAGGTGGTCAGATATGGGAAATGGTCCTGCGCCAGGATCTCCACGATCCGATGGATGTCGCGCCGGAGCATGGGCTCGCCGCCGGCCAGCGACACGATCAGGCTGCCGAGTTCGGACAGCTTGGCCGAGCCGATGGCGAAATCCTGCAGCGAGTTCTCTTCCTCGGGTTTGAAGTCGTTCTGCCAATAGGTGCAGAACGAGCAGCCGTAGTTGCAGTTGTAGGTCACTTGCCAGGTGACCCAGACCGGCTGACCGGTCACGAAGGCCTTGAGGAGCCGCCACTTCTTCGACCACATCCCGCGTGGCGCGAGCGCCAGGTAGTCGTCCACCGTGACGGGCGGTCCGACGGGGAACTCGATGACCTCGCCGCCCCGGCCGGGAGAGGGTTTCCGGTCGGCCGCTCGAATCCCGGCGCCGGGGGCTGGATGCGATAGGAGCGATTCGAGCGGAATGGGCCTGGACATAGCGCTCGCTGGCTGGAGGGTGAGGAATGGCCTGCCTTCCGCACTCGATGACGGGGCGTAGTCTAACGGGGCGCTTTTCCGGCTGTCAAACGGCCGCCGGGGCTCCTTCGCGACGGGACTGATACCAGGCCACCGTCTCGTCCAGGCCTCCCCGCAGGTCGTGCCGTGGCTGGAAGCCGAGCACCCGCCGCGCCTCGGCCAGGTCCGCCTCGGAGTGCCGGACGTCCCCCGGACGGAAGGGCTCGTGAACGGCCACCCGGCCCCCGACCTCCGGCAGCGCGCGGGAGATCCGCTCCCGGAGGAGGCCGAAGAGCCGGTTCAGGCTCGACCGCTCTCCCCCGGCGACGTTCACGACCGATCCGGCGATCGCCGCGCCGTCTCCGAGGGCCGCCAGGAGGTTCGCCCTGACCGCGTCGGCCACGAAGCAGAAGTCCCGGCTCGACTCCCCATCCCCGTACACGACCACCGGACGCCCATCGAGGAAAGCCTCGATCCACCGCGGCACGACCGCGGCGTAGGGCCCATCGGGACGCTGACGGGGACCATAGACGTTGAAGTACCGCAGGCCCACCGTCACCAGCCCGAAGGCTCGCGCGTAGACCCTGGCCGCGAGTTCGGCCGCCACCTTGCTGGCGGCGTACGGCGAGAGGGGCGAGCCGAGCGTCGCCTCGACCTTGGGGAGCGAGGGATCGTCCCCGTAGACCGAGCTGCTCGAGGCGAATACGAACCTCGCCATGGGGCCCCGCCGCACGGCTTCGAGGAGCTGCACCGTTCCCAGCACGTTCACGGCGTGGGTCTCCAGCGGGTGCTCGAGGGACCTCGGCACGGACCCGAGCGCGGCCTGGTGGAGGACCACGTCCACGCTCTCGACCGCCCGCCGACACACCGCGGCGGACCGGATGTCGCCCTCGAGGAGGACGAACCGCCGCCACCGCTCGGGGCCGCTCCGCGCGGCCACGTCCTCCAGATTGCTCCGCGTTCCGGTCGAGAAGTCGTCGACGCCGACGACGTCCTGTCCGTGGAGGAGGAGAGCCTCGACGAGGTGGGAGCCGATGAACCCGGCCGCCCCCGTCACGAGCCAACGGCGGACACGGCCGAGCTCCTCGGCGATCGACCCGGGGAGGTAGAGCCAGGCGGCGGTCGGCTCAGGCGTTCCGGGGGCGCTGTCGACCACGACCGGCTCTACGCCTTCAGCAGCTTGCCCGGCGGCACCTCGATGCCGGCCATGGCGTTGCGCGTATCCACGATGCACCGCGCCCACTCGGCCAGCGCCGCGTAGTCCACCCCGCCGTGCCGGGTCGCGATCACCACCACGTCGAAGCCGGAAATGGTCTCCCGGTCCCAGGGCACGGAGCGCGTTCCCGCCCATGCGGAGTGGTCGCGGCTCGGCTGGATGACCGGAAGGTGGGGATCGTGGTAGGCGACCTCCGCGCCGCGCTCGGCCAGCCGGTCCATGAGGTGGTAGCTCGGGGACTCGCGGTCGTCGGCCACGTCGGGCTTGTAGGCGAGGCCGAGAATGAGCACGCGGCTGCCGCTGGCCGGCCGGCCGCGAGCGTTGAGGGCCTCGATCACCCGGCTCACGACGTGGTCCGGCATGTCCGTGTTGATCTCCCCCGCCAGCTCGATGAAGTGGCTCGTCCTGCCGTGCGCCCGCGCCTTCCAGGACAGGTAGTACGGGTCCAGCGGGATGCAGTGGCCACCCCAGCCGGGCCCGGGATCGAAGCGCATGTAGCCGAACGGCTTGGTCGCCGCGGCGTCGAGGACTTCCCAGACGTCGATCCCCATCCGCTCGTAGATCAGCTTGAGCTCGTTGACGAGCGCGATGTTGACGGCCCGGAAGACGTTCTCGGTGAGCTTGCTCGCCTCGGCGATCCGGGCCGACGTGACCCGGACCACCCGTGGCACGATGTGCGCGTAGAGGGCCTCGGCCAGGTCGCCCGACACGGGGTCCACGCCGCCCACCACCTTCGGGGTCGTGGCGGTCGAGTGGACGGGGTCGCCCGGATTTTCGCGCTCGGGAGAGAACGCCAGGAAGAACTCCTGCCCGGCGCGGAGCCCGCCCGCCTCGAGGACGGGCCGGACGAGCTCGTCGGTCGTTCCGGGATAGGTCGTCGATTCGAGCACCACGAGCTGACCAGGACGAAGCCGGGCCCCGACCTGCTCGATCGTTCGCTCGACGAACTGCATGTCGGGCTCGCGGTGAGGGGTCAGGGGGGTAGGGACGCAGATCAGGATCGCGTCCGGTTCGGACAGGCGCTCGAAGTCCCCCGTCGCCGCCAGGACGCGCCCGTCCACCGCCTCCCGCACGCGTCCACCGTCGAGATGGCCGATGTAGCTCTCGCCCCGCGAGAGCGCCGAGACCTTGGCCGGATCCACGTCGAAGCCGAGGACCCGGAACCCCTTCTCGGCGAAGGCCAGCGACAGGGGGAGCCCCACGTAGCCGAGTCCCACGACACCGACGAGGGCCTCCGCCGCGTCGATCCGGCGTCGGAGCTCCGCGGCTTCCCTTGAAGGAACGAGCTCGCCGGCCGTCATGGGCTCCCGGCGGGCGCGACCTCGCGGTACCAGCGGACGAACGCCTGGACCCCCTCCCGGATGCCTGTCGACGGATGGTAGCCCAGCAGCTCCCGCGCGCGTCCGATGTCGGCGCAGGTCCGCTCGACGTCGCCTATCGGCATTGGAAAGCGCTCGATCCGCGGTTCTCTCCCCGTCGCCTCGGCGAGCTCCGCGATCAGGTCGTCCAGACGAACCGGGACGGATCCGCCGAGGTTGACGATTTCGAACCCGGCCTCTCGCTGCACCCACCCGACGGCCGCCTCCACCCCCGCCACGATGTCGGAGACATAGGTGTAGTCCCGCTCCGTCGTCCCGTCGCCGTAGACGGGAATCGGCGACCCCTCCTCCATCCGCGCGACGAACCGGTGGATGGCCATGTCCGGGCGCTGGCGCGGCCCGTAGACAGTGAAGAAGCGCAGCGACATGACGCTGAAACCGTAGGCGTGGTGGTAGACGTGGCACAGCTCCTCGCCCGCCTTCTTGGTCATGGCGTACGGCGAGATCGGCCGGTCGACCCGATCCGACTCGCGCAGCGGAACCTCGCGGCTGTTGCCGTAGACGGACGACGAGGAGCCGAAGACGAGCCGCGAGCAGCCGGCGCGCCGCATTGCCTCGAGCAGGACCGCGGTTCCTTCGATGTTGGCGCTCACGTACCCGCCGGGGTCTTCGAGCGAAGGGCGGACGCCGGCCCGCGCCGCCAGGTGCGCGACGGCATCGAACGGACCCTCGTCGAAGGCGGCGTGGACGGCGGCGGGATCGCGCAGGTCTCCCTCGACCAGCCGGAAGCGGTCGCCGCCCGCGAGACCGGCCAGGTTCCGTTCCTTGACCGCCCGCGGATAGAAGGGGTCGAAGCTGTCGAAGGCGACGACCTCGGCGCCGCGGGCGGTGAGCGCTTCGCAGAGATGCGAGCCGATGAACCCCGCCCCGCCCGTCACCAGGATCCGTCCCCGCCCCGGACCTCCGCCGATCGCCGTCAACGGCTTCCCCGCTCGACGGCCTCGAGATGGTCCAGCTCCTCGGAGGTGATCAGGACGTCCCGCGGCTTGGTGCCGTCGGGCGGACCCACGATGCGTGCCCGCTCGAGCTGGTCGAGGATCCGTGCCGCCCTCGAGTATCCGACCTTGAGCCGGCGCTGGAGAAGGCTGGTCGACCCCTGGTCGTGCTCGATCACGACCCGCGCGGCGGCCAGGAAAAGCTCGTCGCGCTCGTCCAGCGCCGCCATCTCGAGCTCGGAGGCCTCCGCGATGATGTCGACTGGCGGGGCGATCCGGGCGGCGTCCAGCTTCTCCCCCGCCGCCTTGAGGTAGTCGACCACCCGGACGGTCTCGGCGGTCGATACGTAGGCGCCCTGGATCCGGATCGGTTCGGCACGATCGGCGGGCATGAACAGCATGTCGCCGTTGCCGAGGAGCTGCTCGGCGCCGTTCATGTCGAGCACCGTGCGGCTGTCGATCTTCGACGACACCTGAAAAGAGATCCGGGACGGAAAATTGGCCTTGATGACGCCGGTGATGACGTTCACCGAGGGGCGCTGCGTGGCCAGGACCAGATGGATGCCGACCGCCCGCGCCATCTGCGCCAGGCGCGCCAGGGGCTCCTCGATCTCGTTCTGGACGGTCAGCATGAGGTCGGCCAGCTCGTCGATCAGAACGACGACGAGCGGCAGCGGCCGGCGCTCGTCCTCGTCGAGGCCCTCCAGCTCGGCCCCGCCCCGGACCCGGGCGTTGAAGTCGTCGAGGCTCCGGACACCGTTGGCCGCCAGAAGCCGGTAGCGGCGTTCCATCTCGGCCACCGTCCATTTGAGCGCCTTGGCGGCGTGCTTGTGCTCCACCACCACCGGATGGAGCAGGTGCGGGATGCCGTTGTAGGCGATGAGCTCGAGCATCTTGGGATCGATCATGATGAGCCGGACGGCTTCGGGGCCATAGCGGAAGAGGAGGCTCGTCACGAGCGCGTTGATGCAGACCGACTTGCCCGACCCCGTGGCGCCCGCGATCAGGAGGTGTGGCATCCGCGCCAGGTCGGTCACGATCGGCGCCCCGGCGATCTCCCGCCCCAGCGCCAGCGGCAGCTTGCCACGCGGCGCGGTCCACTCGGCCGTCTCCAGGATCTCGCGGATCGTGACCGTGCGCGGTCGCGGATTGGGGATCTCGATCCCGACTGCGCCTTTGCCGGGGATCGGTGCCACGATGCGGATCCGCTGGGCGCGCATCGCGAGCGCCAGGTCGTCGGCGAGGTTGGCGATCTGGTTCACCTTGACGCCCGCGGCCGGCTTGACCTCGAACTGCGTCAGGACGGGCCCCGAATGGATGGCCACGACCTCCCCCTCGACGTGGAAGGAGCGGAGCTTCTCGATCAGGACGTCGCCCAGCCGCTCGAGGTCGTCCTGGCTCTGACCACCTTCCTCGCGAGGCAGGGGATCGAGCAGATCGAGGGGCGGGATGAAGCCGCGGGGCTCGACCGCCGGGGGCTCGCGTCGCGCCGCGCGCGTCCGGGGGCCGGGCGTGGCCGGACGCGGCGCCGCCGGGCGCGCCGCGGGAACGGGGGCGGGCGGGCCGCCGTTGGGTGCGGAGGTCTCGGGAGGCCTCGGCTCTGCCGGGAGGTCCGTCGCGCGCCGGGCCCGCCAGTCGGCGACCGTGGACCCGAGCGTTCCGACCCCGTCGCGCGCGCGACGGCCGCCGACCCGTCCCAGCTCGACCCCGGAGCGGACCCCCTGCGCCAGCGAGATCCGGAAGACGACGGCGGCCAGGACCGCCAGGACGACGACGCACGCGATCACCGCCCCGGCCACCCCCACCGTTTCGACCGCGAGCCCGGCGAGCCCGCTCCCGAGACGACCGGCGCGGGCGTCCCACGCGCCACCCCCGCCGCTCCAGACGGCCACGACGCCCATGAGTACGAGCGCCGCGAGGCCCCCCGCCGCCGCCGCGGCCGACAGGAGCGCGGCCTTCCGGGTCACCCGGTCCACGAACACGAGCGAGCCCCAGACGAGCAGGAGCGCGGCGGCCAGAATGGCGCCGTAACCGAGGCCGCCGTAGAGGTGGAACGCGCTGAACGCGCCCACCACGCCGACCAGGTTGACGGTCGACGGGAGGCGCCGGAGGACGGGGTCGTAGGGCCAGAGCGCGAGCAGCAGGAAGACCCCGGTGGCGGCCACGAGCAGCCCCAGGATCTCCTTCCGCAACCCGGCGGGGTCGGGCTTCTTCCGGCGCGTCATGCCTACTCGGGAACCCCGGCCGTACCGCCGACCGGGACCGCTCCCAGCCACTCCTCCACGAAACGGGTATGGAGCTCGCCGTGCAGGAAGGCGGGGTCGTCGATCAGCCGCCGGTGGAGGGGGATCGTCGTCGGAATCCCCTCGATCACGAACTCGTCCAGCGCGACCCGCATGCGGGCCACCGCCTGATCGCGGTCGGCACCGTGGGTCAGGAGCTTGGCGATCAGCGAGTCGTAGTGGGGGGGGATCCGGTACGAGTGGTAGGCCGCCGTGTCCACGCGGACGCCCGGGCCACCCGGCTGATGGAAGCTCGTGATCGTCCCCGGCGCGGGCATGAAGTTCCGCTCGGGGTCCTCGGCGTTGATCCGGCACTCGATCGCGTGGCCGCGGAACTCGACGGCGTCCTGGGTGATCTCCAGCGGCTCGCCGGCGGCGATCGTGAGCTGGCGCAGCACGAGATCCTCCCCGGTCACCAGCTCGGTGACCGGATGCTCGACCTGGATGCGCGTGTTCATCTCCATGAAGTAGAAGGATCCGTCGGCCGCGAGCAGGAACTCCATCGTCCCCGCCCCCAGGTACCCGATCCGCTCCGCACCGCGGACGGCCGCCTCGCCCATCCGGCGACGCAGGTCTTCGTCCACCGCCGGCGAGGGGGCCTCCTCGAGGAGCTTCTGGTGGCGGCGCTGCGCGGAGCAGTCCCGTTCCCCGAGATGGACCACCTTGCCGCGGGCGTCGCCCAGCACCTGGATCTCGACGTGACGGGGCCGTTCCAGGAACTTCTCGACGTAGACGCGCCCGTCGCCGAACGCGGCCTCGGCCTCGCGGCGGGCCTGGGGGAACGCCCGATCGAGCTCGGTCGCATCGCGCGCCACGCGCATCCCCTTGCCGCCGCCGCCCGCCGCCGCCTTCACCAGCACCGGGAAGCCGATCTCCTCGCCGATCCGCCGTGCCAGCCGGGTGTCGTCCATCGCGCCCGGCGAACCGGGAACGATCGGGACCCCGGCCTCGCTCATGAGCCGGCGCGCCTGGGCCTTGTCCCCCATCCGCCGGATCTGCTCGGGCGTGGGCCCGATGAAGACCAGGTTCGACTCGCCGCAGATCTCGGCGAACTCGGCGCTCTCGGCGAGAAACCCGTAGCCCGGGTGGACCGCGTCCGCGCCGGTGATCTCCGCGGCCGCGATGAGCCGGGGGATGTTGAGGTAGGAGTGGGCGCTCGCTGCCGGGCCTACGCAGACGGCCTCGTCCGCAAAACGGACGTGCAACGCGTCGGCGTCGGCCTCGGAGTGAACCGCCACGTTCTTCAGACCGAGCATCCGGCACGCACGGATGACCCGCAGGGCGATCTCGCCGCGGTTGGCGATCAGGACCTTGCGGAACACTTCCGCTCCCTGGCCCGTCAGGTCGCTTCGATCTCGAAGAGAACCTGGCCGTACTCCACCGGCTGCCCGTTCTCGACGAGGATCTTGCGCACGACCCCGCTGACCTCGCTCTCGAGCTCGTTCATGAGCTTCATGGCCTCGAGAATGCAAAGCACCTGGCCGGGTCGCACGTGGTCGCCGACCTCGACGAAGGGAGGCGCTTCGGGAGCCGGGGCCCGGTAGAAGGTGCCGACCATCGGCGAGGCCACCTCGTGGGCGGGCTTCCCGTTCCCCGCCGGACCCGTCGATCCCTCGGGCTCCGCGCCCGAGACGTTCCCGCCGGCCGGGACGGCCGGCAGGGCCGGGGCCGCGGATCCGGGGTGGCCGCTGTTCTTGACGATCCGCACGGTCTTCCCCCAGCGACGGATCTCGAGCTCGTCGATCTCGCTCTCTTCGACCAGGCGGATCAGGGCGCGCAGCTCGTCCGGATTCATGAAACCCGCTCGAGGTAGGCGCTGGTGCGGGTGTCCACCCGGATGACCTCGCCCTTGTTCACGAACAGCGGCACCTGCACGACGGCGCCCGTCTCGAGCGTAGCCGGCTTGGTCCCGCCGGTGGCGGTGTCCCCGCGAACCCCGGGGTCGGTCTCCACGATGCGCGCCTCGATGAAGTTGGGCAGCTCGATCCCGAGAATGCCGCCGTCGTGGACCAAGACGTCGCAGATCGTGTTCTCCTTCAGGAACGCTCTTTGCTCGGCGAGCACGGCCTCGTCGATCGGGTGCTGCTCGTAGGTGTCGAGGTCCATGAAATAGGCGTGGTGGTCGTCGGTGTACAGGTACTGCATGGAGCGCCGCTCCAGCCGCACGTCGTCCATCCGCTCACCGGCCCTGAAGGTCCGCTCCACGACCTGGCCGGTGGCCACCCGCTTGAGCCTGGTCCGCACGAAAGCGCCCCCCTTGCCCGGCTTCACGTGCTGGAAGTAGACGATCTGCCACAGGTCTCCATCGAGCCGGAGCACCATCCCGTTGCGAAAGTCCGCCGTGCTCGCCATGGAGGTTCGATCATGCCCATCGAGGGGTTAGAGGGCGACGAGGGCGTCGGGCGCGGCGCCGGTCAAGGGGTGCGCGCCCTCCCGGCTGACGGCCACGTCGTCTTCGATTCGAATCCCGCCCAAACCGGCAATATAGATACCGGGTTCAACGGTCACCACCGCGCCGGCCGGGACGGGCTCGTCGTTTCCCTTCCACAACCGCGGCCCCTCGTGGACCTCGAGGCCGATGCCGTGACCCAGCGAGTGGACGAACGCCTCGCCGTGCCCCGCCTCCTCGATCACGCCGCGCCCCAGCGCGTCGACCTCGCGCCCCGTGCGTCCCTCCCTCAACCCGTCGATCGCGGAACGCTGGGCCCGCCGGACGACCTCGTACGCATCCGCCAACCGGGGGTCGGGTGGCCCGCACGCGACCGTGCGGCTCACGTCGCTGACGTAGCCGTCCACCACCGCCCCGAAATCGAAGAGTACGACCTCTCCCGAGGCGAGGGGGCGGGGGGCGGGCTCGCCGTGCGGAAGGGCGGCCCGCGGGCCGAAGAGGACGATCGTGTCGAAGGCGAACCGCTCGGCCCCGCGCGCCCGGAGCTCGGCTTCGAGCCGGGCCGCCAGCTCGATCTCGGTGACCCCGGGACGGATCGCGGGCAGGACCGCTTCCCAGGCCCCGACGGCGACCGCGCCGGCCGCTTCGATCGCGCGCTTCTCGGCCTCCGACTTGACCGCACGGAGCGATTCGACCCAGCCCGCGATTCCCGTCAGATCCGGGCCTCCGGCGGCTTCCCACGCCTCGAGCTGGGCCACCGTCAGGCGCTCCTTCTCGAACGCCACCGGGCCCCGGCCGGACAGGCGCTCCCGCGCCGTCTCGAGGGGCTGCCGCTCGGCGAGCGCCACCTCGACCGCCGGATCGACCACCTCCCGGGCCTGGAGGCCGTTCATGGGCACCGTCACCAGCGTGGTCGCTCCATCCTCGGTGAGAACGAGCGCGCCGCCGCCCGGGAAGCCCGTCAGGTACCGGATGTTGGGAGGATGGAGGACCAGCAGGGCCGCGGCGCCCGATTCGGCGAGACGGCGGCCGAGCGCGGCGCGGCGCTCGGCCGGGCCGGCCGAGATCCCGGCGACCGCTAGCGGCGGCGGAGCCACGCCTCGAAGACCTCGTCCGGGACCAGGTCCCCGGCGGCCGGCGGACCGCCGCCGGACGCCGGATCCCCGCCGGCGAGGTCTTCGATGTCCGGCGCCTCCGTCGCGGGAGCGGGAGCCGGCGGCGGACCCGCCGACCGCTCCCGGATCGCGCGCGACAGGGCGTCGAGACGCTCGGCCACACGAGGATCGTCCGGCGCGCGCTGGGCGATCCGCTCGTAGATGGCCCGCGCGCGCTCGAGCAGACCCTGCTGCGCGTAAATCTCGGCCAGCGTGGATGTGGCCAGGTCCTGGCCGCCGCGGCCGCGCCCCTCGTCGTGCGCGATCATCGGCGCCAACATAGGAGCGCCCCTGCGACCTAGCAACGGCGATGCTGCGCCTCGGCTTCTCGACGCCGGAGAGGTCGGGGGATATCTTCCTGGACGATCGTTCGCCTCCCGAGCCCCCTTCGATCGACCGGCCCGTCGAACCGCTCCGTCCCGGCATCGCGAGGACGGGAGGAAGCGGCGACCGTCCGGCGCTGGAAACGTTCAATCCCAGGATCGCAACTCCCATGATGAAACAGCTCCGCGACTCCACCAAGATCATCATGATCCTGACCTCCATCGCGTTCGTCGGGCTCATGGTGTTCGAATGGGGCATGGACCTTTCGGGACGGAGCTCGATGACGGGGACGCAGACCCGGCTCGGCTCGGTCAACGGCGCCGAGATCTCGGTGGAGGACTATCAGAACCAGTATCGGATCCTGTACGAGCAGGCGCAGCTGCGGGCGGGCGACGAAGGGCTGACGGCCGACCAGCAGCGGCAGGTCGAGGAGCAGGCGTGGGAGGACGTGGTCAACCTGTCCCTCCTGCGCGCCGAGGCCGGACGGCGCGGGATCCGGCTCACCGATGGCGAGCTCGTGGAGTACATCCAGAACAATCCGCCACCCGAGGTGGCACGCCTGCCGGCGTTCCAGACCGACGGCCAGTTCGACATCGAGAAGTATCGCCGGGCGCTCGGCGACCCGGCGCTGAAGGAAACCTGGGCGGAGTACGAGCGGCAGCTCCGCCAGACGCTTCCCATCCGCAAGCTCGAGGAGCAGATCATCGCCGGCGTGACCGTCACCGACGCCGAGGTGCTCGACGTGTACAAGGAGCGCAACGAGCAGGCCCGGATCCGGTACGTGCACCTCGATCCGGAGCACCTCGTGCCGGAGTCCGAGGCCCAGGTGACGGAGGCGGAGATCGCCGATTACTACGACGCCCACCGGGACGATTACCGCCGCGAGGCCAGCTCGCGCATCGAGTACGCCGTCTTCCGGCCGGCCGTCTCTGCGGCCGACTCGGCCGCCGCGCGGGCCCGGGCCGACAGCCTCGCCCGCCTGGCTCGCGAGCCGGACGCCGAGTTCGGAGAGCTGGCCGCCGATGCTTCCAGCGACGATCTGACGCGGGAGAACGGCGGAGGTTTGGGGTGGTTCGAGCTCTCGACCATGGACCCGGCGATTGCCTCGGCATTGGAGGGGATGGAGCCCGGCGACGTGTCGGACCCCGTCCAGACCCCGTTCGGCTGGCACGTCCTCGAGCTCGAGGACCGGATGGCCCAGCCCGGGGCGGCCACGCGGTACAGCGCCCGCCACATCCTGGTGGAAGTCGAGCCCTCCCCGGCCGCCCGCGACAGCGCGCGCCAGGCCGCTCAGGGGTTCGCCCTGGCCATGAGCGACGCGCCGGAGACGTTCCAGTCGGCGGGCGCCCGGGACGCCGTGCGGGTCGATCGCACGCCGCTCTTCGAGCGCGGCCCGGTCGTCCCTGGTATCGGGCCGGCCCCGCCGGTGTCGGAGTTCGCGTTTTCGAACGACCCGGGAGCGGTGAGCGGTCCGCTGGAGCACGACGGGGCCTTCTACGTCGTTCACGTCCTGGAGCGCCACCCTGCCGGCTCCATCGCCCGCGAGCAGGTGGCGGATCAGATACGGGCCGAACTTCGGACGCGCACGCGCCAGGCGAGGGTCGCCGAGATGGCCCCGCGTTTCCGGGAGGCGGTCCAGCGGGAGGGGCTCGAAGCGACGGCCGAGGGGCTCGGCCTGGAGGTCGTGACGACGGGCTGGTTCACCCGCCAGAACAACATCCCGGGGATAGGATCGGGCACGCCGGTGGCGGGGGCCGCATTCGGCCTCGCCCAGGGCCAGGTGGCGGGGCCCGTTGAGGGGCCCCGGGGCCTGTACTTCATCCAGCTCCTCGAGAAGCGACCCTACGACCCCACCGCCTACGAGCGCGAGCGGGCGTCGCTCCGCGAGCAGCTCAAGGTGGCCGAGATGCGGAGCACGTTCAACGCCTGGTTCGAGGATCTTCGCGAGAAGGCGGAGGTCGAAGACCGGCGGGCCCAGCTCCTCGGCACCTGACCACCGGTCCGGCGGGATCTACTCCTTGCCGGGCTTGTGCTCTTCCTTGTCGATGTCTTCCTTGATCTCGCTCACGCCGCGCTTGAACTCGCGGATCCCCTTGCCGAGCGACTCGCCGAGCTCGGGAAGGCGCTTGGCCCCGAAGAGCAGCAGCAGGATGAACAGGACGAGGACGATCTCCTGCATCCCGATCGAGCCGAACATTGGCTCCTCCTCCGCCCAGCCGGGCGGAACGGTGCGGCCGTGGGTCGCGGAACGACGCGCGGACCGGCGGCCTAGAAGAAGGCGCGGTACAGGTAGGCCGCGCCGATGATCCCCACCAGGCTCATCAGGTTCACGTAGAGCGTCAGCGGGCCGAGCGTGAGCGCCACGGCCACGAGATCGATCGAGACCGGCCCGAACGCCCCCGCCACCGAAGTGGTGAAGAAGTCGCGGGCGACGCCGGCCGGCAGCCACCGGGCGAGCACCTCTCCAACCAAGCTACCGACCAGCAAACCCATGGTCAACACGATCGAGTAGACCCTGAAGTTCTTGCGATGCATCGGGTTATCGTGCCCCCTACCGCGCCGGCCGGAGTCCGGGCGCGGACCCGACCCGGCTCAGCGGTCGCGCCCCAGAACGTAGTCCACGGCGGCGTCCAGCACCTCGCGGGCCGGGGTGGCCGGCAGCGGGAGGAGCGCCTCGCGGGCGCGATCGGCGTACTCCCGGGCCATGCGACGGGTGGCCTCGATCCCGCCCCGGTCGCGCACCAGCTCGATCACTCGCTCCACCGCGTCGGGATCCGGTCCGATCCCCGTAAAGACCGCCTGCACGATCCGCCGCTCCCGCGAGCCGAGCCGCGGCAGGATGGCGAGCAAGGGGAAGGTGGTCTGCCCCTCACGCAGGTCGGAGCCGGCCGGCTTTCCCATGATCGACTGCTCTCCCCCGTAGTCCATCATGTCGTCCACGAGCTGGAACGCCATCCCCAGCCGCTGCCCGTAATCCCGCAGCGCGCCGCGATACCCCGGGGCGCCGATCGCGGCGCCCATCTCGCACGCCGTGGCGAGCAGGCTGGCGGTCTTCTTCTCGATCATGAAGAAGTACTGCGCCGGGTCCTCGACCAGTCGGCCGTGATGGGCGATCTCGACCATCTCGCCCATCGTGAGCTCGTTGGTGACCCGCGCAGCGAGCCCGATCAGCTCCAGATCGCCGATCCTCGTGATCTCAGCCATCGCTCGCGAGTAGAGGTAGTCCCCCATGATGATCGAGACCTTGTGGCCCCAGCGGTTGTTGAGCGTGGGAAGCCCGCGGCGCAGGCTCGAGCCGTCGATCGAATCGTCGTGAACCAGGGTGGCCAGATGGATGATCTCGACGACCGCGCCGAGCGGGATCTCGCGCCGGTCCGGCCGCTCATCGACGCGGTTGGCGAGGGCCAGGAGCGCCGGGCGGAAGAGCTTGCCCCGCATCTGGTTGAGGTGGAAGGAGACTTCGTTGATGAAGGGGACGTCGTTGGCCAGGACCGCCCCCATGCGGGCGAGGACTCCATCGAGCACTTCGTGGACGAGCCCCTGGATCGTGGCCAGCGAAGGTCGATCGAGCTGCTCGGGGGCGACGCTGCGGCTCATCGGCCGGCTAGCTTAATCTCGGCCTCCGATGCGGTCAACGAGATTCAGCGCCCATTCCTGCGGGACCCGCGGGCGGCCGATCTGGCTTCGATGACCGGGCGAGCCGTGGAAGTCGCTGCCACCGGTGGGCAGCAGGCCGAGGTCACGGGCCAGCGCCTCGTAGTGGCGCGCGGCGGCGGCCGAATGCTCGGTGTGCCGGACTTCGAGACCCTCCAGGCCGTCCTCGACCAGCGCCGGGATCAGGTCGTCACGGCGGAACGTTCCGGGGTGGGCGAGAACGGGCACGCCGCCCGCCCGCCGCACCGCCTCGAACGTCGGCCGCGGCTCCCGATGAGGCTTGGCGACGTGCGCGGGACCCGACCGGCCGATGTAGCGGGCGAACGCCTCGTCCAGCGAGCGCACGTGACCACGCTCGACGAGCGCGCGGGCCACGTGGGGCCGGGTCAGCGTGGCGCCGCCCGCGATCCGCTCGACGTCCTCGTACTCGACCTCGACGCCGAGGGCCGAGAGCCGCTCGACCATCCGGCGCGCGCGCACCTCGCGCTGGAAGGCCAGGTCCCCCAGGAGGGCGCCGAACTCCGAATCGTCGACGTCGATCCCGTACGCCAGGACGTGCGCCTCCCGGCCTGCGACGTGGCAGGTGAGCTCGGCACCCGGGATCACCGTCATCCCGGGCGGCGCCGTCGCGAGAGCTTCCGGCACGCCGCTCACCGAGTCGTGATCGGTCACCGCCAGGAAGCGGATCCCCCGCGCGGCCGCCCGGCGGACCAGCTCGGACGGCGCCAGCGCCCCGTCCGAGGCGGTCGTGTGGGTGTGCAGGTCGGCGGTCACCGGGCGGGGACGAGCCCCTCCACGACTTCGAGCGCCATCTCGTAGCGGCCGAACGGGGGCATCAGGTACGCCCCCTGGACACCTTTCACCTCGAGGACGGCGGCCAGCGCCTCGCGGGCGATCCGCACGCCCTCGGCGGCCGCCGCGCGGCGACCCGGCACGCGCCGCATCCGGTCGCGGATTTCCTCGGGGATCCGCATCCCCGGAACCTCGTTGTGGAGGAACTCGGCGTTGCGATAGGAGTGGAGGGGCAGGATTCCGGCCAGGATCGGGACGGGCACCGATCCGAGATCCTCCAGGAACCGCGCCAGCAGGGCGGCATCGAACACCGGCTGGGACATCGCGAATCGGGCGCCGGCCTCGATCTTCCGGCGGAAGCGCTCGATCTCGAGCGCGGGGTCGACGGCGCCCGGGTTGACGCCCACGCCGACGTGCAGGTCGAGGGGGACCCCGGTCGGCTTCCCGGCCGCGTCCAGACCGTGGTTGAGACGCCGGGCCACGCCGACAAGGCCGATCGAATCGACGTCGAAGACGGCGGTCGGCACCGCGTACCCCCCGGCCTTCGGGGGATCGCCGGTGATGACCAGAACGTCCCGGACGTCCAGCGCGTGAGCCGCCATGAGGTCGGCCTGCATGCCGTACAGGTTGCGGTCGCGGCAGCAGTAGTGGATGATGGTCTCGACCGGCAGGCTCTCACGCAGCACGCGAGCGATGGCGATCGGCGTCACCCGCGGCGAGACCCGCGCGTACTCGGGGATGTTCACGATGTCGATCCCCGCCGCGTGGATCCCGCGCACGGCCTCGACCAGCGCATCCAGGTCGGCGCTCGTCGGCGGCGTCAGCTCGACCGAGACGACGAACCGGCCTTCCTGGAGCCAGCGGGCGAGCGCGGTCGGCCGGATCCCGGTGCGCGGGGCCGCCGGCTCGGCGAGCGCGATCTCCTCGGTCAGCGCGACCGGTGCCCGCGGTCGTGGGGCGTAGCGCCGGACGGCGTGGGACATCGCCCTGACGTGCTCGGGGGTGGTCCCGCAGCAACCTCCCAGCAGCCGGACGCCGGCCTGGACGAACCGCTTGGCGTACTTGCCGAAGTACTCGGGTCCGGCCATGTAGATCAGCCGGCCTTCGACGGACTGCGGCAGGCCGGCGTTGGGCATGGCCGCCAGCAGGAGCTCGGGCCCGTCGTGCATGCGGGCCACGCAATCCAGCATCGGGCGCGGGCCGACGCTGCAGTTGGCGCCCACGACGTCGGCTCCGGCTTCGGCCAGGCGCAAGGCGACCAGCTCGGGCCGCTCGCCCGACTGGGTGAGCCCCTCCTCGGTGAAGCTCATCATCGCCACGACCGGGACGTCGCCGTCCAGGTTCCGGATGGCTTCGAGTGCCGCCTCCATCTCCATCAAGGACGGAATCGTCTCGACGACCAGCGCGTCGACGCCGCTCTCCAGGAGCACCGCCGCCTGCTCGGCGAAGATCGCGCGCACGTCCTCCGGGGTGTATCCGCCGGCCACCTGGCCGGCGACCCCGATCGGCCCCATCGACCCCCCCACCCAGACCCGGCCGTCCGCGGCTTCGCGCGCCAGCTGGACCGCGGCGCGGTTGATCTCGGCGACCCGGTGCTCGAGCCCGTGCCCGAGGAGACGGGCCCGGTTCGCCCCGAACGTGTTCGTCTCGAGCAGCTCGGCGCCGGCCGCCACGTACGACGCATGGATGTCACGGATCATGGCGGGGGCGGACAGGCTCAGCTCGTCGAAGCAGCGGTTGATGAAGACGCCGCGCTCGTAGATCTGCGTGCCCATGGCCCCGTCGGCGACGAGGACCCCGTCCCGGAGCCGCTCCAGGATCACGGCCCCGCGGCCGGGGCGTCCGCCGTCGTCCTTCCAGCGCGTCATGGCCGTCGGTCCGTCAGCCGCGAGATCCGGAGCGGACCGCCTCCTCCAGCGCCTCGACCCGCGTTCGGGCGTGCTCGGCACCCGCCGGATCGCCGCTCCTGAGGCACAGCTCCATCGCCGTGCGGTACTCCTCCAGCGCGTCCTCGCGGCGTCCCTCTTCCTGGAGGAG
>DASZOP010000208.1:0-5071 GCA_035550715.1 Gemmatimonadota bacterium | reverse complement strand
AGCAGCTTGGCCTGGATCTCCAGCGGCAGCTCGCCGATCTCGTCCAGGAAGAGGGTCCCCGTGTGGGCCTGCTCGACCAGGCCCACGGCGTCCGAGACGGCGCCCGTGAACGCCCCCCTGCGATGGCCGAAGAGTTTGGACTCGAACAGGTTCTCCTCGAGGTTCGTGCAGTCGACCACGACGAGGGGTCCCGGCTTGCGACCCGCCGCGTGGAGCTGCCGCGCGAGGTACGTCTTGCCGGTCCCCGACTCCCCTTCGAGCAGGATCCGGACGTCGGTGTCCACCAGGCGGTGGAGGCGCTCCTTGACTCGCAGGATCGTCGGGGACTGGCTCAGGAAGTCCGGGAAGAGCTCCCGTTCGACGCGCCGGGGAGGAGAGCGCATGGCCCGAACGGTGCGCGAATAGAGATCGCGGAGCTGACGCACCGCCGAGTCCTGCCCGAGGATGGAGCGCGCCACCGCGTGGTATCGCTCGTGCGGAAGTCCCTCGCGCTCCGCGTAGCACGAGGCGACGACGTAGACGATGGCGCTGTCGGTCCGCATTCCGCGGGCGTGCAGATCCCGGGCCGCCGTCTCGAGGTCGGTCAGGAGTGCGGCGCCGCCGGGGTCCTCCCGGAGCAGGGTCTTCCAGATGAGCGCACGCGCCCGCACGGCGGGGAGCGACGCCTGGCCGGCGATCCGTTCACAGCGGTCGAATCGCTCGCGGGCCGCCCCCCGGTCCCCCACCGCCAGCGCCAGCTCGCCGCGGCACAGCTCCTCCATGGCCGCCAGACGCAGGTGGCCGGAGGCACGCTGCCGTTCGCGGCTCCGCTCGAGCAGCCGGACCGCATCGTCGAAGGTCCCTTCCCGTACCGCGTGAATGGCCATGTTGAAGAGGACCAGGCCCGCGCCCGCTGGATCATCGAGGGATTCGAGCCGACCCAGCACCCGGCGGTTCAGCCGCGCCGCTTCGATGGGGTTGCCGCGCTCGAAAGCGTTGCGCGCCCGGTTCGCCTCGGCGTAAGCCCGATAGACCGGCGCCCCCGCCAGCCGGCCGTCCGAGGCGCGCTCGAAGCTGAGCTCGGCGAGCTCCGCCTCGCACAGCTCCATGAGCAGCGATCCGATCAGGTTGTGCAAGCAGACCGCGTCCAGGCTCGCCGGTCGCCCATGGAGGACCTGGCGGATGATCCCCAGCGCCTCGCGTGGCGAGCGATAGACCACGCTGCGAGCCAGGTCGAGCCCGATCTGCGCCGCCTGCTCCGCGTCGCCCGCCTGGCGCGCCGCGAGGTACGCGACCCGCAGGCAGAGCTCGGCCTCGCCGTACTGGCCCTGGTCCCGGAGCCGGAGCCCGGCCCGGCGCTGACTGCCGGCCGAGCGGGCGCGCTCGGTCTCGATCGGGACGATCTCGATGGACTCCAGGAGTCGCTCGGTCCGTGGATCGAGCGTCAGAGGCTCGGGCTGGGACATGCGGACCTCGGCTCGCTTGAAGCGTGATCGACCGGTGGCGGGGTGTCCTTCACGTTTAGCCGATCGGCGCCGGAAAATCCATCGCGCGGGCAAGAAGCGAGCCTCGCGCCGCCGCCCGCTTCATGGGGGGGGCCGTTCGCCGCGCCGCCCGCGCGTTATCGTCGAACCATGGACACCGACGGTGTGGACAACGCCTCACCTCACGCCAAGGCCAGGCTGGCGGCCACGTCGAACCCTCCCGGGGCAACGCCTTCCTCGCGATGCAGCAGGGCCGTGCGGGCGATCATCGCCCCGTTGTCGGTGCACAGGATCGGTCGCGGCCAGAGGACCCGCCGGCCGGAGGCGCGCTCCCGGATCTCCGCCCTCAGGGCAAGATTGCAGGCGACTCCGCCGGCCAGGAGGACGGTCGGCACTTCGAGGCGGGAGGCCGCCCGGGCGGTTTTCTCGGCCAGAACCTCGACCACCGCCGCCTGGAAGGATGCGCACAGGTCGGACAGACGACGCTCGACGGTCGCCGGGGCCTGCCCTTCCACCCACTGGAGGACGGCGGTTTTCAGCCCCGAGAAGGAGAAGTCCAGGTCCGCGCGATCCATCATCGGCCGGGGGAACAGGATGGCGTCGGGATCGCCCTCCCTCGCCCGCCGCTCGATCGCCGGACCTCCCGGGAACCCCAGCCCGAGCAGCTTGGCCACCTTGTCGAACGCCTCGCCCGCCGCGTCGTCGCGGGTCCGTCCGAGGAGCCGGTACGTCCCCCATGCCGGGACATGGACCAGGAGGGTATGGCCTCCCGACACGATGAGCGCCACCGCGGGGAGCTCGAGATCAGGATGATCGAGCAGGTTGGCGACCACGTGGGCCTCGAGGTGGTGAACGGGGACCAGGGGCCGCTCCAGGGCGAGCGCCATCCCCTGGGCGAACGCGCCGCCGACCAGAAGCGAACCGATGAGCCCCGGGGCATGGGTGACGCCGATCAGGTCGATCGCTTCCGCACCGAGACCGGCGTCGGCCAGGGCCCGACGGAAGACCGGCAGGACGTTGGTCACGTGCGCCCGGCTCGCCAGCTCCGGAACGACCCCGCCGTACGCCTCGTGCTCGACCTGCGAGCTCACGACGTTCGCCAGGAGCCGTTGCTCCCCCTCCAGGATGGCGATCGACGTGTCGTCGCACGAGGTCTCGATGCCCACCGTGATCAAGGAGGCTCGCCGGCGGACTCGGGGGGACGGACCGGAACGACCCGGCCGCGGATCCGAACGGTGTCCGGTGAGACCTTCACGGTCCTCAGGCTCTCCGGCACGGCGATCTCCAGCCGCTCGTCGAAGGGTCCCTCGTCGGCGGAGATCTGGGAAAGGTCGAACTCCAGCGAGCCTATAGGCCGGATCTCCGCCGTGACGCCCCGGATTCGCACGCTTCGGGGTTCGACCTCCAGACCGATCACGCGACGGTCGGGGTCAACCTCGATCCTGCCCACGGTTGCCAGCGGGACCGTCTTCTCTATGAAACGGTCCGTCACCACTGTGATCCGGCTCGGGATCACACCGGTCGGGATGACGTTCAGATCGCCCGGCCGCTGGACGTCCTGCGGTCCGAGATCGATCTGCAGGGTGTCGTTCTCGTCGCCGCGAACTTCCTTGCGGATCGCCAGCCGATCACGATCCAGGCGCAGCAACTCCTTCCCTGTCCCCGAAAAGCGCACGTCGACCTCGTGCGGAACGTCGTTGGTGACGATCATGTCCCCGCCTTCCACGGCGATGCTCAGCGGGACCGGATAGTCGATGAGCGCGGTCTCGTCGGAGGTCACGTCGAACCACAGCAGAAGGGCCAGCGCGAGGGCAACGAGCTTGTAGCCCAGGTTCTGAGTGAAGAAGTCACGCAGCCAGGCGGCGATCCCGGACAAGGGCGCTCAGCCGGCGTCGCCGCCCGAGCCGTCTCCCCGTGTGCGTTTGACCGCACTCATGACCGCGATTCCGAAGAGGGCCAGACAGACGATGAAGATCCAGGCCGCGGACACCCCGACCCTGGCGAGCCCCATCCCGACCGCCGCGATCAGGATGAGGAAGCCGACGAAGTAGACGTAGAACCAGTCCATGCGCCCTCCGGGTGGGGGATGTGGAGGCCGACTCGGCGCGCGGAATGTAGGGACCGCCCTCCCTCCCGACCACACGGATCAGATGTTCTCGGCGATGAACGGGAACAGCGGGAGGAGGACCCGGTTCAGGTACGCGGCCAGCACCGCGAACGAGTTCGTGAAGATCAGGACCCCGACCGTCACCAGCACGATCCCGCTTCCGATCTCGATCGGGCGGATCCACCGCCGGGCGCGCCGGAAGCCCGCCAGGAACGCGTTGAACCCGAGCGCCGCGGCGAAGAATGGCAGGCCCAGGCCGGCCGAATACACCGCCAGCATGGCGACGCCCTGCCGCAGCTCGCCGGTCGTACCGGCCATGGTCAGGATCGCTCCCAGGATCGGGCCGATGCACGGCGTCCAGCCCGCACCGAACGCGAACCCGACGAGGACCGAGCCGAGAAGCCCTGATGGACGGCGCTGCAGGTGGAGGCGCCGCTCACGGTGCAGGAATGGAAGCGTCAGGAGTCCGCTGATGTGGAGCCCGAACAGGACGATGACTACCCCGGCCAGTCGCCGGATCCAGACCTGGTTCGAGCGCATGAACTGCCCGACGACGGTGGCCGAGGCGCCGAGCGCGATGAAGACGAGCGCGAAGCCGAGGATGAAGAGCAGCGAGTGGACCACCGTCAGGCGACGGATGCGGGCCCTGGCGTCTGGACCGGGCGCAGCGAGCTCGTCGAACGTCAGGCCGGTGATGAACGAAAGATAGGACGGGAAGAGGGGCAGCACGCACGGGCTAAGGAAGGAGACCACGCCCGCCCCGAAGGCGACCGCGAAGGAGAGCTCGCCCGGCATATCAGCTACGGGCGTCGGTCCGGATCACGTCCTCGAGCGCCGGAGCGAGGCCGAGGCCGACGCGGATGGAGTACTCGAACACGTCACGCGCCTGAGGGCCGATCCACTCCTCCACGATCCTCCCGTCGACGATGAGGAAGGTCGTCGGAAGCCACGGGGCCAGCCGCCATGCCTCGCGCATCCGGGGCGTGGTGATGACCGAGGGATAGGGTATTTCCATCTCCTCTACAAAAGCTCGCGAGTCCCTCGGCAGGTCGTCGACCGTGGCTCCCAGAACCATGAAGCCCCGCTCACCGTACTCCTCGTGCAGCGCGATCAGGATCGGGATCTCATCCTTGCAGGGCTCGCACCACGATGCCCAGAAGTTGACCAGGACGACCTTGCGATCCGCCACGTCGGCCAGCGAAAGCGAGTCGCCGTCCAGCGTCTCCAGCGCGAACGGCGGTGCCGCGCGGGCCGTGGCCGCGGCTTCCGCCCCGGCCTCCGATGCTTCGTCGGTCCGCGCCTCGGACCCGCTCCCGCATCCAGCCGTGAGAGCCGTCACGATCAGGATGAAAATCGCCTCTCGCCGCATCATTCTCATCCAATCTCCCGCCGCCCTCTCCCCTTCGCAAGCCACAGGCCGGGCTGGCGCAGAAGGCCCTTCAATTGCAGCTGTTCCGAGGACCGGAGGGCGCTCAAAACGAGCGAGATCAAGGCGCGCGAC
>DASZOP010000207.1:0-9233 GCA_035550715.1 Gemmatimonadota bacterium | reverse complement strand
GGCCCGTCGATCATGCCTGGCGGGCCACGTGAGGCCTGGGAGGACGTACGTCCGGTTCTCGAGGCGATCGCCGCCCGCACGGAAGCCGGGCCCTGCGTTGCCTACCTGGGCTCTGGCGGCGCGGGCCACTTCGTCAAGATGGTCCACAACGGGATCGAGTACGCGGAGATGCAGGGCATCGCCGAGGCGTACGACCTCCTGTCCCGCGGGCTTGGGTACGACGCGGAGCGGCTGGCCGAGACGTTCGGCGCCTGGAACGAGGGCGAGCTGGAATCGTTCCTGCTCGAGATCACCGCCCGGATCTTCCGCGTTCCCGACGAGCTCTCCGGTGAGCCCCTGGTCGAGCGCGTGCTCGACCTGGCCGAGCAGAAGGGGACCGGTCGGTGGACGGCGACGACCGCCCTCGAGCTGGGAGTTCCCGTCCCGTCGATCGCGGCCGCCGTGGATGCGCGCGTCCTCTCGAGCCGCCGCGAGGAGCGGGTGGCCGCCAGCCGGCGCCTCGAGGGGCCCGCCGCCCGCCTTCCCGGCCACCAGCGCGAGGATCTCGTCGAGGACACCCGGAAGGCGCTCTACGCCTCCAGGATCTGCGCCTTCGCCCAGGGGATGGATCTGATCCGCCAGGGGTCGGCCGAGCACCGGTGGGAGATCCCGCCGGCCGAGGTGGCGCGGGTCTGGACGGGGGGCTGCATCATCCGGGCACGGATCCTCGAGCCGATTCGTGAGGCGCTCCAGCAGGACCCCGACCTCCCGAGCCTGCTGCTCGACGAGGCCTTGGGGAGCGAGGTCGAGCGGGCCCAGGAGGGATGGCGCCGGGCGGTGGCCGCGGCGGCCCGGATCGGGCTTCCGATCCCTTGCTGGGGCGCGGCGCTGGCCTACTTCGACGCCTTCCGGACCGAGCGGCTCCCCCAGAACCTGACCCAGGCCCAGCGGGACTGGTTCGGCGCCCACACCTACCGGCGCCTGGACGATCCCGGGGGCGAGCCGATTCATACCGACTGGGCGGCCCTGGCCGCGGAGGCGCGCGCGTGAGCCCGCGGGTGATCCAGGGGAAGTCGGCGGTCCGGCCCGGCAAGTTCCAGATGCCCAAGGCGCGCGGCTGCACGTTCGTCATCTTCGGTGCCACCGGCGACCTGACCGAGCGGAAGCTCATGCCGGCCCTCTACCGCCTGGCGCGCGAGCGCTGTCTGGGCGGCGACTTCCGCGTCCTCGGACTGAGCCGTGGCGAGATGTCCGACGGGACGTTCCGCTCGAAGATGCGGGAAGCGGTGACCGATCACGTCCGTCAGTTCGACGTCGCGCTCTGGGATCGCTTCGCCGAGCGTCTCTTCTACATGGCCGCCGACCTGAAGGACGAGGGCGCCTACCGCGAGCTCGCCGCTCGCCTGGATGCCATGAAGGTCGGCGCGGCGGAGGAGGTCGGGAACCACCTCTTCTACCTGGCCGTGCCGCCTGCCCTCGCGCCGGACATCGTCCGCGGCCTAGCTGCCGTCAAGCTGACCGGGGAGGAGAAGGGGTTCGCGAGGATCGTCGTCGAAAAGCCTTTCGGCCAGGACCTCGACTCCGCGCGTCGGCTGAACGAGGAGATCGCGCGCTTCTTCCGCGAGTCCCAGGTCTATCGGATCGACCACTATCTCGGCAAGGAGACGGTTCAGAACATCCTCGCCTTCCGGTTCGGCAACACGATGTTCGAACCGATCTGGAACCGGAACTACGTCGACCACGTCCAGATCACGGCTGCGGAGACCATCGGGGTGGGGGATCGGGCCGGCTTCTACGACAGCACGGGCGCGCTCCGCGACATGATCGCCAACCACCTCCTTCAGCTCCTCACGCTGACCGCCATGGAGCCCCCGATCGCCTACGACGCGCACTCCGTGCGGGAGGAGAAAGTCCAGATCCTCCGCTCCATCCCCGTCATGGGCCCGGACCAGGTCGAGCGCCGGTCGGTTCGCGGACAGTACGGGCCGGGAACGGTGGGCGGAGAGACGGTTCCGGGCTACCGCGATGAGGAAGGCGTCGAGGGCGGCTCGACCACCGAGACTTACGCCGCGATCGAGCTGCGGGTCGAGAACTGGCGCTGGGCGGGAGTGCCCTTCTACGTCCGGACGGGCAAGCGGCTGGGACGCGACCTGACCGAGATCGCGGTGTTCCTGAAGCCCACCCCCCACCCGCTCTTCCAGGCCACCGACGACCGAGTCGCCCCCAACGTGATCGTGATCCGGCTCAAGCCCGACGAGGGGATCGACGCGACCTTCAGCGCAAAAATCCCCGGTCAGGGAATGCGGACCTCGCGTGTGCGTCTGGAGTTCGACTACGAGGAGGCGTTCGGCGTGGAGCTTCCGGACGCCTACCGGACGCTCCTCCTGGACGTCATGGAGGGGGACGCGACCTTGTTCACCCGGGGGGACGAGGCGGAGGCACAGTGGCGGCTGATCACCCCGATTCTGGAGGCGTGGAGCCGGCAGGAGCCGCCTGATTTCCCGAACTACGAGGCCGGGAGCCAGGGGCCCGAGGCTGCCGCCCGGCTGACCGCGCGGAACGGGCACGCGTGGCGCGACATCGTGGCGGCATCCGAGCACGAGATCCAGGACGCCCAGCACGCCGTCCCGTAATTCCGCCGCGATGCCGTCGCGGCCGGTCATCCTCGTATACGACTACGCGGACGAGTTACGGGACGCCGCCGCCGAGCGGATCGCGGAGATCGGAGAAGGAGCCCTCTCGGCCCGCGGCCGGTTCCGCTGGGTGATGACGGGCGGCTCCACCCCCCTGCCCGTGTACGGGCGCCTGGCCTCTCCGTCCTTCCGAAACCGGCTGGCGTGGGAGCGGATGGAGATCTTCTTCACCGACGAGCGGTGCGTCCCTCCCGGCCACCCGGACAGCAACTTCGGGATGGCCAGCCGGTCGCTGCTGGACCGGGTGCCCATCCCCTGCGAGCGTATCCACCGCATGCGGGGCGAGGATCCGAACCCGGAGCGCGCGGCGATCGAGCACGAGCACCGGCTGCGGGAGGCGCTCGGGATCGGACGTGGTGAGCCCCCCGACTTCGACCTGGTCCTCCTCGGCATGGGCGCCGACGCCCACGTGGCCTCCCTGTTCCCAGGCGATCCCCAGGTCCTGGTGGAGGACCGGCTGGTGGTCGCGGTCGAGCACGACCGCGATCCGCCCCCGCGCGTCGACCGCCTGTCGCTGACGGCGCCCGCCTTGAGCGCCGGCCGGGCGACCCTGTTCGTCGTCGTCGGCGGGGAGAAGGCGTCCGCGGCCCGGGCCGCTCTGGAGGGTCCGTATGAGCCGGGCCGGATCCCCGCCCAGCGCGTGACGCCGGCCGAGCCGGCGGTCTGGCTCCTCGACCGATCCGCCGCTTCCGGCCTCACCCGATGAGCGCTCCCCGTCCGCTCGTCCTGGCCGGTGACATCGGCGGGACGAAGATCAACCTCGCCCTCGCGCGAGCCGGCAGGGATGGGATCGAGATCGTCGCGGAGAGCCGCTACGAGAGCGGCGACCATGACAGCCTGGAGTCGGTCGTGAGGGCCTTCCTGGAAGCGCAGCGGGGCGCCATGGCCGGAGGCGCGGTCGAGCGTGCGTGCTTCGGAGTCGCCGGTCCCGTCATCGGCGACGAGTCGACGCTGACCAATCTCCCCTGGTCGGTCGATGCCGACGTCCTCGAGCGCGATCTCGGGATCCGCCAGGTCCTCTTCCTGAACGACCTCGAGGCGACCGCCTACGGGCTGACGGGGCTGGGCGGCGATCAGGTGGCGACGATCCATGCCGGCCGACGGCGCGGGTCGACACGGGCGGTGATCGCCGCCGGGACCGGCCTCGGCGCGGCGATCCTCTCCGAAGGGGAGGACGAGCCCCTGGCCCTCCCCACCGAGGCGGGGCACGTCGACTTCGCCCCCCGCGACGACGAGGAAGCGGCGCTCCTGTCGTGGCTCCGCGCCCGTCATGGGAGGGTCAGCGTCGAGCGCGTCGTCTCCGGCCCGGGCCTGGTCGCCATCTACGAGTTTCTGCGCGATTCGGGGCGCCGAGTCGAGCCGGCCTGGCTCGCCGAGCGACTCGCCGCGACCGAGGACGAGGGGGAGGCGATCTCGAAGGCGGCCCTGGCGGGGGAGGCCGCCATATGCGAGGAGGCGCTGGCCCGCTTCGTCTCGGCCTACGGAGCGGCGTCCGGGAACCTGGCCCTCTCCTGTCTCTCCCTGGGGGGACTGTACCTGGGGGGCGGGATCGCGCCCGACATCCTGCCGGCCCTGCGGGACGAACGGTTCCGGTCCGCCTTCCTCGACAAGGGTCGCATGCGGGACATCCTGGCGGACGTCCCCGTCCGGGTGATCCTCGAGCCCCGGGCGGCCCTGCTGGGGGCCGCCCGGCGGGGCCTCATGGCCCGATTCTTCCGTCCCGCCGAGTAGGTCCTTGGCTGGGCAGCGCCCCGGTGCGCCGCCCTTCGTGCCCGCGCCCGCCCCCCGTCCAAGCCGGGCCTTCTACCCGAACGATGGTGACGACGGTCAGCGAGCGCGCGGACGCCCGGATCCTGGTGGTCGACGACGACGCCTCCAACGTGGAGCTCCTCGCCCGGATCCTCGAGCCCGAGGGGTACCGGCACGTGGCCCGCATGACCGACCCGGAGGCGGCCGCGGCGGCCTGCACCGAACGCCCGCCCGATGTGATCCTCCTCGACCTCCGGATGCCGGGGATGGACGGCCTCCAGGTGATCGAGACCCTCCGGGACGGACTCCCCCCGCAGGACTTCCCGGCCGTCATCGTCCTCACATCGGACGACAGCCGGCAGGCCAAGCAGCAGGCTCTCGCGCGGGGCGCGTTCGACTTCATCGCCAAGCCGCTCAGCCCGTACGAGGTCCGCCTCCGGGTCGGCAACGCCATCGATCACCGGCTGCTCCAGCGGACGCTGGTCCTCCAGAACGAGGAGCTCGAGCGGCTGATCGACGTCCGCACGGTCGAGCTGGAGGACGCCCGCGTCCAGATCCTGGAGCGCCTCGCGATCGCCGCCGAGTACCACGATCCCGAGACGGCCCGCCACACGCGCCGGGTGGGCGAGATGAGCGCGCGGATCGCCGGGCAGATGGGGTGGCCAACCGCCCAGATCGAGCTCCTGCGCCGGGCGGCGCCCCTCCACGACGTGGGGAAGATCGGCGTCAGCGCCGACCTGCTCAGGAAGACCGGCGCGTTGACGGACGAGGAGTTCGAGCAGGTCAAGCTGCACACGACGATCGGCGCCCGGATCCTTTCCGGGAGCCGGATCGGACTTCTCGAAATGGCGGCCGACATTGCCCTGTCCCACCACGAGCACTGGGACGGCGGCGGCTATCCGCGCGGGCTGTCGGGGGAGACGATCCCGGCGGCCGCCCGCATCGTCAGCCTGGCCGACGTCTTCGACAGCCTGACGCACGTCCGGCCCTACAAGGAGGCATGGTCGGTCTTCGACTCGCTCAAGTCGATCGAGGCCGGGTCGCGCACCAAGTTCGATCCGACCGTGGTGGAGGCGTTCCTGGAGGTGTACCTGGAGGACCGCCGATGAGCCGCACGCGGGCGACCGCCCTGGAGCTTCTGATCGTTCTGTCCACCGCCTGCGCCGCCTCGAGCGCCGACCGCGAGATCGTCGCGGGCGGCCTGGACGCGGGCGCTCTCGCCCTTCGGCACGGCGAGTTCCAAAGGGCCCGCGAAGCGCTGGTCGAGGTGCGCCGGACCTGCGGGGGGGCGCGGCTGGGACGGCAGGCCCTGCTGCTGATCGCCGCGCTGGAGGCGGATCCCCGAAATCCGGCTGGAGACCCCGACCGCGCGGCAGCCCTCGCCGGCCACTGGCTGTCCCGGCCCGAGACCTTCCCCTGGACGCGCCCGATCGTAGAGACGATCTACCTCTTCGCCTTGCGGGCGGGCGGAGAACCGTACACCGCTTCGAGCGAGGCTCCCGACGACGTCCAGGATCTGCTCGCCATGGAGGGCGCCGCGGACGGAGCCGTCGAGACGTGCGACGTCTCGGACTGGGCGGTCCTTGGGGGCGGCGTTCCGGCCGAGCTGAACGGACGCCCGTTGGCCCGCGGCTCGCCTTCCGCCTCCTCCGGGGTCCCCCGCGACGACAACGGCCGCCTCCGCGAGCGCGTCGCCGAGCTCGAGGCGGAGCTCGAGCGGATTCGGGAGACGCTCCGGCCGTGACCCTCCGCGTCCGCCTGCTCTTGTCCCTGGCCGTCATGGGACTCCTGCTCATCTACCCGGCCTTGTACGGGCTCGCCCGCCTGATGGAGATCGGCGACGTCGCACGGCGCCTGGAGGGGCCGCAAACCGAAGCCACCGCGGCGGTGGGCCGGGCGAGGACCGCGCTCGCCGAGCTCGACCGCCACCAGCGAGCCTACGTCGTGGCCGGCGACTCGCTGTCGCGGCGCTCCATGTGGCTCGCGGTCCGGCGAGCGGAGGAGGCGGTGGCGACGCTGGAGCGGGTCGGCTTCGTCGAGACCGCAGGGGGAGTCGACGAGGACGTCGGTCGGCTCGCCGCCGCGACGGTGGAGATCGACTCGCTCGTCCAGGCCGGAGCCGCGGCCGAGGCGACGGCGGCCTTCCGCACCGTCGCCCCCGTCTACGACGAGGCCGAGGCAGGGCTCGTCTCGGTGTTCGGCGCGATCGAGCGCGAAGGGGCGCGGTCCCTCGCCGAGACCGGAGCGGGGATCACGGCGACGCGGTCCACGATCGCGCTGACCGTCCTCCTCGCCCTCGCCAGCGCGTTCGGCCTGGGCCTCTGGACCGTGCGCGCCGTCGGGCGCCCCATCCTGGACCTCCGGAACGCGATGACCGGCATGGCCGGCGGAAACTTCGCGGTGCCGGAGGGGCTCCCCTACGGACGCCCGGACGAGATCGGGGACCTGAGCCGCTCCTTCCGCTCCATGACCGAGGAGCTGGCCCGGCTCCAACGCCTGCGGGCCGAGTTCGTGAGCATGGCGAGCCACGAACTCAAGAACCCGCTCAACGTCATCGGCGGCTATGCGGAGATCCTGGACGAGGGTCAGTTCGGCGAGCTCAACGCCGAGCAGCGGCAATCGCTCAAGGAGATCCACGAGCAGGTCAGCGTGCTCACGCGTCTCGTCAACCAGCTCCTCGATCTGGGGCGCTACGAGGCGGGCGCCCTGGATCTTCAGCGGGATGCGGTCTCGGTTCCCGATCTGCTCGAGGGCGTCGTCCGGTCCTTCCGCACGCTGGCGCGGCAGCGGGGGATCGACCTCTGCGTGCGCATCGCGGCCCACGCACCCCCCGTCGTGTGGGGAGATGTGGAGCGGCTCCGCAACGAGGTCCTGGGAAACCTGCTCAGCAACGCCATCAAGTTCACGCCCGCGGGGGGATCGGTGACCTTGTCAGCGGCCGCGGACGGCCGCGGGCTTCGCGTCCGGGTGCGTGACACGGGACCTGGCATCCCCGCGGACAAGACCGCGCTCGTCTTCGAGAAGTTCTACCAGGCGGATGCCCCGGCTCGCACCCTCGGGGCGGGGCTCGGTCTCGCCATCGCACGGGACATGGTCATCGCCCACGGCGGCCAGATCGGCGTCGAGAGCGAGCCGGGCGGCGGGGCGACGTTCTGGTTCACGATCCCGGTGCGGGTCGAGGACATTCCCGACGAGCCGGGGGTCGTCTCGATCGAGCGCGCGCGCCGCGCGGGCTGAAGCGGGATCCCCTACCGGCCTCCGCCGTCAGGGCTGGCGCTACAGCTTGGCGTCGTGCGCGATCACACGGTCGACCCACGCCTCGATGGCGGGACGGTCGCCGTCGAGCGCGAGGTGGTCGGCGAAGAAACGCCAGAGCGGGCTCTGCTCCACGAACCTGGCAGGCGGGCGGGCGGGGAGGAGGTTGCACGCGAGGATGACGTCGTAGAGCGACATCGCGCCGCCGACCAGCCACGGAACGGTCGCCAGCCGGCGCTCCAGGCGCTCGAGGGCGGCGACCAGGGTGGCGCGGCCGGTCGCGATCCGGCCCTCGTCACGCTCGGAATCGGACTTGCGGATCTCGTCCTCGAGCCCGTACTGGATGGACAGGATCTCCGGGTTCAGCCGCGCCAGCAGGGCCTCCGCCGAGCGGATGTCGTCGCGCGAGGCGGGAGTCAGGCTGGGGGCGTCGCGGTAGTTGGCCTCCAGGTAGTGTAGGATGGCCGCCGAGTCGCGCATGGCGACGTCTCCATCCAGCAGGATCGGCACGAGCGGCCAGCCGGCCGCCTCCATCATCGGCGCGCGATCGGCCGCCATCATCTCGCGGATCTCGTACTCCAAGCCCTTGAAGCCCAGCGCGACCCGGACCTTGACGGAATTCGGCGAGCGATGGAACTCGAGGAGCGTACGCATGGCGGCACCAAAGTGAGCGGCCGCAGCCGAACTTTCAAGCAGTCGAAGCGGGCTCGAGGTCGGCGACCGCCGGGCCGGCCAGGACGCGACCGTACGGATCGAACCGGGATCCATGGCAGGGGCAATCCCAGGTGTCCGCGACCGGGTTCCATGCCACCACGCACCCCAGATGCGTGCAGGCCGCCGTTCGCTCGTGGAGCCGTCCGTCCGGGTCCCGATAGACGGCGATCTTGGTAATGCCGCGGCGCAGGATCGCTCCCGATCCCGGGGCGATTTCATCGACGCTCGCGACATCCCCGGACTTGAACCACTCGGCCAGCGTCCCGACCACGCCCGCGCCTTCGCGCAGGAACCTCCCCACGGCGCCCAACGTGACACGCGAGGGGTCGTAGAGGCGGCCCCAGGGATTCTTCCTTTCCATGATGAGATCGGTGATGAGGAGGCCGGCGATCGTTCCGTGCGTCATCCCCATCCCCGAGTCTCCGGTCGCGACGTAGATGTTCTCGTTGCGCCCGGCATTTCGACCGATGAACGCCACGCCGTCGATCGGCTCCATGACCTGCCCCGACCATCGGAACCGGACCCCCGCCACCGGAAAGCGCTCGCGCGCCCACCGCTCCAGCTCCTCGAACCGCTCCTCGTCGTCGACGTCTCCGGCGGGCTTCTGATCCTCGCCCCCGACGATCAGCAGGTCCTCCTCCCCCCCGGACGGGGCCAGACGCACGTAGTGGTAGGGATCCAGGGTGTCCCAGTAGAGGCCGCGCGGCACCGATTCGCGCGGCACCCGGGCGGCGATCGAGTACGTCCGGTAGGGCGCCTGCTTGGTGTGGATGGCGAAGCGATTGATGAACGGGGCGTTGGTCGCCACCACGACGGCGTCGGCGGTGACGACCGGCCCGGTTT
>DASZOP010000206.1:0-4381 GCA_035550715.1 Gemmatimonadota bacterium | reverse complement strand
GTCGTATCCTGACGATTGAGCCGCGCGCCGTGCCGGCGACCATCAGGGCGCGGGGGGGCTCCGCGGTTCGACACCAGCCAGATCCGCCGGCGCGAGCGACTCGACGTAGCGCCGGATCCCCTGGTCGAGCCCCAGGCGCCCGATCGTTCGGGCGAGCTCGAGCGGTTCGACGATGTACTTGTCGACCCGTTCGGGCTCCGGGCACCGCGGGACCGGCCTCCCGTATCCGCAGCGCACGGACTCGATCGCGAGCCAGCGCTCGATCGACCGGTTGACGCTCTGGTCGGTCCTCGACGGTGAGTTCCGTTTCAGGGTGGCGAATTCGGTCAGGTAGACCGCCACCGGCTCCAGGCTCCGCACGCACGGGTCCTCGGGCCGGTGCCACGCGCAGCGGAGCCCCAGGGTCTGGTACAGCGCGGGCTGAACGAGGTGGACCTTCTCGTGGAGGGCGCTCTCGCCCCGCTCGGTGAACCGTGCCGGGGAGAAGACGTTGGGGCGGATGACGCCGTCGAAGAAGTAGTAGGCGGCGTAGCGGCCGGTCAGGACCTCGGCCAGGGCGGCCTGGAGGGCGGCGCCCTCCAGCCCTTCTTCACGATAGCGGCGGACGATCCCGTGCGGATCGGCGTCCACCCGGTAACGGTGGTGGAAGAGACCGAACCGGAGCTCGAGGAGGCGCTTCTCGGGGTCCCCCTGCTCGCCGAAGCGGGCCTCGAGCTCGGCTCTTCGCGCAGGCTCCCAGGCGTCCAGCCGGGCGAGCAGGCTGTCCGCGGGCTGAGCCCGGCCCTCGCCCCCGACGAGCAGGGCCGGCACCAGCGCGGGGATCCACCGTCTACCGATCATGCGACGCCTCCACCCCGAGAAAACAGCCGCCACGCGCGGTGTGGTTTAGCGCCGGTTCTCGTGGTCCGGGCTAGCTTTCCGGCGTGCTCCTCTCCGAGATCGTCGACACCTCGCGGCGGGTCGGAGCGACCCGCGGGCGGCGGGAGAAGATCCGTCTCATGGCGGATCTCCTGAACCGGACGCCATCGGGCGATATCGAGATCGCGGTCGCCTTCCTGAGCGGCTCGCCACGCCAGGGCCGGCTCGGCGTCGGTCCGGCTCTCTTGCGCCGGGCGTGGCCCGAGACCGGGGTGGAGACGCCGAGCCTGGAGCTGGCCGAGGTCGATGAGCGGCTGGCGCGGGTCGCTTCGACGGAAGGTCCCGGCTCGACCGCCGAGCGGGTGCGGCTCCTGGAAGACCTCCTGGCCCGGGCGACGCCGGCCGAGCGCGAGTTCCTGGCGGGGCTGGTCCTGGGCGAGCTCCGCCAGGGAGCGCTGGAGAGCCTGGTGGCCGAGGCGGTCGCCCGGGCCGCGCCGGCCGGCGGTTCCGACGTCCGGCGGGCGCTCGCCGTGACCGCCGACCTGGGCGCCGTCGCGCGCGCGGTTCTCTCGGGGGACGCCCCGGAAGGGGCCGACTTCGGCGTCCATCTCTTTCGGCCGGTCCAGCCCATGCTCGCCCAGCCCGCCGAGGACGTGGAAGGGTCGCTGGCTCGCCTGGGCGAGGCCGCGCTCGAGATCAAGCTGGACGGCGCCAGGGTCCAGATCCACAAGTCGGGCGGCGAGGTCGCGGTCTACTCGCGTCGCCTGAACGACGTGACGGCGGCCGTGCCGGAGGTCGTCGAGGCGGTCCTCCGGCTGCCCGCGCGGGACGCGGTCCTGGACGGCGAGGCGATCGCCCTCCGCCCCGACGGCGTGCCCCACCCCTTCCAGGTCACGATGCGGCGCTTCGGCCGCCGCCTCGACGTCGAGCGGATGCGCAGGGAGATCCCGCTATCGGTGCTCCTCTTCGACCTCCTCCACCTGGACGGGACGGATCTGCTGCCGGAGCCCCTCTCCCGCCGCTCCGCGGCGCTCGCCGGCATCGCGCCGGCCGACATCCTGATTCCGAGGATCGTCACGGCCGACGTGGCAGAGGCCGAGGAGTTCATGGCCCGGTCCCTCGCCCGTGGCCACGAGGGGCTCATGGCGAAGGCGCTCGACTCCGCCTATCAGGCGGGCACTCGTGGCGGCACGTGGCTCAAGATCAAGCCCGTCCACACGCTCGACCTGGTGATCCTGGCCGCCGAGTGGGGGCACGGGCGGAGGAGGGGTTGGCTCAGCAACCTGCACCTCGGTGCGCGCGACCCGGAAGGCGGCGGCTTCGCGATGCTGGGGAAGACCTTCAAGGGGCTGACGGACCGGATGCTGGCCTGGCAGACCGAGCGGCTTCTCGCTCTCGAGACGGCGCGAGAGGGCCACGTGGTGCACGTCCGCCCGGAGCTCGTCGTCGAGGTGGCGTTCAACGACGTCCAGGCGAGCCCGACCTATCCCGGTGGGGTGGCGCTCCGCTTCGCCCGTGTCCGCCGGCACCGCCCCGACAAGCGGGCGGATCAGGCCGACACGCTGGCGGCGGTCCGGGACATCCACCACCGGATGACGGGCGGACCGCACACGAGCTGAGGGCGGATCAGTCCAGCGCGTCCGCCTTGCGGCGCGTCTTTTCGTCGGGCGAGACTCCGGACTGGAAGCCGTAGAGGGCGTCCTCCCACGATCCGTAGAGGGGGTTCGGGATCATGATCCACTGGCGCCCCCAGCGGTCCTCGTAGCGGGCGGCGAGGCTGTCCCTCTCGGCGGGCGAGAGACGGGCCGAAACGAAGTCGTTGAGGTCGTCCCCGATCAGAAGCAGGATCCGGTAGCGACGGGCGACGGCGGCGCGCCGTGACGACTTGTCGCTGGTCCATTCCCGGCGCTCCCCCCGCGAGAGGACGCGGTCCTGCCCGCTGGCGCCGAGCGGGAAGCCCGCCGCCTGGAGGTTTCGACGGGTGGCCGCCTCCTGGGGCTGGTCGCGGTTGGTGACGTAGAAGATCTCGATGCCGCGCCTCTCGGCCGCGCGGGCGAAGTCGAGCGCTCCGGGGACGGGCAGGGCCGCCGCCTCCTCCACCCACGCCGCCCACGCCTCGGCATCGAACTCCTCCCCTTCGTTGATCATGCGGACCTGAAACGGCGTGTTGTCGAGCACCGTCTCGTCGATGTCCACGATGACGGCCGGCGGAAGCTCCTGGTAGCCGCCGGTCTGCTCGATGGCCGCCGTCCAGAAGGGATGCTCGAGCGCCTCGGGAAGACGATCCATGGCGAGCCGGAAAGCTTCCCGCGCGACCGCATCGTACTCGGGCGCCGTGCGGACCCAGGCCGTGGAATGGAGGATCGGATGCGGGTTCCGAGCGCACGCGCCGATCGTGGCTCCGATCGCGATCAGCGCCAGGCCGGCTCGCGTGACGCGCCGGGTCGCTGCGGGTTCCCGCATGGTCGTGCGGTGGCTCTGCATGCGGGGCTCAAGATACACTTGCGCCCCTCGATGACGACCGCGGATTACGAATGGCGGAAGCGGGTCGGCCTGTTCGCCGGTCCCGCCCTCTTCGCGCTCGTCCTCCTGGTTCCGGCCCCCGCCGGCCTCGCCGAGAGCGGGTGGAGGACGGCAGCGGTCGCCCTGTGGATGGCCGTCTGGTGGATCGGCGAGGCCATTCCCCTGCCCGCCACGAGCCTCCTTCCCCTCCTCCTCTTCCCGCTTCTCGGAACCGGCTCGATCGAGGAGAGCGCCACCCCCTACGCGGATCCCCTCGTCTTTCTCTTCCTGGGCGGCTTCCTGATCGCGCTGGCCATGGAGCGGTGGGGGCTTCATCGGCGGGTCGCGCTCCGGATCATCCGCGCCGTCGGCACACGTCCGCGGCGCATCGTGGCCGGCTTCATGGCGAGCTCGGCCTTCATCAGCATGTGGGTGAGCAACACGGCGACCACGCTGCTCCTCTTGCCGATCGGCCTTTCGGTCGTGGCGCTCGCGGACAGCGCGCCGGACCCCGAACGGGACCCCGCTTTCGCGCCCGCTCTCCTGATCGGGATCGCGTTCGCGGCGAGCCTGGGCGGGCTGGGGACGCTGATCGGAACCCCACCGAACGCCCTCACCGCCGCCTTCCTGGAGGAGACGTACGGTGTCGAGATCGGCTTCGCGGAGTGGCTCCTGGTCGGACTGCCGTTCCTCGTCCTCGCGCTGCCGTTCGCCTGCCTCGTCCTCACCCGGTGGGTGCTTCCGATCCGGTTGGAGACGCTCCCCGGCGGTCGCGCCCTGATCGAAGGCGAGCTGGAGCGCCTCGGACCGGTGACCCGTGGCGAGCGGTCGGTGGCGGCGGTCTTCCTGCTGGCGGCCGTCCTGTGGACGATGCGCCCGCTTTTAGAAGGGCGCGTGCCGGGACTCTCCGACGCCGGGATCGCGGTGGGGGCGGGGCTTCTCCTGTTCGTTCTTCCGGTGGATCTCAGGCGTGGCGAGTTCGTCCTCGAGTGGCGCTCGGCCGAGCGCCTCCCCGGGGGGG
>DASZOP010000205.1:0-1973 GCA_035550715.1 Gemmatimonadota bacterium | reverse complement strand
TACACGGGCTCCTTGTACTCCTGGAACATGATCTCGGCGATCCGGTAGGTCGTGTCGATCCCCACGAAGTCGAGGAGCGTCAGCGGGCCCATCGGATGCCCGCATCCGTAGACCATCCCCTTGTCGACGTCCTCGATCGAGGCGACCCCGCTCTCGACCGCGCGCACCGCGCCCAGGAGATACGGCACGAGGAGCAGGTTCACCACGAACCCCGAGTTGTCCCTGGCCGCGATCGGGATCTTGCCGAGCGACTCGGCGAACGCCCACGCCTTCCGGAACGCCTCTTCGCCGGTCTGGATCGTCCGCACGACCTCGACCAGCTTCATGACCGGCACGGGGTTGAAGAAGTGGAGGCCGACCATGCGATCCGGGCGCCCGGTCGCCGCCGCCATCTCGGCGATCGTCAGGGACGAGGTGTTGGAGGCGAAGATCGTGTGCGGGGGGCAGAGCCGGTCGAGCTCCCCCAGCATCTCGTTCTTGACCGCCAGGTCCTCGACGACGGCCTCGATCACCAGGTCGCACCCCGCCAGATCGCCGATCCGTGTCGTGCCGGTCATGCGTCCGAGCGCGGCCTCGCGGTCGGCCGCGGTCATCTTCCCCTTCTCGACCGCCTTCTGGAGGAAGCCGCCGATCTTCTCGAACCCCTTCTTCCAGTACCTTTCCTCGACCTCCAGCGCCACCACCTCGTAGCCGGCCTGGGCCGAAACCTGGACGATGCCGCTCCCCATCAGGCCGGCGCCGAGGACACCGACCTTCTCGATTTTCGTCTGGCTCATCGACTCTCCTGGCTGGGTGGATTCCCGGGACGACCGGGACTCGACCTGCGGCCGTCCTGGACCGCGCCCGCGGAATCTCGCCCGCGGCCGGGTTCGCGCAACGTCAGGGCCGGGGTGCGCGGGGCGTGAGCTCCGCACGCTCGCGGAGCCCGCGCAGGATGCGACGGACCGTTCGGGCGTGGGCGCCGCTGCCGACCACGAGGAGCCGGTAGGCGCCGCCTGCGGCGCCCGGGAAGGCGGCGCGGGTCTCGGCTCCCACGGTGGTGATCCCCTCCCGCCGGCTGATCCGGAAGATCAGGGTGTAGCGGGCGAACCGGTGCTCCCCCTCGAGGACGAGCTCGGCGGACGGCGTGGCGGCCGCGATCCGAAACCCCGCCAGGTGATCCCCTCGCTCCATGGGGAAGGGGCGGTCGGCCTTCCGCTGGGTGCATCCCAGAAGCCGGGCCAGGATCCGGGCGCGAAATGTCCCGAAGCGCGCGAGGAGTGTGGGCCCGAGAGCGGCCCAGACCTTCTCGGCGTCGGCCGCCGTCCGGAAACCATGCCGATCGACGAGGGGAAGTAGCTCGGCGCGGTTCGCGCCCTCCGCGGGAAGATCCTGGAGCTCACGCATGACTGCCTCCACGCGCTGGAAGTGGTGCCGGTGGCACGGGGGCAGCCCCGGAAGTACGGGGAGTACCGCAAAGAAAGTAGCCGTTGGGCCGCCGGGGCGCGAGCGGCCCACGAAGGGCGCCTCAGACTGTCTCCACCACCACGGTCGCGCCCTGGCCGCCGCCGATGCAGGCCGAGGCGAACCCCCTTCCCCCGCCCCGTCGCTTGAGCTCGTAGAGGAGCGTGATCGTGACCCGGGTCCCGGTCGCCGCCAGCGGGTGGCCGATCGCGATCGCCCCGCCGTTCACGTTCAGCTTGGCGTGGTCCAGGCCGAGCTCCTTCATGACCGCCACGGTCTGCGGAGCGAACGCCTCGTTGACCTCGTAGAGCTCGAGGTCGTCCAGGCTGAGGCCCGTGTCCTCGAGGGCCTTCCGGGTCGAGGGCGCGGGGCCGATTCCCATGATCTTCGGGTCGCAGCCGGCGATCCCCCAGCCGAGGAGGCGACCCAGGACCGGGGCGCCCGCCTCCTCGGCGCGCTTCGCGGTCGTCACGATCACGGCCGCCGCGCCGTCCACGATCCCGGAGGCGTTGCCGGCCGTGACCAGCCCG
>DASZOP010000204.1:0-6804 GCA_035550715.1 Gemmatimonadota bacterium | reverse complement strand
GGCGCCGTGCTCGCCCTTCTTGACGACGATCACCCCGGGCCCCCGCGCGAGGATGGCCGCGGCGGCCTTCCGCAGGTTCGGCTCGCTGGCCAGCTGGCGGGTCTCGGAGTCGTTGACGAGGACGATGTCGACCCGGCCGATGACCTCGTTGA
The DNA here is from genome assembly GCA_035550715.1 of Gemmatimonadota bacterium. GTDB lineage: Bacteria > Gemmatimonadota > Gemmatimonadetes > JACCXV01 > JAHWKZ01 > DASRVA01. The sequence continues at coordinate 6,652 of DASZOP010000204.1, read as the reverse complement.
GCGTATCGGGCGTGTGCTCGATCCAGTAGTTCATCGTGTCGAGCGCGACGGTGTCGGGCGCATCCACCTGATCGAGGACGCCGAGCTGGAGCCCGGGCTCGATGTTGGCCAGGAAGACGTGCCTGGAATCCCGGAACGGCTCGGGGATCCGCGGGCGGAAGTCGGCGAAGACGTTCAGGTGGGTGAAGAGGGTCTCGCGCGCATTCATGTCGTAGCCGTACGCGCCTCCCCAGCGGAAGGTCTCGCCGTCGACGGTCTCGAGCCCCGCCAGGTCGATCCGCCTCGATTCGAGGAGCTCCCGGTGCCGGTCCGGGAAGTCCCGGCCCACGACCCCGACCAGCCGGACGTCGGTGAAGTAGGAGGCGGCCAGGCTGAAGTACGTGGCCGCCCCGCCCAGCACGTCCTTCCGCTCGCCGAAGGGCGTTCGTACGTCGTCGAGCGCGACCGACCCGACTACGAGAAGCGACATGCGACCCCCGGTGGGAGGAAGAGCGGCGTCATCCTGGCTCTACATGGACTCGGGCGCGCTCACCCCGAGGAGCCCGAGGCCGTTCGCGAGCACCGTCTGGACGGCGCGCGCCAGCGCCAGCCGTGCCCGCGCCAGGTCCCGGTCCTCGACCAGGAACCGCTCGGCGTGATACCACAGGTGGAAGCGCCGGGCGAGGCCCTCCAGGTAGTCGGTCACCCGATGCGGCTCGAGCGCGTCGGCGGCGTCGGACACGACGTCGGGGTAGTCGTCGAGCGCGCGCAGGACGTCCATCTCGACGTCGGCCGCGAGGCGATCCAGCGTGTCGGGAACGCCGCCCTCGCGGGGATCCCATTCGCGCTCCTCCAGCCGCTCGAACACGCCCGCGATCCGCGCGTGGGCGTACTGCACGTAGTAGACCGGGTTCTCCTCGGATTGTCGACGCGCCAGGTCCAGGTCGAACGTCATGTGGGTGTCGCCCTTCCGCATGAGGAGAAAGTAGCGCGTGACGTCGACGCCGATGTCCTCCATGAGCTCTCTCAGCGTCACCATCCGGTTGCGGCGCGTCGAGAGCCGCACTTCCTGGCCGTCCTCGATCAGGCTCACCTGCTGGTAGATGACCGGCCTCAGCCAGTCCGGCGGATACCCGAGCGAAGCGAGCGCCGCCTGCATCCGGACGGCGTAGCTGTGATGGTCGGCGCCCCACACGTCGATGGCGGCGTCGAAACCGCGGCCGTGCTTGTCGACGTGGTAGGCGACGTCGGGGAGCAGATACGTCGGATCGCCGCTGCTCTTGACCAGCACGCGGTCCTCGTCGTCTCCCCACCCGGTCGCCCGTAGCCAGATCGCGCCGTCCTTGTCGTAGGCCGCGCCCGCCGCCCTCAGCTCCCCGATCGTCTGCTCGAGTCGACCGTCCTGGTAGAGCGACGACTCGTTGAACCAGACGTCGAACCGGACCCCGAAGCGGGCGAGGTCCTCCCGGATGCCGGCCGCAATCCGCTCGCCGGCGAAGCCGCGAACCGCCGGCAGCCACTCCTGGCGATCGGCGTCCCGGTACCGCTCGCCGACCTCGTCCCGGAACTCGACGGCCAGGTCCTCGATGTAGCCGCCCGCGTAGCCTTCGGCGGGGAACGGAAAGTCCGGCTCCCAGAGCTGCCGATAGCGCGCGTAGACCGATCCGCCCAGCACGTCCATCTGCCGCCCGGCGTCGTTGAAGTAGTACTCGCGGGTGACCTGGGCGCCCTGGCTCTCGAGGAGCGCCGCGATGGCGTCGCCCAGGACCGCGTTCCGCGCGTGACCGACGTGCAGTGGGCCGGTAGGATTGGAGGACACGAACTCGACGTTCGGCCGCCGGCCGGCGAGCCGCCGGGACCTCCCGTAGCCGTGCCCGGCCTGCAGGATCCGCCGGATCCCCTGCCGGAGGTAGTCGGCGGACAGCCGGGCGTTGAGGAAGCCCGGGCCGGCCACCTGGACCTCCTCGAAGGCCCCCCCGGTGTCCTCGAGCCCTTCGGCCAGCTCGCGGGCGATCTCGCGCGGCGGACGGCCAAGGGGCCGGGCGAGTGCGAGCGCCACCGGGGAGGCCCAGTCGCCGTGCTCCGGGCGGGCCGGGCGCTCGACCACGATGTCGGACGCGGGCCATCCGAGCGACTCGATGCGTCCAGCGAGCCGGCTGCGGAGCTCCTCGCGCGGTCGGGTCACCCGTCCTTCTTCCCCTTCTTTTTCTTTTTCTTCTTCCCCGGCTTTTCGACGGTGGCAGCGGGGTCGGGCTTCGCGGCTTCGTCCGGCTTCTCGGCCTTCGTCTCCCCGTCTCCCCCATCCTTCTTCTCGGCCTTCTCGCGGGATCGGTACTCCTCGCTCCGATAGTCGGTGATGTAGAACCCCTCGCCCTTGAACAGGAAGCCCGCGCCGCCGCTGATCTGGCGGTTCGCCCGCCCGCCGCAGACCGGGCATTTCCGGGGCGTGGGCTTGGCGCTGATCTTCGAGACGACATCGAAGTTGTGGCCGCAGGCGGTGCACTCGTATCCGTAGGTCGGCATCTCAGCTCCGCTCCTCGTCCCAGGTCCCGAACCGGTCCCGGAAGACGTCGGCGATCTCTCCCAGGGTGGCGCCGGCGCGGCACGCCGCGCGGATCGGCGGCAGGAGGTTGTCCTCGCCCTCGGCCGCGTTCCGCAGTCGCTCGAGCCCGTCGTCGACGGCGCCGGAGTCGCGCGCTGCCCGCCAGGCCTGGAGCCGCTCGACCTGCCGGGCCTCGATCACCGCGACGTCGACCCCGCCGATCCTCGGCTCCGCGTCCTCCTCCGTCCAGCGGTTCACGCCCACGACCACTTCCTCGCCGCTCTCCACGCGCCGCTGGTGGCGGTAGGCCTCGCGCTCGATTTCGGCCTGGAAGAAGTCGGCCTCGAGGGCGGCCAGCGCGCCGCCGAGCTCATCGACCCGCTCGAGTATCTCCAGCACCCGCTCCTCCAGGTCGGCCGTCAGGGCCTCCACGTAGTACGAGCCCCCCAGCGGATCCGCGGTCGCCGCGACGCCGCTCTCCCAGGCCAGGATCTGCTGCGTCCGGAGGGCGAGCCGCGCCGACGCCTCGGTCGGCAGGGCCAGCGCCTCGTCGTAAGCGTTGGTGTGGAGGCTCTGCGTTCCCCCCAGGACCGCGGCCAGCGCCTGCACGGTCACCCGCACGACGTTGTTGAGCGGCTGCTGGGCGGTCAGCGTGGCGCCGTCCGTCTGGGTGTGGAACCGAAGCCGCGCCGCGGCCGGATCCTCGATCCCGAACCGCCTCTCCACCAGCCCGGCCCAGATCTTCCGCGCCGCGCGGAACTTGGCCACCTCCTCGAACAGGTCGTTGTGGACGCCGAAGAAGAAGGAGAGCCGGCCCACGAAATCCGCCGGCTCCAGGCCGGCCCTCCGGGCCGCCTCGACGTAGCAGATGGCGTGGGCGAACGTGAACGCGAGCTCCTGGGCCGCGGTCGCCCCCGCTTCGCGGATGTGATAGCCGGAGATCGAGATCGGGTTCCACTGCGGCGTTTCGCGGGCGCACCAGGCGAACGAGTCCACGATCAGGCGGAGGCTGAAGGCCGGCGGGTAGATGTACGTCCCGCGCGCCACGTACTCCTTCAGGATGTCGTTCTGGATCGTTCCCCGGAGGGACGCGAGGGGCGCCCCCTGCTCCTCCCCCACGAGCGTGTAGAGAGCGAGGAGCGTCGTGGCGGTTGCGTTGATCGTCATCGACGTCGACACCTCGGCGAGCGGAATCCCCTCGCAGAGGCGCCGCATGTCGTCGAGGGAATCGATCGCGACCCCCACGCGCCCGACCTCGCCGGCCGCACGCGGGTGGTCGGAGTCGTACCCCATCTGGGTCGGCAGGTCGAAGGCGGTCGAGAGCCCCGTCTGGCCGTGGTCGAGGAGATGCCGGAAGCGGAGGTTGGTCTCCTCCGCGCCTCCGTAGCCGGCGTACTGCCGAATCGTCCATAGCCGGCCCCGGTACATGTCGGCGTGGATGCCGCGGGTGTACGGGCGCTCGCCGGGAAGCCCGACGTCCCTCGCGGGGTCGACCGCCGCCACGGCGTCCGGTCCGTACACGGGCCGGATGACGTGGCCGCTGGTGGTCCGGGGCGCCTCGTCTCCCGGCGCCACGGCGCGCGTCTCGACCTGGGGACGCCTCACTCGGTTCCTCCGGGCTCGATCCGGCAGACCATGACGTCCTTCTCCACCGCCTGGCCGGGCCGTACGCCGACCTCGCGCACGACCCCCGGGGCCGGCGCCACGATCTCGTTCTCCATCTTCATGGCCTCGATCACCGCCAGGCCGGCGCCGGCTTCCACCCGCTCCCCCTCCTCGACCAGGACGGCGACGATGAGGCCGGGCATCGGGGTCCTGATCTCGCGGACCCGCCCGCCGACCGACGACGCCGCGCCGATCCGGCCGGCCCGGTGCCACGCCTCGGTCTCGACCTGGAGCGGATGCTCGACACCGCCGATCACCAGCCGGCCGTCCCTCCACCCCACCGTCAGGAGCCGCTCCCCGACCCAGGCACGGCCGTGGTCGCCCGCCCGGATCGGAAACGTCCACGTCTCGCCCCGCCGCTCGACCGTGGCGGTCCACCCGTCGGCGGACGAGACCAGGGCCACCCGGTAGGGGTCGGCGCCGTCGCCGGCGGTCACAACGTAGGTCGCCAGGGACGTCATGTCCGGCTCACTCTGAGGACGGTCTCCACGTGGGCGGTCTGCGGGAAGAGGTCGAAGGTCCGGACGCGGTCGAGACGCCACCCGTCTCCGAGCCGGCGGACGTCCCGGGCGAGGGTGGCCGGGTCGCAGGCGACGTAGACGACCCGACGGGCGCCGGAACGGGAGATCCCCTCGATCACGCGCCGGGAGCAGCCGCCGCGGGGCGGGTTGACGACGATCGCGTCCGGTCGCGGCCGCCGCCAGTTCAGCCGGTCGGCCTCGATCTCGAGCACATGGACCTGGCCGGCGGCCCACGCCACGTTGGCGCGCAGGTCGCTGGCGGCGCCCGGATGGCTCTCGACGGCCGTCACGCGAACGCCCGACCGCGCCAGCTGGGCGGCCATGATCCCGATTCCCGCGTAGGCGTCGATCGCGGCCTCGCCGGGAACGGGATCGAGCATCTCGAGGGCCGCCTGGTAGAGTGCGTCCGCTGCGTCCAGATCGGCCTGTAGAAAGCTATCGAACCCGACCCGGAGGTTCAAACCGCGATACGCGAGCCGGAGCTCCCGCCGTGGCGCCCCGCCGGCCAGGGTCAGCCCCGCCCGGTCCCATCGTCCCCACGTCGTCGGAAGCCCGCCGCAGTCGAGGGCTCGGGCGAGCCGGCGCGCCGTCTCCGGATCGGCGGCGAACACGCCCGCATCGACCGGGTGGCCCGGCAGGGCGCGGAGCGCGAGGCGTCCCTCGTCCGCCGACTTGCCCTCGTCGCCGAGCGCGTCGAGAAGGAGCGAGCGGGCTTCCCCCAGCCGCGCCGCGATCCGCCCGTCGAGCACCGGACACGCAGGAACGTCGACGAGCGCCACGGGATCCCCGGCCCGATGGAATCCGACGACCACCCTCTCGCCGGAGCGCCGCCACGAGAGGACCGCGCGCTGGCGATAGGCCCAGTCCCGGGGCGGGGGCTCGCACACGATCGGCGCCGGCGGACGCCGTCGACCCACTCGCTCGAGGAGGTCGGCCACCGCCCGCGCCTTGGCGCGCCGCTGGACGGCCGAAGGGACGTGCTGGAGCCCGCATCCCCCGCACTCGTCGTGGAGCGGACAGCGCGGCTCGACCCGGTCGGGCGACGGCCGAAGAACCCGCTCGAGGCGCGCCCGGGCCCAGCGGGGATGGTCCTCGACGATCCGGGCCAGGACCTGGTCCCCCGGCGCGGCGCCCGGGACGAACACCACCCGGCCGTCCACGTGGGCGATCCCCTCGCCGCCGTGGGCCAGCTTCTCGACTTCGGCCTGGACGATTCCGCTCAGCGGACCCAGACCCAGTGTTCGCGACGCCACGCGGAAAGCCCGGCGGGCGGGGGGGCCGCCCCGACCGTGCGTCCCCCGGTGTGGGCCGCCCATGCCGCCAGGGCGGCGGCGAGCGGCTCCTCCGGCCGCCGATCCTCGGCCATCCGCGCCAGGATCTCGTCCAGATGGAGCTCGAGCCAGCGCGTGTGGACCCGGCGGGCCCGGACGTCGGGGTGATCGACCAGCGCCCGCTGGAGCGGCAGGTTGGTGGTCACCCCGCCGATCGTCGTCTCGGCCAGCGCCACCCGCATCCGGTCGAACGCCTCCTCCCGCGACGGTCCCCAGGTCACGCACTTGGCGAGCAGCGGATCGTAGTGAGGGGTCACCTCGTAGCCCGCCTCGACGCCGGCGTCGAACCGGACGCCGGGCCCGCCTGGCGGCCGGAAGGGGTTCACCGTTCCCGTGGCGGGGCGAAACCCCGCCGCAGGATCTTCGGCCGCGATCCGGCACTCGACCGCGTGACCGCGGAGCTCGAGATCGTCCTGGGTCAGGGGAAGGGGCTCCCCGGTCGCGATCCGGAGCTGCAGCGCCACCAGGTCGATCCCGGTCACCATCTCCGTCACCGGATGCTCGACCTGGATCCGCGTGTTCATCTCCAGGAAGTAGAATTCGCCTCCCGGCGCGAACAGAAACTCGATCGTCCCGGCGCCGAGGTACCCTACGGCGCTCGCCGCGGCCGTCGC
>DASZOP010000203.1:0-12088 GCA_035550715.1 Gemmatimonadota bacterium | reverse complement strand
CGCATCGGCGTCGGCCGCGCGCGGCGCCTCCGGGATCCCCGGGATCTCGCCCGGCTGGCCCCCGGCGAGGTGCTCGTGGCGCCCATGACCGATCCCGACTGGGAGCCCGTCATGAAGCAGGCGGCGGCGATCGTCACCGATCGGGGCGGCCGCACCTGCCACGCCGCCATCGTGAGCCGAGAGCTCGGCGTCCCATGCGTCGTCGGCACCGAGCGGGGTACGGAGCTCATCCCGGAGGGCGAGAACGTCACCGTGAGCTGCGCCGAGGGCGAGCTCGCCTCCGTCTACCGGGGGGCCGTGCCCTTCGAGCGGCGGACCGTCGATCTCACGAGCCTCCCCTCCCGGGCCACGAAGGTCATGCTGAACGTCGGGAACCCGAGCGAGGCGTTCCGCCTGGGCGTCCTGCCGACCGACGGCGTGGGCCTGGCCCGGATCGAGTTCATCATCGCGAGCGTGGTCCGCGTGCACCCACTCGCACTCCTGCATCCGGAGCGAGTCGCCGATCCGGCGGCCCGCGCTACGATCCAGGAACTCACCCACGGCTACGTTGACCCAACGGAATACTTCGTGGACCGCCTGGCCGAAGGCGTGGGCGTCATCGCTGCGGCCTTCTATCCGCGGGAGGTGATCGTCCGCCTGTCCGACTTCAAGTCTAACGAATACGCGGGCCTGCTTGGCGGCAGGGCCTTCGAGCCCCTGGAGGCGAATCCCATGCTCGGCTTCCGGGGCGCCTATCGCTACGCGCATCCGCACTACCGGGAGGGCTTCGCCCTCGAGTGCCGGGCGATGCGACGGGTGCGGGACGAGATGGGGTTGACCAACGTCAAGCTCATGATCCCGTTCTGCCGGACCCCCGAGGAAGGCGAGCGCGTCGTGGCACTGCTGGGAGAGCACGGCCTCCGGCGAGGCGAGCGGGGTCTCGAGGTCTACGTCATGTGCGAGATTCCCTCGAACGTCCTCCAGGCGCGCGAGTTCGCCCGGATCTTCGACGGCTTCTCGATCGGGTCCAACGACCTCACCCAGCTGGTCCTGGGCGTCGACCGGGACTCGGAGCTTGTCGCGCCGATCTTCGACGAGCGGAACCCCGCGGTGCTGACGATGGTGGCCTCGGTGATCGAGGCCGCGCGGGCGGGCGGCCGGAAGATCGGCATCTGCGGCCAGGCTCCGAGCGACTATCCCGAGTTCACCCGCTTCCTGGTCGAGCGGGGAATCACGAGCATCTCCCTGAACCCGGACGCGCTGATCCGCGGGCTCGACGCCATCGCGGCGGCCGAGCGTGGCGCTGCCCTCTCCGGCCCGGCCCTCGCAACCCCCCCCGCGGCGCCACTCCCTATCGTCGCCGGCCAGCGCCACGGCTAGGCTGCGCTGTTCGCGTGCGCTTCGCCGCTCTCGCCTGTGATTACGATGGTACCCTCGCCGACCGGGATCGGATCGGTCCCGAGGCGCTTGCCGCGCTGGAGCGCGCCCGCCAGGAAGGGCTCCGCCTCATCCTGGTCACGGGCCGAACCTTCTTCGACCTGACCCGCGTCTGTGAGCGGCTCGATCTCTTCGACGGCGTTGTCGCGGAGAACGGGGCCGTCCTGTACTCCCCGCGGGCCGGGGCTCTGCGCGACCAGGCGCCACCACCCCCGTCGCACCTTCTGGGCGAGCTAGACCGCCGCGGAATCCCCTACCAGCTCGGCCGCGTCGTCGTCGCGACCGCGCGCAGCAACGAGCCGGGCGTGCTCGAGGCGCTCTCGGCAACCGGGGTGGGCCTCGCGCCTGTCCACAACCGGGGCGCTCTCATGCTCCTGCCTCAAGGCGTGAGCAAGGGCACGGGCGTCCGCGAGGAGCTCCGGGAGCTCGGCCTCTCGCCCCACGACGTCCTCGCGCTCGGCGACGCCGAGAACGATCTCGAGCTCTTCGACGCGTGCGGCTTTGCGGCGTGCCCGCACAACGCTGTGCCGATCCTCCGGGACCGCGCCGACTGGGTCTTCCCGGGCGAGAACGGGCGCGCCATCGCGGCGGCGATCGTGGGACCCATTCTCAGCGGTGACCTCCGGGTGGGCGCGTCACCCCGGCATCGGCTGGAGGTGGGCTGGGCCTCAGGCACCGCGGAGCAGGTGACGATCCCGAGCAGGGACATCAACCTCCTCGTTTCCGGGGACCCCGGGGCCGGGAAATCCTGGCTCGCCGGCGCGCTTGTCGAGCGCCTCAACGACTCGAGCTATGCAGCCTGCGTGATCGACCCGGAGGGAGACTACCGGTCGCTCGAGGAGCTGCCCGGCATCGATTGGATCGAGATCCGGGACCGCGAGTCGGTGGCGCAAGCCGTCGCTCGATTCGAGCGTGACCCTTCCGCCTGCGCGATCATGGATTTCTCGGCGCTCACCCACACGCAGAAGGTGCGGCTGATCGAGGCGACCCTGGACCTGGTCCGCCGCCTCCGCCGACGGCTCGGACGACCCCACTGGGTCATTCTCGACGAGGCGCACTACTCGCTCCATCCGAGTGGAGTTCACGAGTCGGCGGTCGGCCTCGACCGCAAGGGCTTCTGTCTGGTCACGTACAAGCCGAGCTGGCTCCGTCCGGCCGTGCTCTCGACGGTCGACATGCTGGCCTGCGCCCGGACCACCGCGCCACAAGGGCTGTCCGCCCTTCACAACCTGCTGGCGAGCGCCGGCGAGGCCGCGCGGCACGCGGTCGCAGCCCTGCCCGACTTGCCGCCGGGACGGTTCCTCCTCGTCCGACCCGGGAGCGCGGCGGGACCGGTGACCTTCGCTGCTTCACCCCGTCACACGTCACACGTGCGCCACCGGCGCAAGTACGCGGACTCCCGCGTCGCCGCCCAGCAGCGCTTCTTCTTCCGGGACCCCCACGGTCACCTGGTGGCGACCGCGGACAGCCTGGGCGCGTGCCGGAAAGTGGTCGCGACCCTGCCGGCCTGCGTCCTCGCCAACCACGCCGGCCGTGGTGACCTCTCACGCTGGGTGCTCGACGTGTTCGGTGACCGGGCGCTCGGTCGCCAGATCCGCAAGCTCGAGGGGCGATGGAGCCGGGGCGAGATCCCTGATCTGCGGCCAAAGCTCCGGGAGCTCATCGCGCTCAGGTACGGCACCGACACCTAGGTCGTGCGGATGCGCCAAGTCAGGTCGTTCGCCGGTGAGACCCCGCTCGCCCCAGGTGGGGCAGTCGGAGGGCGGCCGCTGGCATCCGGCTCTGCTGGATTGGCGTTGGGCCGAGGCGTCGATGTTGCACGCCTCTTGCACAAGGATCGCTGTCACCGAGGTCGCAGTCTTCACACCGAGAACGGAGGTTGGAGATGATCGGAGAGATCTGCAGCAGGCCCGCAGTCACCGCCTCGCCCGACACGACAGCCCGGGAAGCCGCCCACCGGATGCGGAGCCGCAAGGTCGGGGCTGTCGTGGTCGTCAACGGACGTGGCAAGCCGATTGGGGTCCTGACGGACCGGGACATCACGGTGAAGGTCGTCGCCGAGGGAGTCGACCCGGCCCTCGTCCGCGTTGGGTCGCTGATCACGCGGAAGCCCACCGTGATACGCGAAGACGCAGGGATCCTTGACGCCACCAAGCTCCTGAGTCGCCGGGGCGTCCGACGCCTGCCCGTGGTGAGCCAGGCGGGCAAGCTGGTCGGCATCATCTCTCTCGATGACCTCCTGATGCTGATCGGCAGCGAGCTGAACCACATCGCCTCCACGCTGGCGAGCGAGCTCGGGCGCAGCCGGGTCTGACCGCGCCCGAGGCGGGGAAACAGCGGAGATGGGCGCGTCACCACGCGGCGCGCGGGTTGCTGAGACCGGGCGTCCCCTCGTGCACGGCGACGTGCCGCTCGTCCCCGAGGCCGCGAGAGTGGGTCATCCACGCCCACAGGACTGGGGCCATGAGGCCGCGCGGCCCACTCCCTGAGAGCGACGCGTCCAGGCCAACCTTGACGGCGTCTCCGCCGGGACCAGAGAATGGCTGCATCATGCCTCCCGACCGGCCGAAGCCGCCCCGGCGATCCGAGATTGCGTCCACGGGCCGGCGCATGGCCCGCAAGCGGCCGCGGCCGGGACCGGAGGCGGCGTCCGACGATGCCGCCCAACGCCGGGGAGCCCTGGCCGATGCCATTCTCGAGACCTCGCCGCTCGGCATCGCGATGGTGAACCGCGCGGGGCGGATCGTGCGGGCCAACGACCGACTCGCCCGGACGTTTGGCTACGAGCAGAAGGAGCTCGAAGGCCAGGCGCTCGAGACCCTCCTGCCCGAGCGGCTCCGAGCCGTTCACGTCACGCACCGGGACCGCTTCTTCACCGACCCAAGGGTGCGGCCGATGGGGCTCGGTCTCGAGCTAGAGGCTCGCCGCAAGGACGGGCGCGAGTTCCCCGTCGAGATCAGCCTGAGCTTCATCCGCAGCGACGACGAGATGCTTGCGCTCGCCTTCGTCACGGACATCACGCCCCGCAGGAACGCGGAGCGGCGGCTCCAGGCCGAGTTCGTCATGACGCGCGTGTTCGCGGAGTCGCACGGCTCCGCAGAGTTCTACCCCCGCCTGCTGCAGGGCCTGTGCGAGAGCCTGGACTGGGACCTCGGCGAGCTCTGGCGCCTCGACGGCGACGTGCTCCGATACGAAGCGGGCTGGCATCGCGCAGATCTGGACACGCAGGAGTTCGACGCCATCAGCCGCGAGACCATCCTGCCGCACGGGACCGGCCTGGCCGGCCAGGCCTGGCAAGCTGAGCGCGCGCTCTGGATGGGGGAGAACGTCCTCGTCAGGCCCCGGGCGCGCGCGGCAGCCGCCCTCGGACTGCAGTCGGCCTGCGCGTTGCCGATCCGCGGCGAGCGCGCGTGGAGCCACGTGATGGTCCTCCTAGGCCGGGAGGCGCGCGAGCCGGATGACGCGCTCCTCGCGATGCTGACCGACATCGGCAGCCGGATCGGTCAGCACCTCGATCATCGGCGCGCCGAAATGAAGCTCCGGCACCAGCGCGAAGCGCTCTATCAGAGCGAGAAGCTCAGCGCCCTCGGACAGCTCGTGGCCGGAGTCGCCCACGAGATGAACAACCCCCTGAGCATCATCTCGTCGCGGATCGAGTTGATGCTGGGCGAGGCCGAAGGCCAGGCTCTTTCGCCCCAGCATCTCGAGGATCTGAAAGTGGTGCACCGCAACGTCCTGCGCGTGGCGGGCGTCGCCCAGGCCCTGCGGTCGTTCGCTCGCCAGTCCACCGGGGAGCGCCGGCCCGTCAACCTGAACATGGTCGTCGCGGAGACCCTGCTCCTCGTGGGAAAACCGAGCAGCACGGACAACATACGCATCGCGACGGCGCTCGATCCCGCCCTCCCGCCTCTCCTCGGGAATGCCAACGCGCTTCAGCAGGTCTTGCTGAACCTCCTCACGAACGCGCGCGAGGCCATGGTGGACGGCGGCGAGATCGGCATCGAAACCGGACTCGACCCGGCGCGGCCCGGGCGGCTGCGCCTCGTGGTGAGGGACACCGGACCGGGGATCCCCGCGATGCACGCTCCGCACCTGTTCGAGCCGTTTTACACGACCAAGCCGTCGGGAACCGGACTCGGGCTCGCGGTGAGTTACGGGATCGTCCAGGAGCACCTGGGCACGATCGACGTCCAGTCCGCACCTGGCCAGGGCGCGACGTTCGTCCTCAGCTTCCCCGCCCTGGAGGGCTCGCCCGCGACCACGTGAGGGGCCCCCTCCCTTCCGCGGACCGGACGGGGAAGGGAGGTCCTGGCTGGAGCCCCGGACCCGCGTCAGGACGCCGACGGGGGGGGCAAGGCGTCCTCCTGGCCGACGGTCCGCTGGGACGGCCGGAGCGGGGCCAGGAGCAGTGACACGACTCCCGACTCCAGTCTTCGATCCAGGACCGTCGTCACGCGGCGGATGAGCTCGAGCATCCGCAGGTTGTCGCCGAGGACGTACGCCCGAAAGCGGCGGATTCCCTTGCCTTCCGCGTAGCCCATCAGCTCGCCGAGCAGCCGCTTCCCGATGCCCCGGCCCTGCCACGGATCCTCGATGACGATGGCGATCTCGGCTTCGTCGGCCTGCGTGTCGTAGGTGTAGCGCGCGACCCCGATCAGCTCCCCGTCCGGGCCGAGGGCGACGATCGCCATCCGCCGGTCGTAGTCCACGTTCGTGAGAATGTGTGCCCAGTCCGGCGGCAGCCGCCGCATGACCGTGAAGAAACGCTGGTAGGCCGTCTGTGGGCTCAGCCGCTCGTAGAGAGCCGTCAGCGCCGACTCGTCGTCTGGATGGATCGGACGCAGCGTGACCCGCGCGCCGTCCGCGAGGGTGACCGTCTTCATGGGGCAGTCGCGCCCCAGCTGGCCCGTTGCTGCCCCATCAGCGCACGAGGCCGGCGGCCAAACGCCGATCCGGCAAGACCTTTCCTCCTGGCATTCCGGTTGCTCCGTTCCCCTGGTGAGCGATTACACCACACCTGGAGGAGGAGCAGACCATGCGAGCACTGACACCCTGGACGGGGCTTTCGACGGTGAAGAAGGAGATGGATCGGCTGTTCGATCGGTTCTGGGAGGAGGACTTCCGCCAGCTTCCATCGATGGGCGAGTGGGCGCCGGCCCTGGACGTCTCCGAGACGAAGGACGCGGTGATGGTGAAGGCCGAGATCCCGGGGATGGAGTCCAAGGACATTCAGCTCTCCCTCCACGACCAGTTCCTGACCCTGAAGGGCGAGAAGAAGCAGGAGAAGGAAGAGAAGGAGGAGCACTACTACCGCTCGGAGCGCTCGTACGGCGCTTTCGTGCGGACGGTGCGGCTCCCGGCGACGGTCGATGGCTCGAAGGTCACGGCCACGTTCAAGAACGGTCTTCTCACGGTGACCTTGCCGAAGGCGCCCGCCGCGAAGGGCACCACCATTCCGATCAAGGCGGAGTAGACGTCGACCACGGCAGTGGTGACGGCGTGGCGGCGTGACCCGGCGATTACGGGGTCCGCTCCTTCACTTCATGCGCGGCCGGACCTCTCCAATCGAGTCATGCCGCCATTCCGCTGCGCCGCCAAGCGAGGGCCTGTTGCGCCTGTCCGCTTCGCCGGCCGATAGGCGTCCGAGGGCACCCATACCATGACACTTGCCGACCAGATCGCCCGACTGTCCAAGCCGACGGAGTCCACGGGGCCGGTCGTGAGCGTTTATCTCAACACCCGATGGACCGACGAGCACCAGCGCGAGCGCACCCGGCTCTTCCTGAAGGGCGAGCTCCGCCGCGCCCGCCAGGGGAGCCTGGCGGAGGGCTTGGGCAGCGCCCTCGACTGGATCCAGACCGAGGCAGAGGCGCTCATCGCGCAGGCGGACCACGCTGCGGCGCACGGGGTGGCGCTGTTCGCTGGCCCCACGCCGGACCTGAGAGAGGTGGTGCCGGTCCGGGTTCCCCTGGAGAACGCCTTCGTCGTTGCGGGGAGCCCCTTCCTGCGGCCCCTCGCCGCCGCGGCGGCAGAGACGCCGCCCACGCTGGTCGTGTTCGTCGACGCGGAGAGCGCGCGGCTGATCCCCGTCCTCGCCGCCGGAGCCGGCGAGGAGGTCCGCCTCGACAGCGAGGTCCCGGGCCATCACCGGCGGGGCGCCTGGGCACAGCTCGCTCAGTCCCGCTACCAGCGTCACATCGAGGAGCGCCGCGGACAGCATCTCGAGGCGGTGTCAGAGGCGCTTGGTCGGCTCGTCGAGGAGCATGGCCTCGAGCGGATCGTCATCGCCGGGGGGCCGGGCAACGCCAGCGCCCTCCGGCGGGCCCTCCCATCGAGCGTGGCCGCACGGGTGGCGGGGATCGTGTCGGGACAGCGCCATGAGCCGGCGAGTGAGCTCGTGGCCCGGGCCACCGACGTGATCAGGCGCGCCGCCGCCCAGGAGACCGAGGCGGCCGTCGACGGCGTCCTGACCGAGGCGGCCAAGGGCGGACATGCCACGGCGAGCCTCGAGGGGGTCCTGGAGGCTGTGCGGCTCGGGGCGGTGGACCGGCTCTACCTGCTCCGTGACTTCCAGGAGCGCGGGCGGGCTTGCACGGCATGCGCCGGGCTCCAGCCGGGCGACGCGGCGACGTGCCGTGTGTGTCAGCAGGGCACCACCGGCGTCGAGCTGGGGGAGGTGATGGTCACCCGCACGATCGCGGCAGGCGGAGCCGTGACGACCGTTGACGCTCACGCCGCGCTGGCCGCGATCGGCGGTGTCGCAGCCCGCCTGCGATTCGCCCTCTGAGCGGCCGCGCTCGTGCCGTCTCTCTCCCGCGTCCTCATCCTCGGAGCCGCGGGTCGGGACTTCCACAACTTCAACGTGGTCTACCGGGACGACCCGGCAACCGAGGTCGTGGCGTTCACTGGCGCCCAGATCCCGGGCATCGTGGGCCGTCGCTATCCTCCCGAGCTGGCCGGCCCGCGCTATCCGGCCGGGATCCCGATCGAGCCCGAGGAGGCCCTCGAGAGGCTCGTCCGGGCTCACTCCGTCGACGTCGTGGTGTTCGCCTACAGCGACCTCAGTCACGAGCAGGTCATGCACCTCGCGAGCCGTGCGCTGGCGGCCGGCGCCGACTTCGCCCTGCTGGGGCCGCGGCGGACCATGCTGCGCGCCACTCGACCCGTCGTCGCGGTCACGGCGGTCCGGACCGGCTGCGGGAAGGGCGCGGTGAGCCGGCGGGTTGTGGAGGTTCTGCGCGGCCGTGGACGCCGCGTCGCGATCGTGCGGCACCCGATGCCATACGGCGACCTCGCCGCGCAGCGCGTCCAGCGCTTCGCCTCCCTCGCCGACCTGGACCGCGCTGCAGCCACGTTGGAGGAGCGGGAGGAGTACGAGCCGCACCTCGTCACGGGGTCCGTCGTCTGGGCGGGCGTCGATTACGGCGCGATCCTCGCCGGCGTGGAGACCGAGACCGACGTCATCGTCTGGGATGGGGGGAACAACGATTTCCCCTTCTTCACCCCCTCGCTCCATATCTGCCTGCTGGATCCGCACCGGCCTGGGCACGAAACCCGGTTCCATCCAGGGGAGACCAATCTTCGGCTCGCCGACGTCGTGGTGGTGGTCAAGGAGGACAGCGCCGACCCCGCTCGCGTGGAAGCGGTCAAGGCGGCGGCCCGGACCGCGAACCCCCGCGCCCGGCTCGTCGACACGCGGCTCCCCATCCAGGTCGAGGCGCCCGAGCAACTGCGGGGCCGCCGAGTCCTGGCGGTCGACGACGGCCCCACGCTGACGCACGGCGGCCTGCCGACCGGCGCGGCCGAGCTCGCAGCCAGACGCTACGGTGCGAGGCTCGTCGAGCCCCGGCCGTATGCCCGGGGCAGCATCCGGCAGGCGTTCCAAGATTTCCCGCAGCTCGGGCCGGTCCTTCCGGCCCTGGGATACGGCGAGGAGCAGCTTGCGGACCTGCGCGCCACGATCGAGGCGGTCCCATGTGACATCGTGCTCCTGGGGACGCCGATCGATCTTGGGCGGGCGCTTGCGCTGCGCAGGCCCGTGGTTCGCGTTCGCTACGAGATCGAGGAAGTCGGTCGACCGGGGTTCGACGACATCCTGGCGGGCTTCTGATCACCGCCCCGGCAGGTCTGGAGCGGCCGGGAGACGTCAGCCCGGGCCGCCCGGCGCCAGGTCAGGCCGTGATCCCGTGCTTGGCCAGCAGGCGATGCAGCGTCTTCCGGTCGACGCCAGCCGTTTTCGCGGCCTGCGAGATGTTCCCGCCATGGCGGCGCAGCAGATCGGTCAGGTATTCCTGGGCGAAGGCGTGCAGCCACGCCTCGCGGGCCTGGGCCAGCGGCAGATCCTTGCCCGGGATCGCCGGCGCCGGACGGCCTCGCCCCCGGACGTGATCGGGAAGATCCCGGAGCCGGATCATGGGCCCGTCCGTCAGCGCGCAAGCGCGCTCGATCACGTTCTGGAGCTCCCGGACGTTGCCCGGCCACGCGTAGGTCTCGAGGCGCAGAAGCGCCTCCGGCTCGATCCCCTCGATCGGCTGCTCGCGGTTTCGTCCGTAGCGGCGCAGACAATGGTGCGCGAGCAAGGCGACGTCGCCGGTCCGCTCGCGGAGTGGCGGCAGCGCGATCGTGATCACGTTGACGCGGTAGAAGAGGTCGTCCCGGAACTGGCCCTTCCGGACGAGCTCAGCGATGTCGCGGTTGGTCGCCGACACGAGGCGAACGTCCACGTTCATGAACTTCGTCGCACCGACGCGCCGGATCTGCCGCTCCTGCAGCGCCCGGAGGAGCTTGGCCTGAAGCGACTGGGGCAGCTCGCCGATCTCGTCGAGGAAGAGCGTGCCCCGGTCCGCGACCTCGATCATTCCCGGCTTGGTGCGCTCCGCGCCGGTGAACGCGCCACGCTCGTGACCGAACAGCTCGGATTCGAGCAGCGCGTCCGGAAGCGCGGCGCAGTCAACGGGAATGAAGACCTCGCCCGCGCGTGCGCTCTGCACGTGGATCGCCCGGGCGATCAGCTCCTTGCCGGTTCCCGACTCCCCCTGGATCAGGATGTTGGCGCCGGACCGCGCGGCCTTCCGGACGAGGTCGAACACCGCCGTCATCGCCGGGCTCTTGCCGACGACCTGGTCGAATCCCGCGCGGGGGGCCAGGGGCTCCCGCAGCCGACGGTTCTCCTCGATCAAGCGGCGGCGCTCGGCCCCGCGCTCGACCACGAGGCGCAGCACGTCGTTGGACGGCAGCGGCTTCAACAGGTAGTCGAACGCTCCCGCGCGCATCGCTTCAACGGCCGACTCGACGGTCCCGTGGCCGGTGATCATGATCACGATGGCGTCGGGGTCCACGTCGAGCGCGTGGGCGAGGATCTGCATGCCGTCGACCCGCGGCATCTTGAGGTCGGTGAGGACGATCTCGGGGCGCTCGCTCTCGAGGAGCGCCAGCGCCCGCTCCCCGTCGGTCGCCGTGATGCAGGGATAGTCCTGCCGACCGAGGAGTCGTGCCCAGTTGGCGACAACGTCCGCCTCGTCGTCGACGATCAGCACCCTGGGCTTCGCGCTCATCACCGGTCCCTGTGAACGATACGGTAGCACACCCGGGCCATCGGCCCGGGTGTGCTAGCCGTCAGGACGACAGCGCGTCGAGGACGGTCCGGATCGCCGCGTCGCGTGGCCCGGTCGTATCGATGCGGACGTGCTCGCCGACACTGAGCTCGGTCACGGGCTCAAACTCCGAGCGGACGCGATCGAGGAGCGCTTCCCCCGCGTCGGACACTGACGGCGCGGCGGCGCGGCGGCGAAGCCGCTCCCGGAGGGTCCGTTCGTCGCAGACCGTCTCGGCGAAGAGGAACCGCCGGCCGTGGCGCCGGGCCAGGTCCCGGGCGCGGAGCCGGAGATCCCGCCCGCGAAACGTCGCGTCCAGCACGACGCCGCGCCCGGACTCCAGCACGACCGCGGCCCGGCGGAACAGCTCGCCGAACGTCCGCACCGAGAACGCCGCGGAGTAGGCGCCGTCCGGCGCCCGCTCGGTGGCGCGGACGCCGGCGAGCGCCTTGCGGATCCGATCCGACGAGATGACGGGCGTCCCCGCGGCTCGACCAAGAGCCTCCGCCAGCGTGCTCTTGCCGCTCCCGATCAGCCCGCCGACGGCAACCACGGGTGGCGCGCCGGTCCGGCCCTCCGCGTAGGAGCGGGCCAGGACGAACAACGCCCGTGCCTCTTCGGCCTTCCGGGCCGCCTTCTCCGGCGGCGTGGACGGATCGGCCGCCAGGAAGGCGGCGACCTTCCCACGCACCCACGCGCGATACCCGGCGTAGAAGTCGACGACCCCGTAGAGGTCGTGGTCGTCGGACTCCAGGGCGAAGGCCGCGAGGAACAGCTCGGCGAGGTCGGCCCGAGATCGGGCCGTCAGCTCCATGGCGAGGAAGGCCACGTCGCCCGCCGTATCCCCGCTGCGCAGTCGGTCGTTGAATTCGACGCAGTCGATGACAAGGGGGTCCGCCGCCTCGAAGTAGACGTGCTCGAGCCGGAGATCGCCGTGTCCGTCCCGAATCCGCCCCTCCTCCACCCGCGCCCGGAACCGGCCGGGCTCGCGCTCCAGGAATCCGAGCTGCCAGGTGCGCACGGCGTCGAACGTGCCGCGCGAGAGGAACCGGTCCACGAACGGCTCCGCCTGGGCGAAG
>DASZOP010000202.1:0-2079 GCA_035550715.1 Gemmatimonadota bacterium | reverse complement strand
CCGATCGTCGAGGAAGCGGGCGGTCGCTTCACGACCCTCGGGGGGGAAGCGGTCCCGGCGGGCGGGAGCGCCCTGTCGACCAACGGACTCCTTCACGACGCGGTGCTGGAGCGGCTGGGCGGGGACCGTTGAAGGCGAGGGGCTTCGCGCCGAGCGGGCGTCGTACGGCTCCGCTCCCGGCTCAGTCCATCAGCTCCTCGAGCCGTTCCCTGAGAACCACGGCGTTGTTCCGTTCGGCGTCGCGGGCACCGAACACGAGGGTCACCCGAGCGTTTCGGGCTTCGCCGGCCAGCTCGACGAGCTCGTCCTCGTGGTTCTCGAGCTCGACGAGATAGCGGCGACGGAACTCCTGCCAGCGCTCCGGATCGTGCCCGAACCAGCGCCGGAGCCCGTCCGAAGGGGCGAGCTCCTTCCGCCACTGGTCGATGGCGGCGTCCTCCTTCTTGAGCCCCCGCGGCCAGAGCCGGTCCACGAGCACACGCAGCCCGTCGCTCCGCGACGGCTCCTCGTAGGCGCGCTTGATGCGGATTGGCACGCGACCTCTACGTGGCGGCCAGCCGGACGATCTTCTCGCGCACGATCTGCTCGACCGGCGGGAACGCCTTCCGGGCGGCGACCGGGACGGGACGCCAGTCGGCGCCCTCCGGGCGGCCGGCGAACCAGTCGAAGGACCGCGTGCCGGGACCTTGCCCGGGCTCCCCGACCACGATCCGGCCGACCATGCCGCCGGCCTCGTGGGGGATGCAGAAGTAATCGTAGACCCCGGGAACCGTGAGCGTCGTCTCGAAGCTCTGGCCGGGCCGGGTCAGGATCCCCGAGTCCCACGGCTCGGCGGCCTCCGGGATCCGCAGCGAGTGCCCACCGTTGGCCGGGTGATAGGCGGTCGTCGAGTGGACGCTCGCCTCGATCACCCAGCGGACCGTGCTCCCCGGCTCGATCAGGACGCCGATCGGATCGAACCACACCTTCGAGCCGAGCACGTCGCTCCGCATCCGGATCTCGACAGGCTTGATGCCCGTCGCTGGTCGTTCGTCTCCCAGGCCGAGCAGCGCGCCGAGCGAGCCGCGCGCAGGGCCCGGGGCGGAGAGGCCGGCGAGCGTGAGCCCGCCGGCCTGCAGGAACCTCCGCCTGGTGACCATCGCGTCCGCTACTTGAGCGCGGCCGCCGTCTCGGGCGAGACGTACCACACCACGAAGTGGTAGTGCGGCTCGGCGACGCCCGGATGGCCGGCGTTGTAGGTGATGTCCACGTGGTCCGCTTCCGCCGCGGCGACGTCGAGCCCGCTGAAGTTCTTCTGCTCGTTCATGGAGGACAGCGGGATCATGTAGATGGAGCTGACCAGGTTCCCGTCCCGGTCGTAGGCCAGGAACGGGCCGGCCGGCAGGGTCGCCGGATCCACGTACAGGGTGCCCATCCCGGGCAGGAAGTCGGGCAGCTCGACCAGCTCGCTGACGGGCTGGAAGGCGCCGCCCGGGGGCGCGGTCATGCGCGCTTCGTCGTGGGTGGTCGCAACCTGGGCGCCCGCGGTGGCCGTCAGGGAAAGGACGGCGGACAGGGCGAGGAGGGTCGTGAACAGGCGTTTCATGTCGGCATCCTCCGAAGGATGGGGTTGACAGGCGATGGTCTCGTACCGTTCTTTCTCCCGCATGATAACAGAGATTTGACAGTTTTGCAAGTCCCAACTATTATAACTGCATGGGAGCGCTGGACAGAGCCACCCTTCCCTCGGGGACGAAGCGCGAGATCCTGGATCTCCTGATCCGGGAGGAGCTGGGCGCCCAGACCCTGGCCGAGCGACTGGGCGTCAGCCCGGCCGCCGTCCGCCAGCACCTGGCGACCCTCCAGGGGGCGGGTCTGGTCGAGCGCGGCAGGGGCGAGCCCCAGCCCGGCCGTCCCACCTACGTCTACCGGCTCTCCCCCGTCGCCCGCGCCGCCTATCCGAAGCGGTACGACGTCCTGGCGAGCGAGCTGGTCGACGTCCTGGTGGACCGCCACGGAGAGAGCCCGGCCCTCGAGATCGTCGCCGCCGCGGCGCGGCGGGTGGCCGGTCGCGCGCGCGCCGCGGTGACCACGGGCGAC
>DASZOP010000201.1:0-10325 GCA_035550715.1 Gemmatimonadota bacterium | reverse complement strand
CCACCTGGAGGAGGAGCGTCGACTTCCCGATCCCGGGCTCGCCCCCGACCAGGTAGAGGCCGCCCGGCACGATCCCGCCGCCCAGGAGGCGGTCCAGCTCGGTCGTTCCCGAGCCGATCCGCTCGAGCTCGGCGGCGTTCACGTCGGTCAGCCGATGGACGGGCGTCGCCTCTTCGGCGCGGCGTCCGGCTCCGGCCTCGACCCTCTCCTCGACCAGCGTGTTCCACTCCCCGCAATCCGCGCACCGGCCCGCCCACCGCGGAGCGACGGCCCCGCAGGAGGTGCAGGTGAAGCGAGTCCGGGGGCGGGCGGTCACGGCATCCGCGTGTGGAAGGCGTCCAGGTTCTCGAACCGCATGTAGTTGGCCAGGAACGCCAGCTCGATCATGCCCGTCGGCCCGTTCCGGTTCTTCCCGATGATGATCTCGGCGATCCCCTTCTTGTCGGTGCTCTCCGGGTTGTAGTACTCGTCCCGGTAGAGGAAGAGGACGAGATCGCTATCCTGCTCCAGGGAACCGCTTTCTCTCAGGTCCGCCAGCCGCGGCCGCTGGTCCGCCCTGTGCTCCGGGCCCCGCGACAGCTGGGACAGCGCGATCACCGGGATGTTGAGCTCCTTGGCCAGCGCCTTCAGGGAGCGGCTGATCTCGGTGATCTCCTGCTGCCGGCTCTCGGCGCGCATGCCGCTCTCCATGAGCTGGAGGTAGTCCACGATCACCAGCCCGATGTCGCGCTGCTGCTTGAGGCGCCGCGCCTTGGCACGCATGTCGTGGACGCTCAGGAGGCCACTGTCGTCGATGTAGATGGCGGCCCGCCTCAGGCGGTCGCAGGCGTCGGCGACGCTCTTCCACTGCTCGCTCGAGGCTTGACCGGTGCGGAGGGTCTTCAGCGATACGAGCGCTTCCGTCGAGATGAGACGCTGGACGAGCTGCTCCATCGACATCTCGAGGCTGAAGACGGCGACCGGGAGGTCCTCCACGATGGCCGCATGCGCGGCGACGTTGAGGCAGAAGGAGGTTTTGCCCATCGACGGACGTCCCGCCACGATGATCAGATCGCTGAGCTGGAATCCGGCCGTCATCTCGTCGAGGTCCTTGAAGCCGGTGGGAGCCCCCGTGATCGCCTCGCGCCGCGAAGAGAGGGTCTCGAGCTGCATGATCGCGCCCTGGAGGAGCTGGCTGATCGGGGTGAACGATCGCTTGAACCGGTGCTCCGAGAGGCGGAAGATCCGTTCCTCGGCGCGATTGAGGAGCTGGTCCGAATCGTCCGCCGACTCGTACGCCTCGGAGACGATTTCGGTACCGGCCCGGATCAGCCGCCGCTTGACGGCCAGGTCCTGGACGATACGGGCGTGGTAGGGAAGGTTGGCGGCGGTGGGGACGATATCGACGATCCGGGCCAGGTACTCCCCACCCCCCGCTTCGTCGAGGCTCCCGAGGCGTCTCAGCTCCTCGCGCACCGCCAGCGCGTCGGGCGCGTGCCCCTGGTTCCGGAGCCCCGAGGCGGCGCGGAAGATTTGTCGATGGGCCGGATGATGGAAGTCGTCCTCGGTGAGGATCTCCATCGCACGGTCGGCCGCTGTCTCCTCGAGGAGCATGGCGCCGAGGACGGAGATCTCGGCTTCGTCGGAGTGCGGCGAGACGCGGTCGATCGGCCGCGCGGAGGGTTTCACCGCGACGATCGCTTCATCCATTCGGCGTGCCCTCCTCTCCCATCCCCATCCGTTCGTCGTACACGCGCCGTGCGAGCTGGACGTCTTCCCAGGTGGGACGTTTGAGCTGTGGGTTTCGGAGGAGAGCCGCCGGATGGTACGTCGCCACCAGCGGAACGCCCCGGAACTCGAACACGCGCCCACGCAAGGCGGCCATCGCGCCGTCCACGCCGAGCAAGGTCCGCGCCGCGTGCCGTCCGAGGGCGAGGATCACCGCCGGCCGGAGCAGCTCGATCTGCCGCTCCAGGTACGGAAGGCAGGCCTGGACCTGATGCGGCGCGGGATCGGCGTTCCCGGGCGGCCGGCTCTTCAGGATGTTGGTGATGAAGACCTCGTCTCTCGAGAACCCGATCGCCCCCAGGATCCTGGTCAGGAGCTGCCCGGCCTTGCCAACGAATGCTTCTCCCTGCCGATCCTCGTGGAAACCCGGCGCCTCGCCCACGACCATGAACCGCGAGGCGGGGGTGCCGCTTCCGAAGACCCCTTGAGTGCGGGTCCTGTGGAGCTCGCAGCGGGTGCACGTCATGACCTGCTCGCGGAGCTCTTCCCACCCCGCCGCGTCGAAGCCCCCGCCGGCCGGAGCCAGCGTCGGCCCGCCGACGACTTCGGAGGTCGCGGCCTCCGCGGCCTCCGCCACCGCCACTCCCCGCGGGGCTCGATACAGGTAGCGCTCGCCGAGCATCCGCGCGTGGACGAGCCGCCGGCGGACCTCCTCGCGATCGCTCCCCGTCACCGGACGGGGCTGCCCACGCCCACCCGCTCGACCACCTCGCGAAGCAGGTGGTCGGCGAGGGCTTCCTTCGGCATGCGGTCGAATCGCATCCGGAACCCCTCGGGGCCCAGGAGCGTCACGGCGTTGGTCTCGTGGGCGAAGCCCGCCCCCTCCTCGAGGGGGTTGTTCACCACGATGTAGTCGCATCCCTTGGCGATCCGCTTCTCCTCCGCCCGCCGTTCGGGATCGTCGGTCTCGACCGCGAACCCGACGACGACGGTCCCGGGGTCGCGCTCGACGACGGCGCGGGCCAGCACGTCGACGGACGGCTCGAGCTCGAGAATACCATCCCACTCCGACTTCTTGATCTTGACCGCGGACGGATGGACCGGACGCCAGTCGTTGACCGCCGCCGTCATCCACAGCTGGGCCGCGCCGGGCAGGGCCTCGAGAACGGCCTCGGCCATCTCCTCGGCGGTCCGGACGGGGACCGTGGTCACGTACGGGGGCGCCTCCAGCCCGCCCGGGCCATGGATCAGGGTGACCTCGGCCCCGTGCCTCCAGGCGGCCCGCGCGACCGCGAACCCCATCCGGCCCGAGGAGCGGTTGGTCAGCGTGCGGGCGGGATCGATCTCGGACTCCGTCCGCCCGGCCGTCACCACCACGCGCCGCCCGGCCATAGCGCCGTTTCCGTTCAGGAGCCGGTCGAGCGCGGCCAGGATGGGGGCGCTGCCCGGCCACCGGCCGACGCCGAACTCGCCGCACGCCAGCGGCCCTTCGTCCGGCGTCACCAGCCACGACCCCCGCTTTCGCAGCAGCTCCCGGTTGGCCACCACCGCGGGGTGGGCGTACATGGTCGAGTTCATGGAGGGCACGAAGACGACCGGCGTCCGGCGCGGGTCCACGGCCAGGAGCGTCGTGCTGAGGAGGTCGTCGGCCAGTCCGGCAGCGGCCTTGGCCAGGATGTTCGCCGTGGCCGGCGCGACCAGGACCGCGTCCACGCCGCGCGCGAAGTCCAGATGCGGGAAGCGGGCGTAATCCTGCTCGTCCGCGCCCGCCGGCCAGTCGGCCCACAGCTCGGTGCCGACCGGCTCCCCCGACAGGGCCTCGAACAAAGCCGGACGCACGAGCTCGGAGGCGGAGCGCGTCAGCACGACCCGAACTCGCGCCCCCTCGCGCTGCAGGTCGCGCATCAGGTCGACCGCCTTGTAGCAGGCGATCCCGGACGTCACGCCAAGCGTGACGACACGGCCGGCGAACAGGTCGCTCACGAGCCCGCGGGCCTCTTCTCGACGATGTCGTACTCGATTTCGCCCTCGACCAGGTCCTCGAGGGCGCGCGTCGTGTACTTCTTCTTCCACTCCTTCCCGCCCTCCTTGGGAAGCTCGTTGAGCTTCCGCGCGTAGGCGGCGGCCACGACGAGCGCCTCGTACTTGTTGCGATCCGGCGTCGCCGCCGCGGCCTGTCCCGGTGTGAACACCTTCATGGGTGACCTCCTTCTCGGTTTCAATGGGCTTCCCGCCGGGCGCCCGCCGCGCGCGGGAAGTGGATGTCGATCCAGCGATCCAGCTCCTCCAGCCGTGAGCGACGGTGCTCTTCGGCGTGGATGATGTTCGCGAACGTGTCGACGGTGTCGTCCAGCTCGCGGTTCACGATCACGTAATCGTAACGCCTCACCGAGTCGATCTCGCCGACCGCGTCGTCGAGCCGGCCGGCGATCGCCTCGGGCGACTCGGTCCCGCGGCCACGCAGACGCGCCTCCATGGCCGCGTAGGACGGAGGCAGCAGGAAGATCGAGACCGCCTCGGGGTACAGGTCGAGCAGGCTCGCTCCCCCCTGGACGTCCACGTCCAGCAGCACATGGTGCCCGGCACCGAGCGCATCTTCGATGTCGCCCCGCGGGGTGCCGTACAGGTGTCCGTGGACGACCGCCCACTCGACCAGTTCACCCGCGTCCCGCGCGCGCCCGAACTCGGCCTCGCCCACGAATCGATAATCGGCGTCCTCGATCTCCCCCGGCCGCGGGTCCCGCGTCGTCAGCGATACCGCGAACCGGATATACGGGAAGCGCTTGAAGATCTCACGGGCGACCGTCGTCTTGCCGGCCCCGCTGGGCGCCGTCAACACGATCGGGAAGGGGCTCGCACCAGGGCGCGGGGGCGCGTCGCCGCCTGTCATTCCACGTTCTCCGCCTGCTCCCGCATCTTCTCAAGCTCCGCCTTCATCTCGATCGCCAGGCGCTGCATCTCGGCATCGTTCGACTTGGAGGCGATCGTGTTGGCTTCCCTCCCGAGTTCCTGCAGGAGGAACGTCAGCTTCCTTCCGACCGCTTCGCCGCTGCTCCCGAGCTCCGACTCGAAATGATCGAGATGCGCGGCCATCCGGGTCAGCTCTTCGGACACATCCAGACGATCGGCGAGGAGGACGATCTCCTGAGCCACACGCTGCTCGATCGCGGCGTCATGGTCGACGCCGAGCAGGGCGCGGACCTTGGCCTGGAGACGCTCCCGCTCGCGCTCCTCACGCTGCGGCGCCAGGGCCACCACCCCGTCCCGCAGCTCCCGAAGCATGGCCAGCCGGCTCGTGAAGTCGCCGGCCAGCGCCCGCCCCTCCGCGCTCCGGCTCTCCACGACAGCGTCCAGGGCGGCGTCCAGCGCCCGTTCCGCTCCATCCCGGAACACGGCCTCTTCGAGCCGGACCTCGGGCTCCCACGCCAGTACGCCCGGGAGTTCCATCAGCGACTCGACCGACATCCCGCTCCGCACTCCGGGGAGCCCCTCGAGGCGCTCGGCGATGCCCAGGAGCCGGTCCAGCACGTCGTGGTTGAGCCGTGGCGAGTGGCCATCGGCCCTCCCGGTGGGCTCGATCTCCACGTTGACGGCCAGGTGCCCGCGCTCGCATCGGGTCGCACAGCGCGCCGCCACGAAGCTCTCCAGATGCGAGAACTCGCGCGGAAGCCGGATGTGGGTGTTGAGGAACCGGTGATTGACCGACTTGATCTCGGCGAGAAACCGGTATCCCCCGGCCTCGACCTCGCCGCGACCGTAACCCGTCATGCTGCGGATCATTCGCGCCTCTCGCAGCTGGATGAATCTATCCGCGATCGCGTGCTCCAGCAACGACGCCCACGCGTCGGATCTGTCTTCAAACGCGCCGCTCCAGCTCCCCCGGCAGGAGCTGCGAGATGGCAGCGAGCCCGCTCCGGACGGCGCGGATCAGGTCCTGGCTTCCATCCCAGTGCTCGAGGACGACCGACTCGTCCACCCGGTTGAGGAGGCTGTGCAGGGCGAGCAGGACCACCACCACGTCGTCGACCTGCCCGAGACCCGGGACGAAGTCGGGAACGATGTCCAGGGGCGACAGGAGATAGAGAAGGGTTCCGCCGAGGACGAGCTTGCTCCGCCGGGGGACGCGGGAATCGCCGATCAGCCGCTTGAGGAGCAGGACGAACTGCGGCAGGAAGAGGACCAGGTCGCGCAGGACCCGCCGGGCACCGGCGAGCGCGGGTACGGCGCGGTCGGCGGTCGGCTCCAGATCACGCATCGAGGCTCCCCGCCGCTCGTCTGAGGCCGTGCTCGGCCGAGGCCCGGCCATCGGCGCTCGCCCGCGCCGCCGCCACGCCCGCTCCGAAGCCGTTGTCGATGTTGACGACCACCACCCCGGGGGCGCAGCTGTTCAGCATCGTGAGCAGCGCCGCGAGACCCTGGAACGACGCCCCGTATCCGACGCTGGTCGGCACGGCGATCACGAGCCCGCGCGCCATCCCCCCGACCACCGACGCCAGGGCGCCATCCATGCCCGCCACCACGACCGCCGCCGACGCGGCGGCGATCGAATCGCGCCGTTCGAGGATCCTATCGATGCCGGCGACACCGACGTCGACCACGGTCTCGACGGGACGTCCGAACATGCGCAGGGTCTCGATCGCCTCCTCCGCGACCGGCTGATCGCTGGTGCCGGCGGTGATCACGAGCACGAGGCCGCCGCTCGTGACCTCGGGCGCCCCGGCCGAGACCGTACGCGCGACCGGATTGTGGACGGCGCCCGGAACCGCGCCAGCGAGGGCCGCGGCGTGATCGGTGCCAGCCCGGGTCGCCAGCATCCGGCCCGAGCGGAGCCAGATCCGCTCGGCGATGGCCGCCGCGTGGAGAGGGGTCTTGCCTTCGCAGAAGACGACCTCGGGAAGCCCGGTCCGCTCCTCCCGCCGGTGATCGATGGTGGCGAAGGGGAGCCGCTCGTGGGGCCAGCCTGATAGGCGGCGGCATGCCTCGTCGAGGCCCAGCTCGCCCTTCTCGAGGGCGATCAGCGTCGTGCGCACGAAGGGGTCCTCCATTAGGTTGGAGTCTATCGCGCCGCGAGACCGAGTTCCACATCCTCCGCACGATTTCGACGGGAGACGACCGATGGCGCGCTGGGAGACGCCTCGGGGCAAGCCACGCCTGGAGGATGACGAAGTCCATGTCTGGCGGATCTCGCTGTCCTCGATCGACCCCGGGCGGGCCTGGAAATCGCTCTCGGACGAGGAGCGGCGCCGGGCGGAGCGTCACCGCTTCGCGGTCCACCAGACCCGCTACGTCGCCGGCCGGGCCGCGCTGCGCGCGGTTCTGTCGGTCTACCTCGACGTGTCCCCCTCGGATGTCCCGCTCGTCGCGGGAGGAAGCGGCAAGCCGCGCCTCAAGGGCGACGGAGAGCTCGATTTCAACCTCGCGCATTCGGAGGACGTGGCGCTCGTGGCGGTGACCCGCGGGCGGGCCGTCGGCGTCGACGTCGAGCGTCTCCGGCGCGGGGTCCCGTACGAGCGTCTGGCGCGACGGTTCTTCGCGCCCGGCGAGGCGGAGGCGTTGCGACGCGTCCCGGCCCGGCTCAGGCCGGCCGCCTTCTTCGCCTGCTGGACGCGCAAGGAGGCCTGGCTCAAGGCCTCGGGACACGGGCTGGAGCGAGGCCTGCCTTCGGCGCTCCCCCGCTTCGCGGTGCCGGTCGAGCCCCATCCGTCGGCTCTCGCGGTCACCCTCCCCGCTCGCCCCGAGGAGGGCGGGCGATGGTCCCTGGTCGACGTCCGGGTCGGGTCTGGCTATGCCGGGGCGCTGGCCGTCGAGGGATCCCTGCGCACCAGGTTCTACCGTTGGACCGCCTAGCCGGGCGGACCCTTCCGACCCGGCTCCTGGT
The DNA here is from genome assembly GCA_035550715.1 of Gemmatimonadota bacterium. GTDB lineage: Bacteria > Gemmatimonadota > Gemmatimonadetes > JACCXV01 > JAHWKZ01 > DASRVA01. Next base: position 2,740 of record DASZOP010000201.1, on the reverse strand, counting down.
CATCGGCGCCATCACCCTGGTCGCCGCGACGCGGGACGCCCGGGCGCAGGAGCGCCGCCCCTCGGAGCCGATTCCGCTCGGCGGCGGCGTCGAGAACGAGCCCGCGCCGCCGGCGCTTCCGGGCGTCGAGCAGGACGGGCCGGCACTCCCCGACGCCGAGGGCGCGGGGCCGGTCCTGCCCTGGCTGATCGATCTGCACGGCATCTACGGCGTCACGGTGGCCGGCTACAACCGGATCGACGGCCTCGTCCCGGCGTGGGGCCTGGACCTGGAACCGGTCGATCCTGCGCGAACCCCGGCCCTGGGGGCCCGTTACGGCCGCTCGACCGCCCGGTCCCGGGCCCACTGGAACGCCTGGATCGAGCAACGCCTCCCGTTTGCAGGCGAGTTCCGGCTCCGCCTGGAGCATTTCCAGCGGACGGCGACCTTCGACGACTGGCGGATCACCCAGCGGGAGAACGACCTGGCGACCTTCCTGGCCGGCTCGGACCTCATGGACTGGTGGCGCGAGAAAGGGCTCCGGGTGGTGCTCCTCGGGGAGACCGTCGACGGGCGGCTGGCCGGGAGCGTCGCCCTCCTGGACGCGAGCCAGCGCTCGGAGCGGAATCGATCCCCGTTCGTTCTCTTCGGCGGCGACGAGGACTTCCGTGACAACCCGGAGATCGAGGAAGGCGACCTCCGGAGCATCACCGTGGGCGGCCGTCTCGACACCCGGGACGTCCAGAGCCCGCTCCTGCCGGCTCCTGGCTGGCGCGTCGAGGTGGAGTTCGAAGGGGCCGGCGGACCGCTCGGGGCCGACGTCGACTTCGTGCGCGGGCTCGTCGACGTGCGCCGTTACACGCGATTCGGGACCGATGTCTGGTGGGACGCCCGCCTGGTCTGGATGGCACCCCTGGACGGCGACGGCGTGCCCCCCCAACGGAAGGCCTCCCTCGGCGGCCCGGGCTCGCTGCGGGGTTTTCCGGCCGCCCGCTTCGTCGGCGACGAGGCGCTCCAGATCTCCACGGAAGCGCGTTTCCCGCTGCCCTTGTTTCGACCCCTCGACGCCCTGTTCCTCTCGTGGCACGTGGTCGGATTCGGCGACGCCGGGGCGGTCGACGACTACGACGTATGGCACGCCGACCTCGGGGCTGGCGTCTCAGGCATCAACCTCTTTTCTTATGTCGGCCTCTTCGTGGCCCAGCGGGTCACCGACACCGGCGAGCCGGACGACGGACCGCGCTTCCTGGTCCGCCTGCGTCGCGACTTCTGAAACCGGGCGAGGCGGCGAGCGGCGGCCGGACATGGTAGAGTTTTCCCCGCTGTCGGGGGGCGCCGGCTCCGACGCCTGCAGAACGGAGGATGAGTTTCCCATGAGGCTGATCGATTTCCTGTCCCCGAACGAAGTGTCCCTCGATCTCGAAGCCGGGACCAAGGACGAGGCGCTCCGCGAGCTGGTGGGATTGCTGGGATTGGACGACGGCGCACAGGAGACTCTGTTCAAGCTTCTTCGGAAGCGTGAGACGCTGGGCTCCACCGGCATCGGCAAGCACGTCGCCATCCCCCATTGCCGATCGCTCGTCGTCGATCGGTTGCGGGTCGCCTACGGTCGCACCTCGAAAGGGCTCGACTTCGACGCGATCGACGGCAAGCCGGTGCATCACATCTTCCTGATCGTCGCGCCTCCGGTCGAGATCTCCAACCAGTACCTGCCCGTCCTGGGGAAGATCGCCCAGTTCTGCAAGGAGCCCGGGAACCTCTCGCAGCTGGACGGGGTGGAGACGGCCGACGGATTCTTCGAGGCCCTCGAGCGGTCCACCGGCTGAGGGAGGAGGTCGCCGTGGACATCAGGGTCGAGCATCTGATCGCGCTGCAGGACCTGCTGCAGCTCAAGCGGGACCTGCAGGACCAGAGCTACGAGCTGATCGGTTTCGAGACGGGGGGCGAAGCCGCCATCGACGCCGAGATCGAAAGCCTCAGGGCCGGGATCGACCGCGCCGTGCTGCGTCGCTTCGACCGCATCGCGACCAAGTACGACCGTCCCCTCGTACCCGTCCGGAACGGTGTCTGCTACGGCTGTTTCGTGCAGTACCCGACCGCGAAGATCGCCGATCTCGGCGACGCGCCGACGACCTGCGAGAGCTGCGGACGGCTCCTCTACCGCATCCCCTGAAGCGTGTCCTGCGCGCCCGTGAGCTCCGAGCCCGCGCGGACCCGTAGACGCTTGAGCGCCGTCTGGCTCCCCGCCTCCAGCTTGTACCAGTAGACCCCGGCCGGGACCGCCTCTCCGTTCCGGTCGTGGCCGTCCCACGCTACCCGGTGAAGCCCGCGGCCCTGACGCTGGTCGACCAGGATCGCGACCTCCTGGGCGAGGAGGTTGTAGACGGTGAGCCGGACGTGGCCCTCGCTCTCCAGCCGATAGGTGAAGATCGTCGGGCTGACGCCGGGGGTGAACGGGTTGGGGAAGTTCTGCTCGAGACGGAAGCCGGTGGTCGCCGCCGTACCGCCCGTCTGGGCGGCAACCCGCCCGGTCACGGTCAGCAGCGCCGTCAGCGTAAGAAGAAGAACGACGCCAGCGACCCCGCTACGGCGCCCTGACGACCCACGCGTCGGGATATCCTGCACCTCGGACGCGCTCGCGGGCGGGGTCCCCCGCAGCCTCGTTCTGGAAACGACCGAGGAAGACCCGCACCAGGCCGTCCCGCCCCGTGACCGGCCAGACCGGCAGGTCGGGGAACCGCTGCTGGAGTTCTCGAACGCG
>DASZOP010000200.1:0-5401 GCA_035550715.1 Gemmatimonadota bacterium | reverse complement strand
ACGACGTGTTCCGGGGCCTCGGCTTCGGAGCGGGCCTGCAGTTCGACTTCGCGTCGTTCGGCTCGGCGTTCGACTACGCGTACCGCGACTGGGGCCGCCTCGGCGGCACCAACAACTTCTCCGTCAGCGTCCTGTTCTAGAGAGGCGTCTGAGAGGGGCGCCCGGGTTCGCGAGGATCCGGGCGCCGCTCCAGGGCGCTACTCGTCGTCGGCGGTGAACATCTCCGGGACCGGCTCGGCCAGGTCCTCGAAGTCGGAGTACGCCATCCGGATGGCGGTCTCGTGGTCCCCGGCGTGGAAGGCGATCGCCTCCTCGGTCCGCATCTCCTCGTCCACGAACGTGGTCTGCCCGTAGAGGTTCCCGAACGGCGGGATGGCGCCCAGCTCGCAGTCGGGATAGAGCTCGCGGAACTGGGTCTCTCCGGCGAGCTGGACCTCGTCGGCCCCGGTCACCTTCCGGAAGCGCTGGAGATCGATCCTGCGGTGGGCCGGGAGGACGGCGAGGACCGGATCGCCGTCCGTCAGGACGACGACCGTTTTCGCCCACTGCGCGCCGGGGACGTGGGCCACGGCGGCCTCCTCCTGGGCGGTATAGGCGACCGGGTGGTGGATGACCTCGTACTTCACGCGGTGCTCGTCCAAGAGCTCCCTGAGACGGTCGGAGATCATGCGGGCCTCCAGGCAGAGGAATGGGGTTTCTGAGACTCCGCCCGAAGTATACTCGACTAGCGCGGCGGGCGGATCCGGAAGAGGCGCGGGGTCCGGGCGGGGAAATCTCCGGTCGCGCCCCACACGTCGCCGGTTCGCACGTCCACGTCCAGATGCCGGATCAGGCCGCCCGGAGTCGGCAGGGGGACGAGCGTGAAGGACTCCGTCGCCGGATCGAAACGGGCCACCAGGTCGGCGCCGGCCGTTCCCACCCAGACGGCCCCGTCCGGGCCCACTCGCGCCACGTAGGGGAGGGCGTCCTTCACCGGCAGCTCGTACTCGGTGAAGGTCTCCGCCCTGGGGTCGAAGCGGGCCAGCCGGTTGGCGCTGAACTCGGGGACCCACACCGTGCCGTCGGGGGCGACGTCGAGCCGGCGCGGGCCGCTCCAGGGCGAGGGGAGAGGGTACAGGCCGAACGCCTCCTGCTCGGGGTCGAACTTGACCAGCCGGCCCCCCACCAGCTCGGTCATCCAGATCGAGCCGTCCGGGGCCGCCCTGAGCCCGTAGGGGATCGTGCTGCCGCCGTCCGGCATGGCGGGGACCGGGACCTCGAAGGTACGGACCTCGCCGCTGACCGGATCGACGTACCCGAGGAGCTCGGGGTCTTTGGTGAAGTGGCCGTTGAACCAGATCCGCCCGCGGCCGTCGACCGCCGCCTCGTGCGGGTACATCCCGACCGGCCACACCTGGTAGCGGGTCGCGCCCGCCGGCCGCCGGCCGATCGCCCGGGGGTCGCCGAAGACGACCGTCCACGTGCCCTCGTCGTCGACCTCGACCGCACGCGGCCCGCTCTCGGGGATCGACTCCTGGGCGAAGGCGCCGGTGGCGGGGTCCAGGACGTACATGACGCCGGTCAGCATGCCGGTCACCACGATCCGCCCGTCGGGATCCACGGCCACGTCGTGGGGAAGGTCCGGGCGCGGGAGAGGGAACTCGTCGACCACGTATCCGTCGGGGATGGCGCCGGGGGTGGTGGGGGAGGGATCGGCTTCCCCCAGGCTCGAGGCGAGCCATTCCGCGGTCGTCTCGGCCTCCCGGCTCGGGGCCATGATCGGGAAGCCCGTGGAGGCGCCCGCGAAGGAGAGCATCTGCTGGATTCGTTCGATCCAGCTCTCGAGGCTCCGTGGGGCTCCCGCGACCCGTACGATCCCCTCGTCAAGCTGATGGCAGCCGGCGCAGTCGAGGATGAACCGGCGCTTGGTCTCGCCGTCGGGAAGGAGGGAGAGCCAGGCCGAGCTGGTCAGCCTGGGCTCGGCGCCGATCGGGGGTGCTTCGCGAGGAGTATCGGCCTGACGGCCGGCCAGGAGGAGGAGGGCGCCCGCGATCAGGCCCGGCACTAGGATCCGTTTCGACGGCATGCTTCTCCGGGGACGGCCGCTCCCCCGCCTCCGTTCAACGCGGGGCCGGCGGCGGAGCCGGCTTGGAGACACATTCCAGGGAAAGGGAGGATGACATGCCCAGGAATGAGCTCTCCAACGAGGAGATCCGCCGCTACAGCCGGCACCTCATCATGCCCGAAGTCACGCTCGAGGGCCAGCTTCGACTGAAGGGCGCGAGCGTGCTCCTGGTCGGCGCCGGCGGCCTCGGCTCGCCGCTGGCGCTCTACATCGCAGCCGCCGGCGTCGGCCGGATCGGGATCGTCGACTTCGACGTGGTCGACGAGTCGAACCTCCAGCGGCAGATCCTGCACGGCCAGCGGAGCGTCGGGCGGTCCAAGCTCGAGTCGGCCCGGGAGCGGCTTCAGGATCTGAACCCCCACATCGTGATCGAGACCCACGAAACGCGGCTCACGAGCGAGAACGCCCTCGACCTCGCGGCCGCGTACGACATCGTGGCCGACGGGACCGACAACTTCCCGACCCGCTATCTCGTCAACGACGCCTGCGTCCTGACCGGCCGGCCCAATGTCTACGCCTCGATCTTCCGATTCGAGGGGCAGGCGTCGGTGTTCGCCGCGCCGGGCGGGCCCTGCTACCGCTGCCTGTATCCGGAGCCCCCGCCGCCGGGCCTGGTTCCATCCTGCGCCGAGGGGGGTGTCCTGGGGATCCTGCCCGGACTTCTCGGCACGATCCAGGCGACCGAGGTCATCAAGCTGATCCTGGGAGCCGGCGATCCCCTGATCGGGCGGCTGCTCATGGTGGACGCCCTCGCGATGAGCTTCCGGACGCTCGAGCTCAGGCGGGACGCGGACTGCCCCGTCTGCGGCGACCGGCCGACGATCACCGAGCTGATCGACTACGAGGAGTTCTGTGGGATCGGCCCGGCCGCGGAGGCGCCCCGGGAGGTGGGCCTCCCGGAGGCGGGTGTCCCGGAAATCGCCGTGGGCGATGTCGCGGCCGCGCTCGAGCGCGGCGAGGACGTCACCGTCCTGGACGTCCGCGAGCCCCACGAGTGGCAGATCTGCCACATCGAAGGAGCGGAGCTCCTGCCGCTCTCGGAGCTGCCGGCACGGGTCCACGAGCTCGACTGGACCCGCACCTACTACGTCCATTGCAAGACCGGCGTCCGGAGCGCGCGGGCGGTCGAGTTCCTTCAGGAGGCCGGCTTCACGCGCCTCAAGAACGTCCGCGGAGGGATCAAGGCGTGGGCCGAGGAGGTCGATCGCTCGATGCCGACCTACTAGGCCGGCGGCCGGGCGATCGGCTCCTCCTGCTAGTGCAGTGTGCGAGATGGATCGGCACGCCTCCTGCTGGCGCAGTGTGTAAATGAACTAGACAAGTTCATTAGCACACGGCGCCGAAATGAATAGGGGGGCGAAAGGAAGAAGCAGGGTGTCGAGGATTCGACGGATCGGTCTCAGGCGGGAACCGCCTGGCGGCTGGCCCCTGGACGGGGTGTTCGTCGGTGTCGCCACCCTTCGAACCTTGCGTGAGCTCTACCGCCAGGAGGATGCCGCGCCGCGGCCGTGGGATCTCTCGCTCTGGAGCGGGGTCAGCCCGCAGGGGACCGTGAACTCCCTGCGACGGCTGGAGGCGGTCGGGCTCGTGAAGGCACTCCATCCGTCCGCCTTCACGTTCCAACGGAGCCATCCGCTCTACCTACCACTCACCGGCCTCTTCCGGGCCGAGTGGGGTATGCTCAGGCGCTGATCAGGCTGTCCGGATCTGCGAGCGGACCTTCTTCGCCGTCTCCTCGTCGATCTCGTTCAGCCCGTGCTTCTCCCTGGCGTGCTCGGCGGCCTTGGCCATGATCTCCTGCTCGGTCTCGCCACGGGCCACGAAATCGCAGCCCGGCATGATGTCGTTGCAGCGCAGTTCCTTGGCCATCCAGGATCCCTCCTCGCGGCTGGAGCTTTCACCCGGGAACGTAAGCGGGGGGCCGGCCCCCGGCAAAGATCCGTTACCCGCGATATACTGCCCGGATGCGGATCATCGTCATCGGGGCGGGAGAGGTCGGGTACCACCTCGCGATGCGCCTCTCGGCAGAGCGGCACGATGTCGTCGTGATCGAGCGCGATCCCGAGCTGGTCGGCCGCATCCAGGCGCAGCTGGACGTCCTGGTGATCGAAGGCAACGGGGCCAGCCTGGACGCGCTCGAGAAGGCGGGCGTCGACGGCGCGGACCTCCTCCTCGCCGTCACCAACATGGACGAGGTGAACCTCATCGCGTGCCTCGTCGCCGCGCAGTTCGAGGTCCCCCAGAAGGTCGCCCGGGTCAGCAATCCCGAGTACTACGAGCGGGAACGGCTTCAGGAGAAGGGCCGGTTCGGCGCCGACTTCCTCATCAACCCCGAGCGCGAATGTGCGCGTGAGATCCTGAAGCTCCTTCTGCGGAGGGAGGCCAGCGACGTGGCCGAGTTCGCGGAGGGGCGGATCGTCCTGCTGGGGCTGCCGGTGCACCCTGACGCGCCGATCGCGCAGAAGACCCTGGCCGAAATCGGACGGCAGCTTCGGGAGCGCCACTTCCTGACCGTCGCCATCGACCGGAACGGCGACTCGATCATCCCGGACGGCGAGACGCGGCTCCTGCCGGGAGACGAGATCTACCTGGTCTCTGAGGCGCGGCACCTCAAAGAAGCGTACCGGCTCCTGGGCCTCGAGCGGAAGAACATCGAGCGGGTGATGCTCCTGGGCGGCGGCCGGGTCGGGCTGGCCCTGGCGGAGATGCTGGAGCACGAGGGGGTCCACGCGACGATCCTGGAGCGGAGCCGGCCGCGTTGCCTCAAGCTCGCCGAACGCCTCGAGAAGGCGCTCGTTCTCCAGGGAGACGCCACGGATCTCGACCTGCTGACCCAGGAGGGGATCGGCCAGACGGACGGTCTCGCGGCCGTCACCAGCGAGGACGAGACCAACCTGCTGGCCTCGCTCCTCGCCAAGCACCTCGGAACCCGCAAGGTCGTGACCCTGATCAAGCGCAGCGAGTACATCCCGCTGATCACCCGGGTCGGCATCGACGCTGCCGTGAGCCCCCGGCTATCGACCGCCAACCGCATCCTCAAGACGATCCGGGGCCGACGCATCCTGTCGATGGCGATCATGGATCGGAATCAGGCCGAGGTGATGGAAGTCCAGGTGGACGAGTCGTCGCGTGTCGTGGGCAAGCTGGTCAAGGACCTGGACCTGCCGGGCGGGGCCATCCTGGGCTCGATCCAGCGCGACCACGCGGTCGTGATCCCGAGAGGCGACACTCGCATCCAGGCCGGCGACCACATCGTCGTCTTCGCCCTGCCTCAAGCCGTCGAGGAGACGGCCGAGT
>DASZOP010000199.1:0-4837 GCA_035550715.1 Gemmatimonadota bacterium | reverse complement strand
GGCAGCCCGTCGACGCGCCGGCCGTCGAGCTCGATGTGCCCGCTCCGCGGGGGGACGAGTCCGGACACGCTGTTGAGGAGGGTCGACTTCCCCGCGCCGTTCGGCCCGAGGAGGGCGACGATCTCGCCCGGGCGGACCTCGAGCGAGACGTCCCAGAGCACCTGGAAGTCGTCGTAGGCGACCGAGAGGCGCTCGACCCGCAGCACGAGGCTAGATCCAGGCGGCGCCGAGGTAGGCCTCGACCAGCCGGCGGTCGCGCACGACGTCGGCCGGAGGGCCGTCGGCGATCTTCGCTCCGAGATGGAGCGCGACAATGCGCGTCGCGACGCTCATGATGACGCGCATGTTGTGCTCGATGACGATCAGCGTGACGCCCTCGTCGCGGAGCCGCCCGATCAGGGCGACCAGGCCGGGGATCGAGCGCTGGTCGACGCCGCCCGTGACCTCGTCCAGGAGGAGGAGCCGCGGCCCGGTCGCCATGGCGCGCGCCATCTCGAGGCGCTTCCGCTGGCCGGTCGAGAGCTCGCGGGCGTGGGCGTCGGCCCGGTCGGCAAGGCCGACGAGCGCGAGACAGCGCTCGGCCTCGTCCCGCGCCGCGCTCGTCGACGGGGCCCGGAGGAGCGCCCCGACCACCACGTTCTCGCGCACCGTCATGCCGGCGAAGGGGCGGAGCTTCTGGAAGGTCCGGGCGACGCCCCGACGGTTGATCTGGTCCGGCCGGAGCCCCGTGACGCGCTCCCCGGCGAACCGGACCGTCCCGGCGTCGGGCCGGTAGAAGCCGGTGACGACGTCGAAGAGCGTCGACTTCCCGGCGCCGTTCGGGCCGATGACCCCGACGATCTCGCCCGGGGCCACGTCGAAGGTGACGCCCTGGTTGGCCACCAGCCCGCCGAAGCGCTTCGTGACCTCGCGGACCTCCAGGAGGGGGGGAGTCCCAACCCCTTCCCCCCCGAACCCCCCCACCTGGGGGCCGACGCTCCCATCCATTCCGTTGGCCCCTTAGCCTGTGCCCTGGGGCACGGCGACCGGCCCCGGGGGCGCTGGCCGGCCCGGGCGCCGGGCGAATCGGCCCACCAGGCCCATGAGGCCCCGCGGCTGGAAGACCGCGACGAGGACGATCAGCGCCCCGTAGAGCATCAGGTCGACGGCCCTCCCCGTGCCCCCGAGCCAGATCCGCGTCGTCTCCGACAGGGAGATGAGCACGGCGGCGCCGAGCGCGGGCCCCCAGAGGGTGCCGACGCCCCCGAGCACCGCGACCAGGCAGACGAGGATGGACAGCGACGTCGGGAGGACGGACTCGGGATCGATGAAGAGGACGTACTGGGCGTAGAACGTGCCGCCGAGCGCGGTGAAGGCGGCCGAGCCAGCGATGGCCAGGAGCTTGTAGCGCGTGAGCGGGATCCCCAGGCTCTGGGCGGCGTCCGGGTCCTCCCGGATCGCGCGGAAGTAGTAGCCGAGCCGTGAGCGCTCGACCAGTGCGGTTGCCCCGAAGACCGCCGCGACGAGCGCAAGCGCGATGTAGTAGTAGACCCACTTCGCGCGGTGGAACTGGAAGTTTCCCAGGGTCTCCGCCTTGATCGGGAGCCACACCCCGCGCGCGCCGCCGATGGCGTCCCAGTTGATGGCGACCGTCTGGACGATCTCGCCGATGCCGATCGTGGCGATCGCGAAGTAGTGGCCTCGGAGGCGGAAGCACGGGTACCCGATCGCCTGGGAGACGAGGACGGCGAGCGCCATGCCGGCCGCCATCCCGAGCCAGGGCGAGATCCCCCACCAGAGGGACAACACCGAGGACGTGTACGCGCCGATCCCGAAGAAGACGGCGTTCCCGAGCGAGATCTGGCCGCAGTAGCCGCCCAGGAGGTTCCACGCCTGCGCCAGGAGGGCGTAGAGGAAGATCCGGATCAGGACGTCCCGCGGATACGGCTTCTCGAAGACCCAGGGGAAGGCGAGGAGCGCCGCGCCCAGCACGGCGCCGAGCGCGATCCCTGACCTCCGGCGGGTGGCGCCGTCGCCCACCACGGCGCCTTCAATACTTCCCAAGGAGGCCCTGCGGCCGCCAGAGGACGACCAGGAGGTAGAGGCAGAAGACCCCGACGTACTTGAATGCCGGGGCCCAGAGCCCGACGAGGTTCTCGACCAGGCCGATCAGCACCCCGCCGAAGAGCGTCGCCGCCACGTTGCCGAAGCCGCCGAGCGCCACCGTGACGTACGCGAGCAGCGCGAAGACGGCTCCCACGTCCGGGAACACGTAGAAGAAGTTCGCGAGGAGAGCCCCGGCCACGCCGACGCAGCCCGCCCCGAGCCCCCAGCCGAGCGCGTACATGCGCTCGGTGTCGATGCCCATGAGGGCCGCCGCGTGCCGGTCCTGCGCCGTGGCCTGGAGGGCCAGGCCCGTCTCGGTCCGGGTGATGAACCAGTAGAGGAGGCCGAAGGCCAGGAGGGCGGCCAGCGCCGCGACCAGCTGGGGCGCCCCCACGAAGAGGCCGAAGAGGGAGAACCGGCCCCGGATCCAGGGGTTCTGGACCAGCCGGAAGTCAGGCGTCCAGAGGAACTGCGCCCCGCTACGAAGGAAGACGGCCAGCCCGAAGGTCGCGAAGACCTGCGCCAGCATCGGCGCGGCCAGGATCCGGCGGATCACGCCCCGGTAGACGAGCCAGCCCACGCCGAAGAGGAGGCCGGTCGTGAGCGGGAGGGCCAGGACGGGGTCGATCCCGCCGAGCGCCCAGGCCCAGAAGGCCGCGAACATCGCCAGCATCAGGAACTCGCCGTGGGCGAAGTTCACGATCTCCATCAGGCCGAAGATGAGCGAGAGGCCGGCCGCGATCAGGGCGTAGACGCACCCCATGAGCAGGCCGGAGACGAGGGCTTGGGCGACGACCTCGGCGGTCACGTGTGGTCGCTCGGGGGCCTGATGCGCCGCGCGGAGCGTAGCAGACTCGTGCCGCGCGCCGCAACGCCGCCGCCCGCCGGCCCGACACCCTTGACAGGCCCCCCCTCGCTGCCCTACAAAGAGTCGGGCGCCCTTGTGACGATTGGAACAAGCGGGCCGGGCCTCCCGCCGGCGCCGTTGGCAGTGCCTGGACCCCGAAGGAGCCTCAGCGCGACCATCGTGCGACCGCGTTCCGTCCCCCCAGGCCCGAAGTCGTCCGGTCTTCGGCCGCTCTTCCTGGTCCTCTTCGCCGCCGCGGTCGTGGTGTGGCTGGCGACGCCCGGCCTCGCCCAGGAGCAGAAGGAGAGTGCCTACCGGGCCTTCCCTGTCGTCGGCTCGCGGCTGATCGTCTGGGTGATCGCCCAGATCCACCTGAACTTCGCGGCGTTCATCCTGGGGGTCCCGATCTTCGCCGTGATCATCGAGTTCATGGGCTGGCGTCGGGGAATGGACACGGAGGAGGGCCGGCGCTACGACTGGCTCTCCCACGAGTTCGTGAAGCTCACCTTCGCCGCGTTCTCGACGACCGCGCTCTTGGGCGGCCTCCTCCTGTTTCTCCTGATCACGCTCTACCCGCGGTTCTGGACGTTCATGAGCGGGATCTTCGGCCCAACCATGTGGCTCTACGCCGCCCTCTTCTTCGCCGAGACGTTCACCGTGTACCTCTGGTACTACGGCTGGAAGTGGCTCTCGGGGCCGCGGAAGGGCCTGCACGTGGCGATCGGCATCTTCGCCAACCTCCTCGGCACCGCGATCCTGGTCGTGTCGAACTCGTGGGTCACCTTCATGATGTCGCCGGCGGGGGTGGACGAGACCGGCAAGTTCACCGGGACCTTGTGGCAGGCGGTGAACAACTTCACCTGGATGCCGATCAACATCCACCGGCTCATCGCCAACGTCGTGTTCGGGGGCACGATCGCCGCGGCCTACGCGGCCTTCCGGTTCCTCGGCGCCAAGACCGACGAGGAGCGCGCGCGCTACGACTGGATGGGGTACATCGGCAACTTCGTGGCGCTCTCGGCGCTGATGGTCCTGCCGTTCGCCGGCTACTGGCTCGGGTTCGAGATCTACGGCTACAACCAGACGATGGGCATCACGATGATGGGCGGCTTCATGTCGTGGCTCTGGATCGTCCAGGCCATCCTCATCGGCGTGCTGTTCCTCGGGTCGAACTACTACCTGTGGCTCGGCATGGAGCGGATCCCCGGGGCCGAGCGGTTCCGGGCGTTCATTCCGTTCCTGGTGATCGTGCTGGCGCTGGGCTTCATGGTGTGGGCCACGCCCCGGAGCCTCATCGCCTCCCTCTCGGAGGTGCGGCGGATGGGCGGGCCCGACCACCCCTTCCTCCGGTTCTTCGGCGTCATGTCGGCCAAGAACACCGCGGTCAACCTGATGATCCTGGCGACGTTCCTCTCCTACCTCCTCTACCGCCGCGCGAACCGCGAGCCGACCGTCTCGTGGGCCCGCACGGGTATGCGGCTGCAGTGGCTGGCCTTCGCCGTCGCCGCCGGGGTCGTCGTCGCCCTCGGGGTCCAGGGGTTCTTCGTGGAGGCGATCGTCCGGATCGTGCGGCTCTCGCCCCTCCAGGTCGTGGCCGTGCTGGGCTGCATCGCGGTCGTGATGGCCATCGACATCCCGCTATTCAAGGGCGCCCGCTCGACCGGGACGATCCGCTGGGGCACCATCGCTCCCCGCTCCCAGTACGTCCTGATCCTCCTCGCGGTGACGTTCACCTGGCTCATGGGTTTGATGGGGTTCGCCCGCTCCGGCATCCGCCAGCACTGGCACATCTACGGCGTGATGCAGGACCGCTCCCCCGACGCCGTCACCCCGGCTCTCGGCTACGCGGCCAACGTGATCACCGTGACGACGATCCTCTTCCTGGCCATGGTCATGTTCATCTTC
>DASZOP010000198.1:0-4269 GCA_035550715.1 Gemmatimonadota bacterium | reverse complement strand
CACGCGCCCCGCCTGGCGCGGGTCGAACGCGGCCCGCGGGAACGGGAAGGGTCCCTCGCGGCCGGCCAGCTCGGCGAGCGCTCCGCCGATCAGGGTCAGCCCGGACGTCGCCGAGATCACGAGGTGCGGGTCGAGGCCGCCCAGCCCGTTCACCATGTGCGGGGTCGCCGAGCCCAGCGTGAGCGCTCCGACGAGGACGCCGAGGGCCACCCCGCGGCCCTGCCGGAACCAGGTCGCCATCGACTTGAGGGCCGGCGGGTAGACGCCGGCCAGGAAGAATCCGGTCGCGAATCGAAGCGCGACCGCCGTTCCCCACCCGCCGGCGTGGAGGAGCAGCATGTTGACGACCGCCGAGCCAATCGCGCCGAAGAGCATGAGCCGACGCGGGGGCAGGACGTCGGCGAGGGTCAGCGAGGCCATGACGAGGGCCCCCAGGACGAAGCCGATCTGGACCGCGATCGTGAGCCAGGCCCCGGTCGAGGCGGAGAGGGACCAGCGCCCGGCGAGCTGGGGCAGGACGGCGGTCGCCGAGAACCAGGTGGTCATCGCGAGAAGAGCCGAGACCGCGAGGACGGCGAGCGCCCTCCAGCGACCTTTCGGGTCCGCCGCCGCGCGCACACCACCAGGGTCCGTGTCGACCGATTCCGGCATCGCGGCAACGTAGCGCCGACCCAGGGCCGGCCGCGAGGCCATCAAGGGCCCCGCTCGTGGCGGTTTCACGCTTCGGCCGCTACCCTGGCGACCCTGTGTCGGAGCGTGTCCTGGTCCTCGGCGGCACCGGCTTCATCGGCCGTCACGTGGTCGCCGGCCTCGCGGCGGGAGGTCACACGATCGCCGTCTTCCACCGCGGCCACACCCCGACCGATCTCGACGAGTCGGTCCATCGCATCCTCGGCGACCGCCGTTCGATCGGCGACCACGCGGCCGAGCTCCGCGCCTTCCGGCCGCGTGTCGTGATCGACATGATCGGCTACACGGAACCAGAGGCACGGACGGCGGCCGAAGCCCTCCGCGGAGTCGTGGAGCGGGCGGTCGTCGTGAGCAGTCAGGACGTCTATCGCGGGTTCGATCGCTTCCGCCGGCTCGTCCCCGGGCCGGTCGAGCCGGTTCCCTACGGCGAGAAGGCGTCGCTTCGCGAGCGGATGTACCCCTACCGCGGGCGGGACGTAGTCCAGGACCCGTGGGTGCTGGACTACGACAAGATCCTGGTCGAGCAGGCCTTCCGGGAGCACAGCGGCGCTGCGGTGACGGTCCTCCGGCTCCCCATGGTGTACGGCCCGGGGGATCGCCAGCACCGGATCCTCCCGTACCTGAAGCCGATGGACGATGGCCGCCCCGCTATCCTCCTCGAGGAGGGCCAGGCCCGGTGGCGGTGGACCCGCGGCTTCGTGGTCGACGTGGCGGTTGCCATCGTCCGGGCCGCCACCGACGAGCGGGCGGCGGGGCGGACCTACAACGTCGGCGAGGTCGACCCGCTGACGGAGGCCGAGTGGGTACGCGCGATCGGGCGGGCGGCGGGATGGAGCGGCGAGGTCATCGCCGTTCCGGCCGGCCTCTGGCCTGCCTCCAGGACCGCGGCCGTCGACTGGGCACAGTCGCTCGTGGCCGACACGTCATGCATACGCCGCGACCTCGGCTTCGAGGAGAGCGCGGGGCGCGAGGAGGGCCTCCTGCGGACGGTCGAGTGGGAGCGCGAGAACCCGCCCCTCCTCGACACGGGGCAGTTCGACTACGCCGCAGACGATCGCCTGCTCGAGCGGCTCGGGCGCGAACCCGGTCAGCATCGGTGAGCGCGCGGTACGAAGCTCTGGACGAAGTTGGCGAGAGCGCGGCCACCGATCGTCGTCTCGGCGACGACCGGCGAATCATGGATCAGATGCCTTCGCCGGTCCACGAACTCGCGCGCGATCTTTTCGTCGACCTCGGGATGGAACTGGACCGTTCGGATCGACTCTCCGATGCCCAGCGCCTGGAAGGGAGTGTGGTCGTTCCGGGCAAGGATCGTGGCGCCCGGTGGCGCCTCGGCCACCTGATCCTCGTGGGTCGTGTGGACCAGGAACCGGTCGGGGAACCCGGCGAAGAGAGGGTCCGACCGTCCTTCGTCCGTCAGCTCGACCTCCACCGTCCCGATCTCCCAGCCGGCGGCGTGCCTCTCGACCCGGCCGCCCAGCGCGGCCGCCACCGCCTGATGGCCGTAGCAGACCCCCAGGAGCGGCACCTGCCGTACAACCACCTCCCGGATCCAGTCGAGGAGCCGTTCGACCTCTGCACCCTCGTCGAGGACCGAGCTCCGGGCGCCGGTCACGATCCAGGCGTCGACGTCACCCGGCTCGGGAAGGCGCCCGTCGGGGCCATGGACGCGGGTCCCGACGTCCGGACCCAGGGCCCGCACGAACCAGGCGTCGTAGTCGCCGAACCGCTCGATCATCTCGGCGAAGGTCGAGCCCGGCTTGAGGATCCCGATCGTCGGCTTCATCCTCCCTCCCGCTCGCGACCCGCGCCCGCCGTGGCGGGCTCGCGTGCCAGGCGGAGCTGCCCGCACGCCCCCTCGACGTCGATTCCCCGGCTCCGGCGGACCGTCACCGTCCGTCCACTCTCGCGGGCGAGGACGTCCCTCAGTGCCGCCGTCTCGTCGGCTCCTGGGCGGCGATAGCGGGGGCCCGGGATCGGGTTGTACCGCATCAGGTTGATCTGGACCGGGAGCGCCTTCGCGACGTGGGCCAGCGCGGCCACGTCCTCCGGCCGGTCGTTGACGCCCGGCAGATGGATCACCTCGAACGTGAACCGCTTGCCGGTCGCTTCCGCCCACAGCCGGCACGCGGCCAGGACCTCGCGGAGCGGATGCCGGCGGTTCAGCGGCACGATCTCGCTCCGGACGTCGTCGGTCGCCGCGTGGAGCGAGACCGCCAGCCGGACCTGCGGGTACCGCTCGCCCAGCTCCACGATCTTGTCGGGCACGCCGACGGTCGAGACGGTGATCCGCCGGGCGCCGACGTTCAACCCGCCGGGATCCATGAGGACGTCCAGCGCGACCGTCAGGTTCTCCCAGTTGAGGAGGGGCTCCCCCATCCCCATGAAGACGACGTTGGCGCCGTGGTCTCTCTCGGGGCGCCGTCCCAGGAGCCGGCGCGCCTGGTCCACGATCTCGCCGCCCGTCAGATCGCGCCGCCATCCGAGCTTTCCGGTCGCACAGAACGTGCACGCGAGCGCGCACCCCGCCTGGCTCGAGAGGCAGAGGGTGTCGCGTGTCCTGGTCGGGATGAGGACCGATTCGACGGCCTCGCCGTCCAGGAGACGCCACAGGACCTTCACGGTGCCGTCCCTGGACGTCCGCTCCTCGTCCAGGGTCAGCGACGGGAAGCGGAACGCCGCGTCCAGTCGCTCGCGGAGGGCCTGGGGCAGCGTGGTCACCTCCTCCCACGACGCCACCCGGCGGGCGTAGACCGCGTGCAGGATCTGGTCCGTCCGGTAGGCGGGCTCGGCGGTCTCCGCGAGCCGCCCGGCGATCCGGGTGCGCACATCGGGGATCCTTCCATCCAGGAGCTCGGGACGGGGATCCAGCTCGGCCAGCCGCGCCGTCCGGCGCGCCGCGCTCATCCCGACCCTTCCACGGCGATGCCGGCCGCCAGCCGATCGCGGGCCGCGGCGATCCGCTCGACGACGAGCGGGCGCCCCATCATCGCCATGGTCTCGAAGATCCCGGGGCTCACGCGCTCGCCCGTGAGCGCGACCCGGAGGGCCTGCATGACCTTTCCCGCCGAGACCTCGCGGGCCTCGCAGAGGGCACGGAGGTCCCGCTCCATCGCCTCCACGTCGGCAAACTCCTCGCGGTCCTCGACGAACTCGGCGGCGACCCCCAGCCCCTCGTAAGCGGCCGCCGGGTCCTTCCAGAACTTCGCCACCGCGTCCTCCTTGTACACGACCGGGCCCGGGAAGAAGGGGCGGGCCTGGGCCACCAGATCATGGAGGGTCCGGGAGCGCGCCTTGACCAGGTCGAGGAGAGCGGCGAACCATTCGGGCCGGGCGTCGATGGCGCTCTGCGGGATTCCGGCGTCGAGGAACCACGGCCGGACCCGCGCGGCCAGCTCCGCGCCCGGGATCCGGCTCAGGTGCTGCCCGTTCAGCCATTCCAGCTTCTGGACGTCGAAGACGGCGCTCTTCCCGGTGATCCGGGCCAGGTCGAAGAGCTGGATCAACTCGTCCCGGGCGAGCACCTCGCGGTCGTCGCCCGGCGACCAGCCGAGGAGCGCCAGGAAGTTCACGAAGGCG
>DASZOP010000197.1:0-6260 GCA_035550715.1 Gemmatimonadota bacterium | reverse complement strand
TCATGGAGAGCGGCATGCGCGCCGAGAGCCGGCAGCAGGAGATCACCGAGATCAGCCGCTCCCTGAAGGCGCTGGCCAAGGAGCTCAACATCCCGGTGATCGCGCTGTCTCAGCTCTCGCGTGGTCCGGAGCATCGCGCGGACCAGCGGCCGCGGCTGGCGGACCTGAGAGAAAGCGGTTGTCTGACGGCCGAGACGGGGGTCTATCTACCGCAGGAAGGCCGCTATCGGCCTATTGCTGAGCTAGAGGGTCGGAGCGGGTTCCAGGTCCTCGGGTTGAACACCGCGACCTGGAAGTTCGAATGCGCCCGGGTCGAGCGCGCCTTTGCCACCGGGTACAAACCGGTGCTTCGGCTGACGACCCGGCTCGGACGCTCCATTCGGGCCACGCGGAATCATCGGTTTCTTACGATCGACGGTTGGAAGCGACTCGACGAACTGAGTCTTGAAGACCGGATCGCCCTGCCGCGAAAGCTCCCCGATCACCTGGCGAGACCGTCGATGGGGGACGAGGAGCTGGCCCTCCTGGGTCGCTTGATCGGAGATGGATGCACACTACCAAGCCACGCCATTCAGTACACCACGAACGAGGAAGCACTCGCCGAGGACGTCTCGATCCTTGCCAAAGAGGTCTTTGGCAAACGCGTTGCCCCTCGAATCAAGCGAGAGCGCAATTGGTATCAAGTGTACTTGAGTGCGACAGAACCACTGACACACCGTCGCCATAACCCGGTTTCGGAATGGTTGAAGGATCTAGGAGCCTTCGGACTGCGATCCTACGAGAAGCGTGTACCGACCAGGGTGTTCGAACAACCCAACCGTGGGATTTCCGTATTCCTGAGACACCTGTGGGCGACTGACGGGTGCATCAGGCTGAACGGTGGGTATCCCAACGTTTACTACTCCTCGAGCAGCGAAGGCCTCGCTCGGGACGTGCAGTCCCTGTTGCTTCGACTGGAGATCAACGCTGTCCTTCGGCGTCATTCGCAAGGCGGCAAAGGTCGGGACCAATACCACGTCCTTGTAATGGGAAAGGACGACTTGACTCGCTTCCTGAATACCGTCGGAGCGCTGGGAAAGCAGAAGGTGGTCCACAGCAGGGCGGTAGCGCATTACCTGGGCGCTAAGATCTCGAATACCAATCGCGATCTGCTGCCTATACAAGCCTGGCGGGAATTCGTAGTTCCCGCGATGCGGACGGCCGGGATGACCACTCGGCAGATGCAGGCGGCGATCGGCACCTCTTTTTGCGGGACGACGCTCTACAAGTCGAGCATGAGCCGCGACCGTGCCGCGAGGGTGGCGCACGCTGTCGATTCCGACGATCTGGCTCGCTTGGCGACCAGCGACGTGTACTGGGATTCGATCCTGTCGATCGAGAAGGATGGGGAGGCGCAGGTATACGACCTCACGGTAGAACGCCTCCACAATTTCGTGGCCGCCGACGTCGTCGTTCACAACTCCCTGGAGCAGGATAGCGATCTCGTCCTCTTCCTGTACCGGGACGAGTACTACAATCCGGAGAGCACCGACAAGAAGGGGATCGCCGAGATCATCATCGGGAAGAACCGGAACGGGCCGACCGGCATGATCGAGCTGGCGTTCCTAGCCAACTACATGCGGTTCGAGAACCTGGACGCCTTCCACACGCGGATGCCGTGACCGCCCGCCCCCGGACCCGCTTCACCTGCACCTCCTGCGGGGCCGTCGCGCCGCGGTGGGCGGGCCGGTGCGCGGATTGCGGGGAGTGGAACACGCTGGTCGAGGAGAGGGTCGAGGCCGCAGCCGCTCGCCGGGCTGAAGAGGCGACGCCCGTCCATCGGCTGACCGACGTGAACGCCGCCGAGCTCGAGCGGATCGGCTCGGGAACGGCCGAGCTGGACCGCCTCCTGGGCGGCGGCATCGTGCCGGGCGGCCTCTACCTGGTCGGGGGCGAGCCCGGGATCGGGAAGTCGACGCTCCTCCTCCAGGTGGCGGGGCGGCTGGCCGAGCAGGGCCGGACGGTGCTCTACCTGGCCGGCGAGGAGTCGCCGGCACAGATCCGGATCCGGGCCGAGCGGCTGGGCGTCGACACGGACGGGGTGCTGGTCGCCGCCGGGACCGAGCTCGAGGCGCTCCTCTCGGCCTGCGAGCGGGCCCGGCCGGCGATCGTCGTCTGCGACTCGATCCAGACGGTCTACGACCCGGCGCTCTCGAGCGCGCCCGGCTCGGTCTCCCAGGTCCGCGCCGCGGCCGGGGCCTTTCAGCGGCTCTGCAAGTCGAGCGGGACAGCGGCCTTCCTGATCGGTCACGTCACCAAGGGCGGCGGGATCGCCGGTCCCAAGACCCTCGAGCACGCGGTGGACGCCGTCCTTCAGTTCGACGGCGACGTCCAGCACGAGCATCGCGTCCTCCGGGCGCTCAAGAACCGCTTCGGCTCGACGCACGAGATCGCCGTGTTCACGATGACGGGGGCGGGGCTCGAAGCGGTCGAGAACCCGTCCTCGTTCTTCCTCGATCCCGAGCGGTCCGCGAACCCGGCGCCGGGATCGGCGCACGTCGCGAGCCTCGAGGGGACACGACCCCTCCTGATCGAGATCCAGGCGCTGGTGGCGCAGAGCCCCTACGGGACGCCTCAGCGGGTGGCGGGCGGATTCGACGCCCGTCGCATGGCGCTGCTCCTGGCCGTGCTCGAGAAGCGGGCCGGCTACGCCGTCGGCGGGCGGGACGTATTCCTCAACGTGGTCGGGGGCCTCACGCTGAGCGAGCCGGCCGTCGACCTGGGTGTCGTCGTGGCGCTCGCGTCGAGCCACGCCGATCGGCCGGTCCGGCCCGGCACCGTCGTGTTCGGCGAGGTCGGCCTGACCGGCGAGATCCGCCCCGTCCGGCACGCTTCGGCCCGTCTTCGCGAGGCCGCGCGGCTCGGTTTCCGCCGCGCGGTCGTCGGGGGTGGCGGAAAGAGGGTCGAGACGGAGATCTTACAGGCCAGGGACCACGAAATGAGTCTCGAAGCCGCCTCATCGGTCCGCGAGGCCGTACGGCTCGCACTCGAGCCATGAGAGATCCCTGCCCCAACGTGCCGCCCATCATCCCATACATCCGGCGGCGCATCATTCGACGGGAGGAAGCGCATGAGATACCTGCGTGTGGTCTTCGCCATCCTGATCCTCTGGGCGGGCGTGGCGGCCGCGCTGCTGGAGCCCGACTGGGTCACCTACACGGTGCTGGGGACGGGAGGCGCGGTGCTCCTCCTGACCCTGCTGCTGGAAGCGCGGATCCGCCAGAGCGACGCCCGGCAGGTCCTGACCGCGGGGATCGGGCTCGTGCTCGGGCTGACGCTGGCCGCTATGGTGCTGCTGATCGCGAGCGGGATGCCGCTCATCGCCGGCTACGTGGGCGGCAGCGCGCGGATCGCGACGTTCGCGATCGCTCTCTTCGTGCTCGTCTGCGGCTATCTCGGAGCCGTGGTCGGTCGCGCGGTCACGCATGACCTGACGATCTTCCGACAGCCCGAGGCGGACGGCGGGCGGGGGACCCGCTTCCTGGTCGGCGAGAAGTCCCTGATCGACGGCCGGATCGTCCGCCTGGCCGAAAGCCCCCTCCTCTCCGGCGAGATCATCGTACCGCGCTTCGTCGTCGATCAGCTCAACGAGATGGCCGCCAGCCACGTTCCGCTGGAGCGGTTCCGGGGAGAGCGGGGCCTGGAGAGCCTCAAGCGCCTCCAGCAGAACCGGCTCCGCCCGATCTACATTCGCGAGCTCGATCTTCTGCACGGCGAGATCGAGGGCGTCCTCGACTATGCCGTCCAGCACGACGCCCGCATCGTGACCCACAATCCGGCCCTGATCAAGGAGGCCGCCCGGCGCGGGATCCCGATCGTGAACCTGGACGAGATCGCGCGCATGCTGGAGCCGGAGATCCTTTCCGGCGACGAGCTCGTCGTCCGCCTCGTAAAGCCCGGCAAGGAGAAGGAGCAGGCGGTCGGCTATCTCGAGAACGGCAACATGGTCGTCGTGGAGGACGCACGCGACGACATCGGCCGGACGGTCCGCGTGGCCGTGACGGGCCTTCATCAGACGCGAGCGGGGACCCTGATCTTCGCCAAGAAGCGGGGCGAAGCGATCCACGGCCTCGGCTCCGAGCCGGAGCTCGGTCCTCACGAGGCGGTCGAAGGGGCCGGGCGCCCCTGATCCCCGCCGCGGCGGTCCTGGTCGCCGCGGGACGCGGCCTCCGGATGGGCGGAGGGGCCAAGCAGTTCCGTCTCCTGGGTGGTCGACCCGCCATGTGCTGGGCGGCGCGCCCGCTCCTCGAGGCGCTCTCGGGGCCGCTGGTGCTGGTCCTCCCGGCCGACCGGTTGGAGGATGGGGAGGACCTCTTCCGCGCGCATCTGCCGGCCTCCGGGAGCCGCCTCCGGGTGACGCCCGGCGGACCCCGCCGACAGGATTCGGTCCAGGCCGGGCTCCGGTCGATCCCGGACGCGGCGACCGTGCTCGTCCACGACGCGTCGCGACCCTTCGCCTCGCGTGGGCTCTGTGAGCGGATCGCGCGAAGGGCCGCCGCCGGGCGGGCCATCCTTCCGGCGCTGCCGATCCACGACACGCTCAAGGAGGTGGCGGGCGAGCGCGTGGTCGGGACCCGCGACCGGACCCGCTTCGTCGCCGCCCAGACCCCGCAGGGGTTCCCGCAGACGATCCTGAGCCGCGCTCACCAGGAGGCCGGTCCCGAGGAGGCCACCGACGACGCCGAGCTCTGCGAACGGCTGGGCTACGCGGTGAGCTGGCTCCCCGGCGAGGCACTCAACCGGAAGCTCACCGAGCCCGCCGACTGGGCCTGGGCGGAGCGCACGATCGCCGACGGCGGCGTCCGGTGGTAGTCCGCACCGGTCTCGGGTTCGACGTCCATCCCTTCGCCGAGGGACGTCGTCTGGTCCTGGGCGGGGTCCAGATCGACCATCCTCGCGGGCTGGCCGGATACTCGGACGCCGACGTCCTCTGCCACGCGATCGCCGATGCGCTCCTGGGGGCGGCCGCACTCGGGGACATCGGACATCATTTCCCGCCCGACGATCCACGGTGGAAGGACGCCGACAGCCGCGAAGTGCTGCGGGTCGTCGCCGCCCGCGTTCGCGAGGCGGGCTGGGAGATCGTGAGCGTCGACGCCACCGTCCTCGCCGAGGAGCCGCGGATCGCTCCGCACGCGGACAAGATGAAGTCGGAGATCGCCGGGGCCCTCTCGATCGGACCGGCCGAGGTCGGCGTCAAGGCGACGACGATGGAGGGGCTGGGGTTCGTCGGACGGCGGGAGGGGATCGCGGCCATGGCGGTGGCGACGATCCTGGCTCGCCCGGAGTGAGCGCCGATCTGGAGTGCGCCCGCTGCGGGCGGGCTCACACGGCCGAGCGGCTTCAGAACCTCTGCCCCTGCGGCGGCCCGCTCCTCGTCCGCTACGATCTCGAGGCGATCGCCGGCCTGTGGCGCCCGGAGGACCTGGCCGCGCGGCGTCACGACCTGTGGCGCTGGCGTGAGGTCCTGCCGATCGGCCCGGACGAGGAGCCGCTCACGCTGGGCGAAGGCGGGACCCCGCTCCTCCGCTCGCGGCGGATCGGGCCCGCGATCGGGCTCGACCGGCTCCTCCTCAAGGACGAGACCCAGAACCCGACCGGCTCCTTCAAGGCACGCGGCATGGCGGTGGCGGTGCACCGTGCGCGCGCGCTGGGTGCGCAGCGGATCCTGCTCCCGAGCGCCGGGAACGCCGGCAGCGCAGCGGCCGCCTACGCCGCGGCGGCGGGGATCCCGTGCTCGGTGGTCGTCCCGGACGACACTCCGGCCCCGATCGTGGCCGAGACCCTCGCCTTCGGGGCGACCGTCGAGAGGGTCGCGGGATCGATCGCCGACGCCGGCCGCCGGGTCCGCGAGCGGTGCGAGGAAGAGGGCGGGTTCGACATCTCCACCCTCCGCGAGCCGTACCGCGTGGAAGGGAAGAAGACGATGGGGTACGAGCTGGCCGAGGCCCTCGGGTGGACTCTCCCTGACGCGATCGTCTATCCGACCGGCGGCGGCACGGGTCTGATCGGAATGTGGAAGGCGTTCGAGGAACTGGAGGCGCTGGGATGGATCGGCACGGCAAGACCGCGGATGATCACCGTCCAGGCGGTGGGATGCGCCCCGATCGTCCGCGCCTTCGAGGCCGGCCTCGACCACGCCGCGCCGGTCGCCGACCCGCGCACGGTGGCGAGCGGGCTTCGCGTGCCCTCGGCGGTCGGCGACTTCCTCATGCTCGACA
>DASZOP010000196.1:0-12238 GCA_035550715.1 Gemmatimonadota bacterium | reverse complement strand
CGCGCACGTCGCGATCGCCCGCTGGACGTGGCCCCTCTGGCTCTACGTCTCGATCACGGGGGTGTTGATATATATGATGTTGTATCAATGGTTTCCATCGGATGAGGTAAGGTGATGTCTGAGACGGCCTTCGCGCTCCTGTACGCGGCTCTCTGGGCGCTGCTGTTCTTCGTGCTGTTCCGGCTCGGGTCCCGTTCGAAGGATCTCCAGCGGACGATCCGGCAGATCAAGAAGAACCTCCACTCCGGCTGGCCGGATCCAGAGGAGTGAGCGCGCGAGATTGGCCGGCGCCGCCACCGGACCTATATTCCCGGTCCCGCCGGCTGCGCCCTTAGCTCAATTGGATAGAGCGTCAGACTACGGATCTGAAGGTTGGGGGTTCGACTCCCTCAGGGCGCACCACCATGCCCATTGGATGGAGGTCGCGCTCGACCTGGCCGGCCAGGCGGCCGCTCGCGGGGAGGTGCCGGTCGGAGCCGTGGTCGTCCTGGACGGGGAGATCGTGGGGCAGGGAGCCAACCGCACCGAAGCCCTGCAGGACCCGACCGCGCACGCCGAGATCCTCGCCCTCCGCGAGGCCGCGGGGAGGCTCGGGTCGTGGCGTCTGACCGGGGCCACGCTGTACGTCACCCTGGAGCCGTGCGCGATGTGCGCCGGAGCGTTGGTGCTGGCGCGGATCGAGCGGCTGGTCTTCGGCGCCGACGATCCCAAGGCGGGCATGTGCGGCAGCCTGAACAACCTGGTCGAGGATCCGCGTCTCAACCACCGGATCGAGGTCGTCCGCGGGGTGGCCGCTCGACAGGCCGGGGAGCTCCTCCGGGGGTTCTTCCGCGGCCGGCGCGGCGCTTCACCAACGGCGCCGTCGCGGCACGAGGAGCCGGTACGAGAGCAGACACGCCATCAGCACCGGCAGGACGTAGATCCACCGGCCCGCTCCGAGCAGGAGGGCAAGGAGCCACAGGATCAGCAGGACGACGAGGGCGGTCCAGAGCACGGCGCCCAAACCTGATCGGTGGCGCCACCCGCCGCAACGGGCGGTTGAAATCGGCCACGGCCGATGCGAGCTTCGTCAGGACGGACCGGAGGGGTGGCCGAGCGGTTGAAGGCGCCGGTCTCGAAAACCGGTATACGTGAATAGCGTATCGTGGGTTCGAATCCCACCCCCTCCGCCATTCGGTCGATGAAAACGGGTCCATACCTGCGTTGCGCGTCCTCGGCCCCGCTCCCGCGTACTTTGCGGTACGCCTCGCGAGGCCTCGGTCGCGCGCCTTGGTCTTGACCCGTCGTCCATTGATTCAGCGCCAGAAGGGTTCCACCGTAACGACCTGATCGCCCTGGATCGCGGCCCGGTGACCAGCCGCGTTGCCACGCTGTGTGGTCCGGCGCCATCTTGATCCGGCGGTTCATCTTCCGTCGTACTGTTCGCCTTCGTCCCCCCAACAGGGAGAAGACCACCCTGTCGTCGGGCCGTACGATCTCATGATCAGCCGGCTGTCGTTCCCGCTGATTGCCGCCTCGACCGACGAGACCGAGCCGATCCGCTCGGAGATCTTCGGGGTCGAGAGGCTCGAGCAGCATGCCCGCTCGCTCGCCGAGGCGCACCTCACGAGCCGGGAGAAGCGCCGCGGGGCCCCCCTCCTCGCCCGCCTCGAGGACAACGCCCGAGTCCTGCGCCGCTGCTACCGCTCGCTCACCGAGGCCGTCCGCCGTGACGAGGCGATCCCGCCGGCCGCCGAGTGGCTGATCGACAACTTCTTCCTGGTGGACGACCAGGTCCGGCTGATCCGGGACTCCCTTCCCGGCGACTACTACCGGGAGCTTCCCAAGATCGCCGCCGGCCACCTTGCCGACGCGCCCCGCGTGTACGGCATGACCTGGGCGTTCGTCGCCCATACCGACAGCCGCTTCGACTCGCATCTCCTCGAGCGCTTCGTGCGCGCGTATCAGGAGCCGACCCCGCTCACGATGGGCGAGCTGTGGGCCGTGCCGATCGTCCTGCGGCTCGTCCTCATCGAGAACCTGCGCCGCATCTCCGAACAGATCGTGCGCTCGCGGGACGCGCGGGTCGAGGCCAACGCCCTCGCCGACCGCCTCCTGGAGGCGACCGGTCATGATCCCGATGACGTTCTCGAAGTCCTCGAGCCGTACGGGGAACGACCCCTGGACAGTCCGTTCGCGGTCGCGCTCGTGCAGCGGCTGCGCGAGAGCGACCCGGCGGTCATGCCCGCCCTCGGATGGCTGGAGGAACGGCTCACCGAGAGCGGGACGACGTCAGAGGAGACCGTGCGGGCGGAGCACATGAATCAGCTCGCCGCGCACGCCACCGTCGTCAACGTGTTCACCAGCCTGCGGCAGGTCGCCGCCTACGAGTGGCGCGAGTTCTTCGAGAGCGTGAGCCTGGTCGAGCGGGCCCTCCGACGCGATCCGACGCGCATCTACCCGCACATGGACTTTGCCACCCGTGACACCTACCGGCACGCGGTCGAGGAGCTGGCGCGAGGATCGAGCCTGGCCGAGCTGGCGGTGGCGGAGCGCGCGCTCGAGCTCGCGACGCTCGAATCCGCGGAGACGGAGGAGGGGGCGGTCCGCCGCCACGTCGGGTACTGGCTGATCCGTGGCGGGAGACGGGGATTCGAGAAGGCTCTCGGGTACCGACCGCCGGTCTCGACCTGGCTGAGGCGCGGGTACCTGGCGGCGGCCACTCCAGGCTATCTGGGGACGATCGCCATGGTGAGCGCACTCCTGGTGGCGCTCTTGATCGTCTACCTGGCGGGCCTCGGGACGGGCTCGACCGTCCTCGTCTTCCTCGCGGCGCTGTCGCTCATCCCGGCGACCGACCTCGCCATCGCGGTGGTGCAGCGGGACGTGAGCGAGCTCCTCGAGCCGCGGCGGCTCCCCAAGCTGGATTTCCGGTCCGGCGTCCCCGAGTCCAGCTGCACGCTGGTCGCCGTCCCCACCCTCCTCACCGACGAGGAGGGGGTGAACGCCCAGGTGGAGCGGCTCGAACGTCACTTTCTCGCGACCGCCCGGGGCCACATCGCGTACTCGCTCCTGAGCGACTGGCGGGACGCCGACAGCGAAAGTCTGCCCGCGGACGACCGCCTCCTGGCAGTGGCCGCGCGAGGAGTCGGGGCCCTCAACGACCGCTACGGTCCCCGACCGGACGGCGGGCCGCGATTCCTCCTCCTGCACCGCCGCCGGCTCTGGAATCCGGTCGAGGGCGTGTGGATGGGGTGGGAGCGCAAGCGCGGCAAGATCGAGGAGCTCAACCGCCTCCTGCGGGGCGATCGTGACACGACCTTCGTCCTGCGCGCGGACGGGCTGACCGACATTCCCGCCCACGTCCGGTACGTCCTGACGCTGGACGCCGACACCCGGCTGCCCCTCGAGACGGGGGAGAAGCTGGTGGGGGCGATGTCCCACCCGCTGAACCGGCCATGGATAGATCCCGCGCGAAAGAAGGTCGGCCGCGGATACGGGATCCTCCAGCCGCGCGTAACGCCCCTCCTGCCGGCCGCGGACGAGGTCACGCTGTATCACCGGATCTGGTCGGGCCCGACGGGGCTCGATCCCTACGTGGCCGCCGTCTCGGATGTCTACCAGGACCTGTTCGGCGAGGCTTCGTACGTGGGCAAGGGCATCTACGACGTCGATGCGTTTCGGGACGTTCTGGAGGGCCGCGTGCCCGAAAACGCCCTGCTGAGCCACGATCTGTTCGAGGGGTCGTTCGTCCGTACCGGCCTGATCACCGACGTCGAGGTCTTCGACGAGTTCCCGACCCACTACGAGACCAACGCCCGCCGCGTCCATCGCTGGGCGCGCGGCGACTGGCAGCTCCTCCCTTGGATCCTGGGCCAGGCGCCCGCCACGAACGGTCGTCCTCCGAACTCGCTGTCGCTGATCAGCCGCTGGAAGATGATGGACAACCTGCGCCGAACCCTCTCGCCGCCATCGACCATGCTCCTGCTGGTCGCGGGGTGGGCGCTGCTGCCGGTGTCGCCGCTCCTCTGGACCGCGTTCGTGGCGGCGACGCTGGCGATGCCGGCTGCGGTACCCGTCCTGACCGGGCTCGTACCGCAGCGCCGCGGCATCGCCAAGCGCAGCCACCTGAGGTCGATCGGGGCCGACGCGGTGACGGCGGCCGCCCAGGTCGGGTTGGCGGTCGTGTTCCTGGCCAACCGCGCCGTTCTCATGGTCGACGCGATCGTGCGCACGTTGTACCGGATGTACGCGAGCCGCCGGCACCTGCTCGAGTGGGTGACGGCGGCCCAGGGGGGGCGGGGCGTGTCGCGGACCCTCAGTCAGGCCTACGGCCGGATGTGGCCGTCGGTCACGCTGGCGCTCGGCGTGCTGGCTCTCCTGCTCCCGGTGCGCCGGGTGGCGGCCTTCGAGGCGGTTCCGATCCTCGCGCTGTGGATCGTTGCTCCCGCTGTCGCCCTATGGCTGAGCCGTCCGCTCAAGGACCCGGCCTTGGAGAGCCTGGACGCGGACGCGATCGCCGCCCTGCGGCGCCTCGCCCGACGGACATGGCGCTTCTTCGAAGACTTCGTCGACGAGGACGACGGGTGGCTGCCCCCCGACAACCTGCAGGTCGATCCCGAGCCGGTGGTGGCCCACCGGACATCGCCGACCAACATCGGCATGTACCTCCTGTCGACGCTGGCGGCCCACGACTTCGGGTGGATCGGGACGGCCGGGATGGCCGCCCGGGTCGAGCGCACCTTCGAGACGATGCAGCGGCTCGAGCGTCACGCGGGCCACCTCTACAACTGGTACGATACGAGGAGCCTCCAGCCGCTCGAGCCGCGCTACGTATCGACCGTGGACAGCGGCAACCTGGCCGGCCATCTGCTCGTGGTCTGGAAGGGGTGCCGTGAGCTCGTGCGGCGGCCGATCCTCGGGGCCGGCGCACGGCACGGGATCGAGGACGCGTATCTCCTGGCCCGGGAGGCGGCGGGAACGACGGCCCAGGCGCTCCGCACGGGGATGACCGTCTCGCGCCACGATCTGGAGGAGACCCTCCAGGTCCTGGGTGAGGCCCTGGCCGAGGATCCGGGGACCCCGGCCGACTGGGCCGCGCTCCTCGACCGGGTCGAGGACGCGGCGGCCACCCTGTCGGACGTGGCCGAGGTGCTCGTCGAGGAGAGCGCCGCGGGGGCGGCCGAGCTCCGCGCGTGGTCGACACGGGTGGCGGACGCGGCGGCCTCCCATCGCGGGGACCTGCGGGCGGTCGCGCCTTGGGGAGAAATGCTGGCCGGCGACGTCCCGGCCTGGCTGGTGGCGGACCCCGAACGCCGCGAACGATGGGAGCGCGTCGGTGAGGTGCTCTCGGTCATCCCGTCCCCGGCGGCCGTGAACCTGATCGCCCGGACCGCCGAGACCGAGCTGGCCGAGCTCGACCAGGCGCTTCGTGAATCGGGGGACTTCGAGGTCGAGGCGGCCCGTCGCTGGCTCGAGGCGCTGCGGGCCACGGTCCGACGCGGGCGCGAGACGGCGGCCGGGCTGGTGGACCGGCTGAACGAGCTCGCCGGAGCCGCCGACCGGTGGGTGGAGGAGACCGACTTCCGGATCCTCTACGACAACGATCGTGAGCTCTTCGCGATCGGCTACCGTCCCCTGGAAGGCCGGCTCGACAACGCCTATTACGACCTCCTCGCCACCGAGGCCCGTCTGGCGAGCTTCGTGGCCATCGCCAAGGGCGACGTCCCGGTGGAGCACTGGTTCCGGCTGGGCCGGCCGGTGACCCCCATGGGCCGTGACGCGGCGCTCATCTCGTGGTCGGGCTCGATGTTCGAGTACGTCATGCCGTACCTCGTGCTGAAGGCCCCGGCCGGCACGCTCCTCGATCGCACGCAGCGGCTGGTGGTGCGCCGACAGATCCAGTACGGCGCGGAGCGTGGCATTCCGTGGGGGGTCTCCGAGTCGGCCTACAACGCCCGCGACCTGGCGTTCACCTACCAGTACTCCCACTTCGGCATCCCCGGTCTGGGGTTGACGCGTGGGCTCAGCGAGGACCTCGTGGTGGCGCCGTATGCGACGGCCCTCGCGGCCATGATCGAGCCGAGGCCCGCGGTGCGGAACCTGGAGCGACTGGCGGCGCTGGGAGCGGCCGGGATCTACGGCTTCTACGAGGCGCTCGACTTCACCCCCGTCCGGCTGCCCAAGGATCAGCAGTTTGAGATCGTGCGCGCGTACATGACGCATCATCAAGGGATGACGATCGCGGCGATCGACAACGTGGTGAACGGCGGCATCCTGCGTGATCGGTTCCACGAAGTTCCGATGATCGGGGCCGCCGAGCTCATGCTCCAGGAGCGGATCCCGCGCGACGTCGCGGTCGCCCGGCCGCGCTCCGAGGAAGTCAAGTCCGCACGACACGTTCGAGAGATCGTGCCACCGGCGATCCGGCGGTTCCGGACCCCCCACACGCCCGTCCCGCGGACGCACGTGCTGTCGAACGGCCGTTACAGCGTCATGGTCACCAACGCGGGATCGGGCTACAGCCGTCATCTCGACCGCGCCGTCACGCGGTGGCGCGAAGACCCGACGCGCGACGGATGGGGGCAGTGGCTGTATCTCCGTGACACGACCAGCGGCGAGGTCTGGTCGGCCGGCTACCAGCCGACCGCCTCCGAGCCCGAGCATTACGAGGTCCTCTTCTCGGAAGACCGGGCCGAGATCCATCGCCTCGACAATGCGATCTGGACGTCGCTCGAAGTGATCGTCGCGCCCGAGGACGACGGCGAGCTGCGGCGCCTGACGATCAAGAACCTGGGGGCCCGGCCGCGCGAGATCGAGGTCACGAGCTATGCCGAGCTCGTCCTGGCCCCCCCGGCGGCCGACGACGCCCACCCGGCCTTCCAGAATCTGTTCGTGCAGACCGAGTTCGTCCCCGCCCTGGATGCCATCATCGCGACGCGCCGGCCGCGCGAAGGGGACGAGCCCGAGGTGTGGGCGGCGCACGTCGTCGCGGTCGCGGGCGGCGAGACGGTGGGCACCCTGCAATGCGAGACCGATCGCGCCCGCTTCCTCGATCGTGGCCACGGCGTGCGCCGGCCCAGTTGCGTGTTCGAGGGCCGACCGCTCTCCAATACAACCGGCTCGGTCCTCGACCCGATCCTGAGCCTGCGACGCACGGTGCGCCTGCAGTCCGGGGAATCGGCGCGCCTGACGTTCTCCACGCTGGTCGCGGAGAGCCGGGATCAGGCCCTCGGGCTGGTCGACAAGTACGGCGAGCCGGCCACGTTCGAGCGCGAAGCCGCGCTCGCCTGGACCCAGGGTCAGGTCCAGCTCCAGCATCTCGGGATCGAGGCCGACGAGGCGCACCTCTTCCAGCGTCTCGCCAGCCGGATCCTCTACCTCGACCCTGTCCTGAGACCGGCGTCGAGCGCGATCTCCGTGAACGAGGGGGGTCAGGAAGCGCTGTGGGGGTTCGGGATCTCGGGCGACCGGCCGGTCGTGCTCGTCCGGATCGACCACCTCCGCGACCGCGAGATCGTACGGCACCTGATCCGTGCCCACGAGTACTGGGGGATGAAGGGGATCGCGGTCGATGTGGTGATCCTGAACGAGCATCCCCACACCTACGCCGAGGAGCTCCAGGACTGGCTGGAACGGAGCGTTCGCGTGAGCCAGTCGACGGTCCGCCACGAAGCCCACGGTGCCCACGGGGAGATCTTCATCCTCCGGGGGGACCAGATCTCCGAGAGCGACCGGCTGCTGCTGCGCGCGGTGGCCCGCGCGGTTCTTCTCAGCCATCACGGCTCGCTGGCCGAGCAGCTCGAGGCGGCGCTGAGGGAGGACGGCGAGGCGGCCCCGCCACCCCGGCCGCGGGTGCGCCCGCCGGGGGTGTCCCTTCCCCCGCCCCGCCCCCGGCTCTCGTTCTTCAACGGCCTGGGCGGCTTCGCCGAGGCGGGCCGGGAGTACGTCATCATCCTGGGCGAGGGCCAGTGGACACCGGCGCCATGGATCAACGTGATCGCGAATCCGTCGTTCGGCTTCCAGGTCTCGGAGGCGGGGGCGGGATTCACCTGGGCGGTCAACAGCCGCGAGAACCGTCTGACCCCGTGGTCCAATGACCCGGTCACCGATCCCTCAGGCGAGGCGCTCTACCTCCGCGACGAGGAAAGCGGAGCGATCTGGACGCCGACGCCGCTGCCGATCCGCCAGTCGACGCCCTATCAGGTGGCCCATGGTCAGGGGTACACCCGCTTCGAGGTCCAATGCCACGAGGTCGCGACACGGCTCGTCCAGTACGTGCCGATCGATGATCCCGTCAAGATCTCCCGGCTGACCCTGCGCAACCTGTCGGACCGGCCGCGGCGGCTCTCCGTGACGGCCTACGTCGAGTGGGTGCTGGGCGTCCAGCGGGACAAGAGCGCACCGATGGTGGTGACGGCGATGGACGAGGAGACCCGCGCCCTGACCGCCCGGAACCGGTGGAACCAGGTGTACGCCGAGCGGGTCGCCTTCGCCGACCTCAGGGGTCAGCAGGACGAGTGGACGGCCGATCGCGCCGAGGTCCTGGGTCGGAACGGCACGTTGCATCACCCGGCGGCCGTGGTCACCGGCCGGCCGCTCTCCGGCCGGGTCGGGACGGGATGGGATCCGTGCGGTGCGCTCCGGCGACACCTGACGCTCCCCCCCGGGGTGGCGGTGGAGGTGGTCTTCCTCCTCGGCCAGGGCGACGACCTGGAGCACGCGCGGCGCTTGATCGCCCACTACCGGACCGCGGACCTGGACGCCGTGCTGAAGGCCGTCGAGACGTGGTGGGAGGACGTCCTGGGAGCCCTCCAGGTCCGGACCCCCGACTACTCGATGTCGATCATGCTGAACCGCTGGCTCCTCTACCAGGCGCTCTCGTGCCGGACGTGGGCGCGCTCGGCGTTCTACCAGTCGGGGGGCGCCTACGGGTTCCGCGACCAGCTCCAGGACGTGGCGGCGCTCGTGGTGGCGCGGCGGGAGATCGTCAGAGAGCACCTGCTGCGGGCGGCGGCGCATCAGTTCGAGGAGGGGGACGTGCTCCATTGGTGGCACCCGCCGACGGGAAAGGGCGTCCGAACACGGATCACCGACGACCGGGCGTGGCTTCCGCTGACCCTCCTCCACTATCTGGCGGTGACGGGAGACGAGGAGATCCTCGACGAGGAGATCCCCTTCCTGATGGGCGAGCCGCTCGCTGAGGGGGAGCACGAACGGTATTTCGTCCCCGAGGTCTCCGGGCAGGCCGGAAGCCTCTATGAGCACTGCGCCCGCGCGCTGGACGTCAGCCTGGGGCTGGGCCCCCACGAACTCCCGCTGATCGGAACGGGGGACTGGAACGACGGGATGAACCGGGTCGGCGAAGGAGGGCGCGGGGAGAGCGTCTGGCTGGCGTGGTTCCTCCTGCTGACGCTGGACGGCTTCGCCGGACTCGCCGCGCGACGTGGCGACGCCAGGCGGGTGGAACGGTGGCGGGCGTTCACCGACCAGGTGCGCGCCGCTCTCGAGGAGAACGGCTGGGACGGCGACTGGTATCGCCGCGCGTACTTCGACGACGGAACGCCGCTCGGCTCGGCGACCAATGAAGAGTGCCGGATCGACTCGATCGCCCAGTCGTGGGCCGTCCTGTCGGGGGTGGCGCCGAGGGACCGGGCCGCGCACGCCATGAAGGCGGTCGAGCAGTACCTGGTGCGGCGCGGGGACGGGCTCGTGCTTCTCTTCACCCCCCCTTTCGACCGGACGCCGCTCGACCCCGGCTACATCAAGGGGTACGTGCCCGGGATCCGCGAGAACGGCGGTCAGTACACCCACGCCGCGATCTGGTCGGTCATCGCGTTCGCCGAGCTCGGAGACGGCGACAAGGCGGCCGAGCTGTTCTCGATCCTGAACCCCATCAACCATGCCTCCACCCGGGCCGGAATCCACCGCTACAAGGTCGAGCCCTACGTGGCGGTGGCCGACGTCTATGCCGAGCCGCCGCACGTCGGGCGCGGCGGGTGGACCTGGTACACGGGGTCGGCCGGCTGGATGTACCGCGCCGGGGTGGAGTGGATCCTGGGCTTCCGCCTGCGCGGCTCGAACCTCCACTTCGACCCCTGCA
Source organism: Gemmatimonadota bacterium (assembly GCA_035550715.1). Taxonomy (GTDB): domain Bacteria; phylum Gemmatimonadota; class Gemmatimonadetes; order JACCXV01; family JAHWKZ01; genus DASRVA01. The sequence continues at coordinate 2,157 of DASZOP010000196.1, read as the reverse complement.
TTCCGCGCAACTGGTCGGGGTTCGAGGTTTCGTTCCGCTACCACTCGTCGCGCTACGAGATCGAGGTCGTCAACCCCTCCGGGGCGATGCGCGGGATCCGCGAGGTCCGGGTCGATGGCGAGGAGATTCGCTGGCAGGGGGGCGGCGAGGTCGCCGATCCGGGCGGCGCCGTCATCCCTCTCCAGGACGACGGCCGCGCGCATCAGATCCAGGTCGTACTGGGGTAGCGGCCGGCCGGGGGTCGAGGGCGGCTTCGAGCGCCGGGTCCGGCTTGCCAAACGAGGCCCGGACGCTAGCATGTGCGGTGCCAACAGCTCGCAGGATTCCCGTGTGAGGGGGTCCGCGTCGATCACGCACAGGCTGGTCCTCAGGGGGTGACCGGATCGGCGTGACGCTCGGCCTCATCGTCTCGCCCGCGCCGCCCGTCGCGGGATGCTCCAACCCTCCGCTCGAACGGCGGAAACGGTTGGGAGCGCTCGGCTGGACCTTGATCATGGTCGGCATCCCGATGATCGGCCTCCCCACCTGCAAGGCCGAGCCTTCCGCCGACGCCTTCTCCGCCGGCGGGCCGGCCCTCCCCGACAGCCCCATGTCGCCTCCGCCGGCGCCGCCGGTCGGTCCTTCGACCCCCCCACCCGCCGGAGAGCAGGTGCCGATTCTCCCCGGGGAGGACATCCAGGCGGTCGTCGACGACCACCCCGAAGGGACGCTGTTCCTGATCCGGGCGGGTCGGCACGTCGGGCAGTCGATCCGTCCCAAGGACGGCATGTCGTTCGTCGGAGAGCCGGGGGCCATCCTCGACGGAGCCGGCGAGAAGCGGTACGCCTTCGACGGCGGCGACGGCCCGGACGACGTCTCGATACGGGGGCTGGTGATCGAGCGCTACGCGCCCCCGCCCCAGGACGGCGCCGTCATGGCCAAGGATACCGAGCGTTGGGTCGTCGAGAACAACGAGATCCGGTACAACACGGCCGACGTGCTCCACAAGGGATGCCGGTTGGGGGGCGGATGCGGTGGGATGGGGATCAAGATCGGCGACGGCATGGTGGTGCGCGGCAACTCGCTCCACCACAACGACGAGTACGGCGTCGGCGGCAACGGCGATGGCGTGCTGATCGAGGGCAACGAGATCGCGTTCAACAACTACCGGGGCGCGGTCCGGGTCGGGTTCGGCGCCGGGGGCACGAAATTCGTGCGGACGCATGAGCTCGTCGTCCGCAACAACTACGTCCACGACAACCAGGGCAACGGAATCTGGATGGACATCGAGAATGTGGACGCGCTGGTGGAAGACAACCGGGTCGAGAACAACTCCGGCAACGGAATCATGTACGAGATCAGCTACGGGGCGGTGATCCGGAACAACTACGTGGCTGGAAACGGGTTCGCCAACCCGCGCTGGCTCTACGGCGCCGGCATCTTCGTCTCGTCGTCGTCCGACGTCGAGATCTACGGTAACCGGGTGGAGAACAACGCCCGCGGGATCACCGCCGTGATCCAGAACCGCGGGATCGGATCGCTGGGCCGGTACGAGGTGCGGAATCTCTTCGTGCACGACAACGACATTGCCATGGATACCGGGTGGACGGGGTTGGGTGAGGGCGTCGGGGACGACTCCTACTATACCGACAAGAACAACCGGTTCGAGCGCAACCGATACCGGATCGACAGCCGATCCCGCGCCTTCATGTGGCAGAAGCAGGAGCTGACGCTCGAGGAGTGGCAGGCGTACGGCCACGACGACGGCCAGCCCGGTAATTGACGGGCGCGGGTCTCCCGGGTCATCTTCCCCCGTCCGCACTCTCGCGGTGGGCAAGGGCCCCGGACCGCCAGGAGCTCGATGCGGGTGGAGAGGTGTCCGAGCGGTCGAAGGAGCGCGACTGGAAATCGCGTAGACGTTAACAGCGTCTCGCGGGTTCGAATCCCGCCCTCTCCGCCAGCCCCGCCGGCCGGGCGGGGTCCGGATCCATCCCCCGGCCCCCCCCTTGCAATCCCGACCCGCCCGATCCCTCTCGCCGGTCGGCGTCGAGCCCGATCGATAAGGCAGGGTCGCCAGATGACCGCCACGGAAATCCCTAGCGACAGGCCCAGTCCGCGGGCCATCCGCCTCGCCCTGGCTGGGGTGATGGTCCTGGGCATAGCTCTGCGCCTCTACCG
>DASZOP010000195.1:0-8779 GCA_035550715.1 Gemmatimonadota bacterium | reverse complement strand
CCCGCAGCCGATCGCCTTCATGCACACCGTGCACACGGGGGACAACCGGATCCCGTGCGCGTACTGTCACTTCTCCGCGAACGTCTCCGAGGAGGCCGGCATCCCCGCGGTCGGGACGTGCATGGGGTGCCACCGGTTCGTTCAGGGTACGAGCCCCGAGTTCCAGCGGGAGATCCAGAAGCTCATGCAGTTCTGGGCGGACTCGACGGCCATTCCCTGGCAGCGGGTCTATTCCGTCCCCGAATTCGTCCAGTTCACCCATCAGCCCCACGTTCGGGCCGGCGTGGCGTGCGCGACCTGCCACGGCGACGTGGCCGGCATGGCCCGCGTGGAGAAGGTGACGCCCTTGACCATGGGGTGGTGCGTGAACTGTCACCGCGATCGAGGGGCGCCGGACGACTGCGCCACCTGTCACTTCTAGGACGGGATGGAACGACGCGACTTCCTGAAGCTGGTCGGGATCACGGGCGCGGGAGCGATGACCGCCTGCGACCAGAAGATCGGCCCCCAGAGCCTGGTCCCGTATCTGGTGCCTCCCGACGGCGTGACTCCCGGCGTACCGACCTGGTACGCGTCCACCTGCCGCGAGTGTCCGGCCGGCTGCGGGATCCACGTCAAGACGCGCGAGGGACGGGTCATCAAGCTGGAGGGCAACCCGGACAGCCCCGTCAATCGCGGCAAGCTGTGCGCGCGCGGCCAGACCGCCCATCAGCATCTCTACGATCCGGACCGCCTGAAGGGGCCGAAGCGGCTGGCCGAGGGCCGCTACGTGGACGTCGGGTGGGACGAGGCGGTGGGCATGCTTGCCGAACGGCTCGCCGAGAGCGCCGCCGAGCCGGAGTCGACGGTGCTGGTCACGGGGCTCCAGACCGGCACCCGGGCGCGGCTCTACGAGGAGTGGACGCGAGCGGTCGGAGCGCGCTGGATCGTCTACGAGCCGTTCGGTCACGAGGCGCTCCTGGAAGCGAACCGACGGGTCTTCGGGGAAGCGGCCCTCCCGAGCTACGACCTGGAGGGGGCCGAGCTGGTGATCTCCTTCGGCGCCGACTACCTGGAGACCTGGATCTCGCCGGTTCGCTACGGACGCGGATGGGCGGCCATGCACGCCGTCCGGGAAACCGGTCGCGAGGCTCGCCGGCCGGGTCTGGTGGTGGCCGTCGAGCCCCGGCTCTCCATGACGGCCTCCAATGCGGACGAGTGGGTGGCCCCCCGTCCCGGAACGGAGCACCTGGTGGCGCTGGCCATGGCGAACGCGCTGGGGGCGGGTGGGGAGGCGGCCGCGTGGTCGCCGTCTCGCGCCAGCGAGGCGACCGGCGTTCCCGCCGGCACGATCGAGCGGCTGGCGGATCTGTTCGGCTCGCGGCGGAGCGTCGCCCTGCCGGGCGGGGTCGCGACCGCCCACCGCCAGGCGACGGCAGCGGCCGTGGCGGTCAATCTGCTCAACCTGGCCGGCGGAGCGGTCGGCGACACGGTGCGTCTCACGACCCCGGTGACGGGGGGCGTCGAGCGCTCCTACCAGGCCATCGCCGACCTGACCGCCGGCCTCAAGGCGGGACGCGTCCGGACGATCCTGTTCGGCGACGCGAACCCGGTCTACACGCTCCCGCCCGCGCTGGGCTTCGACGAGGCCCTCAGGCAGGCGCCCTTCCGCGTCTCTTTCAGCCCGCTCTTCGACGAGACCGCCTCGTGGTGCCACCTGCTCCTGCCGGACCACACCCCGCTGGAGTCGTGGGGCGACTGGGTCCCGGAGGCGGGCATGGCGAGCCTCGTCCAGCCCGCCATGAGGCCGGTTTTCAACACGCGCGCCATGCCAGACGTGCTGCTCGAGACCGGGCGCCGGATCCGCGGTGGCGCGGCGGGCATGGCGGCGGACACGACGGCTGCTACGCGCGCACTCGGGGCCGACACGACGGCCGGCGCCGCGGCCCCCTCGCTCGAGGCCGAGTCCTGGTTCGACTACCTGAGGGCGGCATGGAGCGACCGCGCCCCCACGGCCGACCGCTGGGCCGAGCTCCTGAAGACGGGCGGGATCTGGGAGGGTGCGCCGGGTGCGGTCGTGACGCCGGCCGCGGCGGCCGGGCGAGCCCCGGCGCCGGCCACCGGCGGACTTCCGGAGACGACCACGGTTCCCGGGACCGAGCCGATCGCCTTCGAGGCGGCCGGGTTCGAGGGCCCCGAGGACGACGCCTTCTACCTCCAGGTCTACCCCCACATCGCGATGTACGACGGACGGACGGCGAACCGGCCGTGGCTTCAGGAACTGGCCGACCCGGCCACCTCGAGCTGCTGGCAGACCTGGGTCGAGGTCCATCCCGACGTGGCGGCGGAGAGGGGGCTCTCCGACGGCGACGTCGTGGAGATCGAGTCGCCCCACGGCAGGATCGAGGCGCCGGTCCTTCTGTACCCCGGCGTGCGCGAGGACTCGGTGGCGATGCCGCTCGGCCGAGGTCACACGAGGATGGGGCGCTACGCGTCCGAGGGCGGGGTGAATCCGGTCGCCATCCTGGCGCCCGAATCGGAGCGTCACAGCGGGGGGTTCGTCTACCAGAGCGTCCGGATCACGATGACGCCGACCGGCGCGTGGGTTCCGCCGCTAAGGCAGCAGGAGACCGACAGCCAGCACGACCGTGGGATCGCCCGCGCCATACCGCTGGCGGAGATGCTGGGCGGCGCCGTCCCCCATGACGAGGCCGCCGTCCATGGCGAGCCCCTCACGGTCGAGCGCGTCGCCCTCGACTCCGACCCCGACGGCCCCTACCGGTGGGGGATGGCGATCAGCATCGACGCCTGCACCGGTTGCGGCGCCTGCGTCACCGCCTGCCAGGCGGAGAACAACGTGCCGTGGGTCGGGCCCGAGCGGGTCGCCCGGAGCCGGCAGATGACGTGGCTCCGGATCGAGCGGTTCTTCGAGGAGAGGTCGGCCGGCGGCCTCGAGACCCGCCACCTGCCGATGATGTGCCAGCACTGCGGGGCGGCCCCGTGCGAGCCGGTCTGCCCGGTCTACGCCACCTACCACAATCCGGACGGTCTCAACGTCCAGGTGTACAACCGGTGCGTCGGGACCCGCTACTGCTCCAACAACTGCCCCTACAAGGTCCGTTATTTCAACTGGTTCACGTACGAGTGGCCGGAGCCGCTCAACTGGGGCCTCAATCCGGACGTGACCCGGCGCGAGAAGGGCGTCATGGAGAAGTGCACCTTCTGCGTCCAGCGGATCAACGCCGCCAAGCTGGAGGCCCGTAACCGGGGGCCCGACGCGGTCGTCGCGGACGGCACGTTCCAGACCGCCTGCCAGCAGACCTGTCCCACCGACGCGATCGTCTTCGGGAACCTGAAGGATCCCGGGAGTCGCGCCGCGCGCCTCGCGGGCGGGCCGCTCGCGTACAGTGTTCTCGGCGAGCTCAATACCCGGCCGGCCAACTTCTACCTGAAGCAGGTGAACGGTCGGATGGAAGACGAGAGCGCGGGTTTCGCCCGCCGGGGTGCGCTGCCGGCGCCGGCAGACAGCGTCCCGGCGGGGGCCGGGAGGACCTGATGGCGACCACCCCCGTCTCCACGAAGGCGTCCGGTCGCGCCCAGGCGACGGTCTTCCGGCGGGTCAACCGCGACATCCTGGCCACGCTCCAGCCGCCGGGCCTGGGATGGATCGTCCTGTTCGGAGGAGTCCTCGTGGTCCTCGCCCTCGGGATCGCGGCCTGGATGTACCAGATCAGAACCGGCCTCGGGGTGGCCGGCTACGTCCCCCCGGTCATGTGGGCCGTGTACATCACGGACTTCGTGTTCTGGGTGGGGATCGCGCACTCGGGGACCTTGATCTCGGCGATCCTGTTCCTCTTCCGGGCCCAGTTCAGGACCGCCGTGTACCGGATCTCGGAGACCATGACGGTGTTCGCGGTGATGACGGCCGGTCTCTTCCCGCTCATCCACCTTGGCCGCGTGTGGTACTTCTACTACCTGGTCCCGTATCCGAACGAGCGGCTCATCTGGCCGAACTTCCGGAGCCCGCTGATATGGGACTTCTTCGCGATCTCGACCTACTTCACGATCTCGTCCCTGTTCCTCTACGTCGGCCTCGTGCCGGACATCGCGGCGGCGCGCGACCGGGCCGAGCCGGGGACCCTGCGTCACCGCGCCTATTCCGCCCTCTCGCTGGGGTGGCAGGGGAGCGACAACCAGTGGCGCCACTACAACCGCGCCTACCTGTTCCTGGCCGGCCTGGCCACTCCGCTGGTCCTCTCGGTCCACTCGGTCGTGTCGTGGGACTTCGCGATGGCGATCGTCCCGGGCTGGCACTCGACGATCTTCGCGCCGTACTTCGTCGCCGGCGCCATCTTCAGCGGCGTGGGGATGGTGATCACGCTCGTCGTGCCGCTGCGGAAGGCGTTTCGTCTCCAGGATTACATCGATGAGTACCACCTCGACAATTTGTGCAAGCTGCTGCTCCTGACCTCGTCGATCGTCTTCTATTCCTATCTGGCCGAGTTCTTCATCGCCTGGTACTCGGGCTCTGCCTTCGAGCGCGGCGTCTTCTGGGACCGGATCAGCGGGCAGTACGCCTGGGCGGGCTGGATCATGTACACCTGCAACTGCATCATCCCGCTGGCCCTGTGGTGGAAGCGCGTGCGCCGATCGTGGTTCTGGGCGTTCCTGATCTCGATCGGGGTCAACATCGGGATGTGGTTCGAGCGGTTCGTGATCATCATCCAGTCGCTGGCCCACGAGTTCAACCCCGCCCAGTGGGACTACTACACGCCGACGTGGGTCGAGTGGTCGATCACGGCCGGCTCGTTCGCCTGGTTCTTCATGTGGTTCCTCATGTTCGTCAAGTTCCTGCCGTCGATGGCGATCGCCGAGCTGAAGGAGCTGCTCCCGCCCAGGCTGCGTCAGCAGCGGGAAGAGCTGGAGTCGGCGCCGTGAGCGTGGAGCGTGTCGATGGCGGCGTGCGCGGGGTGTTCCTGACTCTGGACGAGGCGGCGGACGCGGTCAACGCGCTCGAGGGGGAGGGTTTCGCTCCCGACGAGATCACCGTGTTCTCGCCGATCCCGACGCCGCATCTGGAGGCGCTCATCGATCGGCCGACGAGCCCGGTCCGGATGCTGACGCTGATCGGCGGGATCCTGGGATGCATCACCGGGTTCGTCCTCACCTACTGGACCTTCTTCGCCTGGCCCCTCCACGTCGGCGGGAAGCCGCTTTCGTCCTTCCCGGTGACCGTCGTGATCATGTTCGAGCTGACCGTGCTCCTGGGCGGGCTCTTCACGCTGGCCGGGGTCTTCATCTTCAGCCGGATCCCGCAGCTCGGCCGCCAGATCGGCTACCATCCGCGCTTCTCGGAGGATTTGTTCGGGGTGGTGGTGCGGCCGGCGGACCGGGGAGCGGTGGAGAAGGCCGGGGCACTGCTCGACCGCCACGGATCGGAGGCGATCGATGCGGTCGCCTGAGACGAGGCTCGCGATCCGTTTCCTTGCCGCCGTCCTGTGCGCGGTGGCCGCGGGCGGATGCGAGTGGTTCAGCACGATGAGCCGGACCGAGGCCATCCAGCCCCACGAGACGGCGCCTCTGCCGCCGCCGGAGCATGCGGTCCCGCTGGACGGCCACCCCGAGTTCGACCTCACGACCGTCGAGGGACTGGTCTCGAACCCGGTGGCCGCCGATGCCGCTTCGGTCGAGCGCGGACGGGCCTGGTTCGAGACGTATTGCGCGGTCTGCCACGCCTCCGACGGGCTCGGCAGGGGACCCATCTCCGACAAGTTCCCGGCCATCCCGCCGGTGGCCGGCGCGGTGCGATTCTCCGACGCGTACCTGTTCGGGCTGATCACCAAGGGGCGGGGTCTCATGCCGGGCTACGCGCGTGTCCCCGCTGCCGCCCGCTGGGACGTCGTGAACTATCTCCGGTCGATGGGTTTCGGGCCGGGCCCGACGTCGGCCCCGGCCACGCCCGGCGCAGCCGGCACACCCGCGACGCCCGGCGGGAGCCCGGCCGCGACCGCGCCATGACGAGCCCGGGCGCTCGCGGCCTGAACCTGCAGGACCTCCTCGACCGGATGGACGAGGGGTCTCCTCGCGGGTTCCGGATCCTGGCCGTTCTTCTGACGCTGGCGGGGGTGGCCGGATTCGTGGCCGGGGTCGGCGCCGATCCGGCCCGCGCCTGGACGGCGCTGGTCTGGAACTGGGCCTTCTTCAGCGGCATCGCGGTCGGGGGCCCGGTCCTCGCGGCGGCGGCGTCCGCATCGAACGGGAAGTGGATCCGCCCGCTGCGCCGGTTCGCCGAGTCCTTCGCCGGGTTCCTGCCGCTCTCCTATGCGCTCATGGTGCTCCTCTTCTTCGGGATCGACCACGTCTATCCGTGGATTGCCCATCCCATCCCCGCCAAGGAAGCGTACCTGGACAAGCCGTTCTTCGTCGTCCGGCAGGCTGCCGCTCTGGCCATCCTGTACGGCTTCGCGTTGGCCTACGTCCTCGTCTCGCTGCGTCCGGACCTGGGCCGGCTCAGGGAGAAGGTCAGCGGCTGGCGACGCGGCCTCTACCAGCGGCTCAGCGGGGGCTGGCGGGGGCTGGAGGAGGAGGAGGCGCGCTCGCATCGGGTCCGCGCCTGGCTCGGCCCCGCGCTGATCGTCCTGTACGCGATCCTGTGGACGTTCTGGGCGTGGGACTGGCTGATGTCGATCGACCCGCACTGGTTCTCGACCCTCTTCGGGGCGTGGATCTTCATGACCCACTTCCTGGCCGCGATCGGGGCCACCGCGATCCTGGCGTGCGCCGTCCGGGGGTACCGATCGCTGGCGGACGCGATCGACAGCCGCGCGCTCCACGACATCGGCAAGATGCTGTTCGCGTTCACCGTCTTCTGGACGTACCTCTTCTTCGCCCAGTACCTGGTCATCTGGTACGGGCGCCTGCCGGAGGAGACGCACTTCGTGAGGCTGCGGTTCTGGGAGGCGTACCAGCCGGTGGCGACGATCGTCCTGGCGGCCGTGTTCCTGGTCCCGTTCCTGGGGCTGCTCGGGGTTCGTCCCAAGCGGACGCCCTCGCTCCTCACCGCGTTCTCGGTAGTCAGCCTGATCGGGATCTGGCTTTTCCACTTCGTTCTGATCGGTCCAGGCGTCTTCCCGGACTTCATCGCCTTCGGCTGGATCGAGGCGCTGGTGGCGGTGGGAATGTTCGGAGCCTTCTCGCTGTGCGTCCTCGCCTTCCTGGCCGCTTTCCCCGCGGTCGCCATCGCGGCCGGGCTTCCGATCGACCCCGACACCGAGACGCTGGCGGAGCTCACCGAGCCGCATCACCACTAGCGGTGGACCCCGCCAGACTGGCGCGGTCCCTGCGGGTGTCCCTGCGGGTGTCCCTGCGGCGAGCGTCTCCGAACACCCCCTGCGACGGAGGGCAGGCCACCTTCCAGGGTGTTGGGATCCATCCATCCCCAGCGGTAGATTCCCGCCGTGACGTCTCCGGCGCTCCGCCGCTATGCCAACATCGTCGCTGGATCCACGTTTCTTCTCCTCCTGGCGGGGGGGATGGTGACGAGTACGGGCTCCGGGCTGGCCGTCCCCGACTGGCCGCTCAGCTTCGGTCAGTGGATGCCGCCGATGAAAGGCGGTGTCCTCTACGAGCACGGCCACCGCGTGCTGGCGGCGACGGTGGGGCTCCTGATCGTGATCCAGGCGCTGTGGCTGTGGCGACGCGAGCCCCGAGGCTGGGTCCGCGTGCTGGGATGGCTGGCCCTGACAGGCGTCGTCCTCCAGGGCGTCCTCGGGGGCCTGACCGTCCTGCTCCGGCTGCCCGACCTGGTTTCGGTGAGCCACGCCGCCCTGGCCGAGATCGTCTTCGGGTTGACGGTCGCGATCGCGGTCGCTCTCTCCCGGAGCTGGCGGTCAGGGGAGGGCGTGATCGTGGATGCCGGGGAACCGGCGCTCCGGACGCTGGGGGTGATCGTCGCTGTCCCCCTCTTCCTCCAGATCGTTCTCGGCGCGGTCGTCCGCCATACCGGCGCCGGTCTCGCGATCCCGACCTTCCCGCTGGCATACGGACGGCTGGTCCCGCCGCTCGAGAACCTCCCGGTGGCGCTCCACTTCGCGCATCGGGTGGGCGCGCTGGTCGTGGCGGCGGTCGTGGCATGGACGGCCGTCCGGGCATGGCGACAGCATCGGAACGATCTGTGGCTCCTGAGACCGGCGCTCGCGCTGGCGGGCCTGGTCGTCCTCCAGGCGGCGCTGGGGGGGTGGGTCGTGCTGTCGGCCAAGACGGCCTGGATCGCCACCGCCCACCTCGGCGTGGGCGCCCTCATGTGGGGGACGGCCCTGCTGTTCGCCCTGCGGGCCGGGCGCCGTCTCCGGCTGGCGCCACCGCCGGCCGGGCGCGAGCCGCTTCCTCTCGTCGCCGTCCGATGAACGACTGGCTCGTCCTCACCAAGGCGCGGATCACCGCGCTCGTCCTGGTGACGGCGGCGACCGGATACGTGCTGGGTTCGCCCGGCGAGATCGACGCGACGGGTCTCCTCGTCCTCCTGCTCGGGGTGGGCGCGGCGTCGGGGGGGGCGGGCGCGCTCAATCAGGTCTACGAGCGGGAGGCCGACGCGCGGATGAGGCGGACCGCCTCGCGACCCGTCCCCTCCGGGCGGATCTCGGCCCGCATGGCGCTGGCCGCGGGGTGTCTGCTGTCCGCGGCCGGGGTCGCCTGGCTGACGTTCGCCGTCAACCCGCTGACCGGCTTCCTGGGACTCCTGACCGTGGTCCTCTACATCGCGGTGTACACGCCGCTCAAGCCGCGCACTCCCTTCAACACG
>DASZOP010000194.1:0-1503 GCA_035550715.1 Gemmatimonadota bacterium | reverse complement strand
TCGATCACGACCGCGATGTCGCCGCCCGTCACGAGGACGCCCTCGTTGGCGAGGTACTCGACGGCCGGGCCAGGTTGGGCGGCAGCGGTCGGGCATGGCGCTGCGACCACGACCAGCAGCAGGAGGAGCTCCCGCCGCGAGATCATGGGACAGTGGCCTCCGCACCGGCGCAGGCCAGCGCGACGAGGGTCCAGGGAACGAGGAGGCGGAAGGGCATGCCATGATGGTAGCCTGGACGACGCGGGGGCGGGAGATCTTGAGCAGGGGGCTCGGCCCGGCGCTATCTTTTCCCTCCATTCCAGGAGGTCCATGTCCAACCGTCCCATCGACCCTGGCGTCACGATCGGCCATGTCCACCTGAAGGTTGCGGACCTGGAGCGCGCGCTCCGGTTCTGGCGGGACGTGCTCGGGTTCGAGCTCACTCAGCGGTACGGCTCCCAGGCGGCATTCCTCTCGGCCGGCGGCTATCACCATCACGTCGGATTGAACACCTGGGAGAGCCGCGGAGGGTCGCCCCCGCCTCCGGGGACGACCGGGCTCTACCACGTCGCGGTCCGCTACCCGAGCCGGGCGGCGCTGGCCGATGCGCTTCGCCGTCTCCTCGAAGCCGGAATCCCGCTCGACGGAGCCAGCGATCATGGCGTCAGCGAGGCGCTCTACCTGCGGGACCCGGACCAGAACGGCATCGAGCTCTACTGGGACCGCCCGCGGGACGCGTGGCCCCGCGACGCCGACGGGGCGATCGCGATGACGACGAAGGCGCTGGACCTGGAGGGCCTCCTCCGGGAAGCCGAGGTTCCGACATGACCCGGGCCTCCAGGATCGCGGCCCTCCTTTTCGTGGGCGTCGGCCTCCCCTCGGGGGCCGCGGCTCAGGAGGACGGCGAGCTCGCCCGTCAGGGCTTCGTTCGGGCGTTCGGGGCAGCACCGGCGGCGACCGGGTCGGCGGTCCTCGTTCGGTCGCCCCTGGCCAGCGCGGCGATCGCGGCCGGACGGATCGCGGTCGCCTCGCCAGCCGACCGAAATCTCAGCGCCGTGCTTGCCGATCGTCTCGGAACCCTGGTCGGTTCACTGCCGAGCGACAATATCCTGGAGACGCTGTTGGTGATCCTGAAGGAGTCGCTTACGGAGATGAAGGAGGACGAGAAGTACTGGCTCGAGAAGCTGGCGGAAATGAACAAGATGAGCGAAGCCCTGTCGGAATACCTGGAGGAGCTCGCCGACGCCGGACGGCAATTGGGCGAACTCGAACGAGGGTCGACGCACCGGACGATGTCCGCGAGGACCGTGCCGATCATGGTCCGGACGTTCGATCCCGCCTGGGTGGAGGAGCTGGCCGAGCCGTCCGACCAGGAACGCGCGATGTTCTGCGATCCCTGCCTGACCACCCGCAGGGCGACGTTGAGCGCCGAGCAGATCCAGCGCGAGCAGGAATCCACCCTGGGGATCCAACGGCGCCTTCAGGAGTCGCTCCACGCGGCCGAAACTCGCCGCGCCGAGGCGG
>DASZOP010000193.1:0-17942 GCA_035550715.1 Gemmatimonadota bacterium | reverse complement strand
GTCCGCCGCGACGTGCTCGTCCCGACCGCCACGCTCCTCATGGTGACCCTGGCCCACGGCGGGCTCTTCGCGTTCGTCCCGATCCTGCTCGAGGATCGGCTTTCGTTCGACTTCGGGCTCTTCTTCGTGGCCTACGCCGCGGCTTCGCTCGTGATCCGTCTCGTGGTGGGACGCATCGCCCGGCTGTGGGGCGACGGCCCCCTCGTGTGGGCCGGCCTCACCTTGTACGCGGCCGGGCTGGCGCTCGTGCCCCTGATCCACGACCGGCTCTCGATGGTCCTGCCGGCCGTCCTCCTGGGAGTCGGGTTCGGCGCCTACCAGCCGGCCGTCTACGGGATCGTGGCCAACGCGGCATCGGACCGGACGCGGGGGATGGTCCTGAGCATGTTCCTGGCCGCTTTCGACGCCGGGATGTCGTTGGGCGGGCTGGTGAGCGGGCCGGTGGTCGCGAGCCACGGCATCCCGACCCTGCTCCACGGCCTTTCGGTCGTTCCCCTCGCCGCGGCAGCGGTGTTCGTGGTCGGGCTCGGATGGATGCCTGCTCCCTGCCCTCCCGCCGAGGCCGGCGATCCGCGGGTGGCGACATGAGAGCCCGGAGCACCTTGGCTCTCGGCGCAGCGTGTCTCGCGCTCGCCGCCCCCCCCGCGATCGCGCAGGGGGAGCCGGCCGTGGACCGGCCCTGGGAGGTCCGGTACGTCCTCGAGGTGGCGGACTCGATCCTCAGCACCGCCGGCGCCGGCATCAGCCTCGAGGCCTTTCGCGACGACACGGTCACCGGCGTCTTTCTCCGTGGCTCACACGGGGGCCGCGACGAGTCGATCGGGTTCGGCCGGGGAGCGGACCGGCTCCGCTATCTCTGGTTCTCGGTCGAGGGAGGGCCCGAGGTCGAGTACATCGTCCTCCTCTACGACCTCGACAGCGACCTCCTGGCCGACTTCCTCCTGGTCCGGACGATCGACCGCAACCTGAAGTCGGACTGGGCCCTCGAATACCGGGTTCCGGCCGTGCGGAACACGGTGTTCGAGATCGCGCTCCAGCCCGCGTGCGCGCCGCCGCGCTGTGACCCCGCCACCTGGACCGAGCGGCCGCGCCAGGTGGTCGTCATGCCGCGGGCCTGGTTCGATCCGTGGACGCCTCTCCTCTCGCTGGCCGCTGCACGTGGCGAGCGATGGCTGGGCCAACCGGTCGCCCTCCTCGGACCACCGGGGCCGGGCGCCCCACCATGACCCCGATTCCGGCTCGCCGGGGGCCGGAAGCCGTCGAGTGGATGGACGCGGGCATCGGCTCCGACCGGGAGGTCGCCGAGGCCTATCGCGAGCTCGAGCGCGTCAATCGGTGGCTCTCGGGATACGCCGCTTCGCTCGGCCCACTCGAGCGCCACGCCGCCGGCGGGCTGGTGTCGATCCTGGACGTGGCGGGCGGCGACGGGCGGTTCGCCGAGCGTCTGGTGGACGCGTTGGGAAGCGAGGAGGCGCCATCCGTCGCGTGGGTCCTCGACCTGGGGCGGGTCTCGACCGGCATCGCCGTCCGGCGGACCCCGGCCCGTGGCCGGATCGTGGCCGTCAGGGGCGACGCCCGGCGGCTCCCGTTTCCCGACCGGAGCGTCGACGTCGTCCACACGGCCGCCTTCTTCCATCATCTGGGGATCGAGGACGCCGGCAGAGTCCTGGCCGAGATGTGCCGTGTCAGCCGCCGCCTCGTCCTCGTCAACGACCTCGTCCGGTCGTGGGTGGCGGCCGGGTCGATCTGGGCCATCGGCCGAGTCCTGAGCGAGAACCGGCTGATCCGGCACGACGGACCGCTCTCGGTCCTGAAGGCGTTCCGGCCCACGGAGCTGATGTCGCTGGCGCGCGCCACGGCGTACGGGTACCGGTGGCGGCTCGACCGCACGTTTCCCTATCGGATGACCCTGATCGGCATGCGGACGGGGACCTCCGGCCCGGCTCCCCGGCCTTGACGGGACGGTTGCTTTCCACGTCCGCCATGGTATTGTTGTAGCCGTCACCGACACACCAGCGAAACCGGACCCTACCTCCCGGAGGCGTCTCATGCACCACGGCTGTGCGGCATGGCGACCGGTGTACCTGGCCGTCGTCCTCAGTCTCCTTCTCGCCCCCGCGGCGCTGCGCGCCCAGGGCGTCACGACCGGCGCCATCTCCGGCACGGTGGTCGGCAGCACGGGCGCGTCGGTCGTGGGCGCCACGGTGCTGGCGGTCCACGAGCCGAGCGGCACGCAGTACGGGGCGATCGTCCGCGAGGGCGGCGGTTACGACATCCGCGGCCTTCGTGTGGGGGGCCCGTATACTGTCTCCGTCCAGATGCTCGGCTTCGAGACCTCGCAGGAGACCGAGATCTTCGTCAACCTGAACCAGACCGTCGATACCGACTTCACGCTGGTCCCCGAGGCCGTCCAAGTGGCCGGGATCGACGTGGTGCTCGAGGTAGACCCGGTCCTGAACAGCTCGCGAACGGGTGCCGCGACGTACGTGACCGCGGACCAGGTGGTCGAGCTGCCGTCGGTCAGGCGGAGCACGCGCGACCTGACCCGGCTCGACCCCCGGAGCGACGGCAACTTCTCGTTCGCCGGCCGGAACTGGCTCTACAACTCGATCTCGCTGGATGGTTCGTACTTCGGAAACCCGTTCGGCCTCGACGACCCGGCCCCCGGCGGGCAGACCTTCGCCGAGCCCGTTCCCTACGACGCCATCGAAGCGGTCCAGGTCTCGGTGGCGCCGTTCGACGTCAAGCAGAGCGGCTTCACCGGGGCGGCCGTCAACTCGGTGACCAAGAGCGGGACCAACGAGTTCAGGGGATCGGCCTACACGTTCACGAGGAACGAGTCGTTCATCGGCGACGAGATCGGCACAACCGCGGTCCTGGTTCCCGACCTGTCGTTCTACCAGACCGGCGTCAGCCTGGGCGGCCCGATCGTCAAGGACAAGGCGTTCTTCTTCGTCAACTACGAGCGCGAGCGCCGCGAGGACCCGGGCTCGAACTTCCAGGCCCTCAGGGAGGGCCAGACCCCGGGCGGGACGATCTCACGGGTGCGGGCCGAGGACCTCGAGGCGATCCGGCAGCGGATGATCGACGTCTACCAGTACGATCCGGGTGCGTTCGAGGGGTACATCAACAACACCGAGAGCGACAAGCTGATCGCCAAGTTCGACTGGAACATCAACGACGCCAACAAATTCACGTTCCGCTACAACATGCTGGACGCGCTCAAGGACCTGCCGCCCCACCCGTTCGCGATCAGCATCAACAACACCGGCCGCGGGCCGAACGAGGCCAGCCTCCCGTTCCAGGGCGCGGGATACGCGATCAACAACGAACTGAACTCGTTCGTCTGGGAGCTGAACACCCAGACCGGCGGTTGGGGCAATCGGCTGTTCGTGAGCTACAACCGGTTCCGCGATTTCCGGGAGCCCAACAGCGGTGCGTTCCCGACGGTCGAGATCGGCGTAGACAATATCACGTACACGACGCTGGGCCACGAGCCTTTCTCCATCCACAATCTGCTCGACCAGGACGTCTGGCAGCTCACCAACGACTTCAGCCTGTACCGCGGGAGCCACGTCTACACGCTGGGCTCGAGCTTCGAGAGCTTCGAGTTCGGGAACTCGTTCAACCTCTTTTACTTCGGCGTCTTCCCGGCACCTCTTCAGTTCGGCGGGTCTCAGTTCTCGTCGCTCGAGGAGTTCTTTACACGGACCGATCCGACCAGTCCGGACTTCATCGACTTCAACGCTCTCGCCGGGAACACGGCGCCTTTCGCGGACGACCCGAGCAACCCGGGCCAGTTCGCGGTCTATGCCCAGGACGAGTGGCAGTACTCGGACCAGCTCAATCTGACCTACGGAGTGCGCGTGGACCTGCCAGTCTACCTGTCCGACCTTCCTCCGACTCCGTTGGCGGACGCGCGGGTGTTCCGCGACGAGGACGGGAACCCCGAGCAGCTCACGTGGAACGAGTACCCGGACACCCCCATCCTCTGGTCGCCGAGGTTCGGCTTCAACTGGGACCTCAAGGGCGACCGGACCATGCAGCTCCGGGGCGGGACGGGGGTCTTCACGGGGCGTCTGCCGTTCGTCTGGATCGGCAACCAGGCCGCCAACCAGGGGCCGGACGCCATGGACTTCGACCTGAACGCCTCGGCCGACGACTTCAAGTGGCCGCAAGTGTGGCGAACGAACCTGGCGTTCGATCAGCTGCTTCCGACCAACACCCTGATGACGTTCGAGTTCCTATACGGCGACAACATCAATGACGTCTTCATCCGCAACCCGAACCTGGTGGCTCCCATCGGGAACCTCCCGGCCCCGGATGGCCGGGTGATCTACGGGGGCCTGGGAGCCAACCGGCTCCACCCGGACTTCCTGGCCGGCGGAGCGGATGCCTACGTCATCGACAGCAACGGTGAAGGATACGACGTCTCGGCGACCGCCCAGGTGCGCCACGTCTTCCAGAACGGCCTCTCCGCGAGCCTGGCCTACAACTTCACCGAGGCCAAGAACAACATCGACTCGACCGAGATCTCGTCGTTCCTGTGGCAGTTCAACCCGGTCCAGGGGGATCCCAACAACTACGACGCCGCCTTCTCGCAGTTCGGGCACCGGCATCGGGTCGTGGGTAGCGCGAACTACAAGCACAACTGGTCCGACCTGCTGGCGACCAGCTTCGGGCTCTTCTTCGAGGCGGCGGAGGGCGGGTTCTACACCGCCGGCCGCTCCTCGCGGTATTCGTACACGGTCCTGGGAGACGTGAACGGCGACGGCAACACCGGCAACGATCTCATGTACATCCCGCGGAGCCAGGACGAGATCAACCTCGTCGACGATCCCGACGCGGGAACCGCGGACCAGCAGTGGACGGCGCTGAACGCGTTCATCGGGCAGGACCCCTACCTGAGCGAGCACCGGGGCGAGATCGCCGAGCGGAACGGCGGCATCAACCCATGGTACACGAACATCGACCTGCGGGTCCTCCAGGACATCATCTTCTCCGCACACACGTTCCAGATCAGCTTCGACATGCTGAACGTGGGGAACTTCCTGAACTCGGACTGGGGCGTTCGGGAGGTCGTGAACACGTCGGCACGCACCCCGCTGACAGTGGTCGGGTTCAACGAGGGAGGGGAGCCCCTGTACCGGTTCAACGGCGTGACCGAGACGTTCATCGACGATCCGAGCGAGATCTCGCGCTGGCGGGCCCAGCTCGGGTTCCGCTACCTCTTCAACTGACCGCCCGGAGACCGGGCGACTGACGCGAAGGGGGCGCGACTGCGCCCCCTTCGACTTTTTCCGCCGTACGATCGCCGGCCGGTCAGTCCCGGCCGGCGCCCTCCAAGCACCCGGCCAGGAACTCGACCGCCCGGGCCTCGGCCCAGGATCGGGCCGCCCAAGGTGGCCCCTCCACGAACCCCACGTGCCCGCCGGCCTCGGGGAAGAGGCAGGACACCTCCGGCGAGGCGGCCCGGCGGGCCTCCTCGAGCACGCGCCGAGGCAGGAACGGGTCGTCGGCGGCGCTCATGAGAAGGGTCGGCACGCGGATCCCACTCAGGAAGGGCAGCGACGAGGACCGGGCGTAGTAGTCGGCCGCGTCCGCGAATCCGTGGATCGGCGCCACCGCCGCGTCGTCGTACTCGCGGAAGCCGCGCGCCCTCCGGACACCCTCGACGTCGACGACCCCCGGATGACGGGTGGCGTAGTCGAGCGCCTTCTCCTTGAGCGTCCCGAGGAAGTACCGCACGTAGTACGGCCCGAGCCCCGTCTCCAGATGGTCCGCCGCCGCGGCGAGGTCGTAGGGGGCGGAGATCGTTACCGCCCCGCGGACCACGGGGGGGACCGACGCCCCGCGTTCGCCGAGCCACTTGAGGAGAACGTTCCCGCCCATCGAGACGCCGGTCAGGACGAGCTCGGTCCCGGGCTCGCTCGAAGCCAGCGTCCCGACCACCCAATCCAGGTCGCTCGTCTCGCCCATGTGGTAGAGCCGCGACCGCCGGTTCATCAGATACGACCCCTTCGGTCCTCCAGCGGGCCGCGCGCACGAACGGAAGTTGAGCGCGATCCCCCGCCACCCCCGCTCCCGGGCGAGATGGAGGAGGCCGTGCATGTAGAGCGAGTCGCTGCACCCCTCGAGCCCGTGGAGCGCGAGAAGGAGGGGAGCGCCCTCGGGGCCGTCCACCCGATCGAGGTGGAGCTCGTCGCCGTCCGGGGTCTCCCACGTCTCGCGGCGCAGGGCGACCCTGGGACCGCGCCGGAGGACCCGGCTCCAAACCGTCTGCAGGTGCCGCCCCGGGAGCCACCACGCGGGGCGGAACTTGTCCGCCACCGCCCGCGAGGCCGTCGATCGCCCGCCCGTTACCACGCGGCCGCCATGAAGGCCAGGAGAAGCGCGCTGTTGGCATAGGCGACTCCCATGACCGCGCGATGGGAGGGCGCCGACCGGCCCCGGACCGCCGCGGCGGCGAGGGCGAGCGCCGCCACGAGGGCCGCGTACACGGCCACGACCGGGAGCCCCAACGCCCGCCCGCAGAGCGCCACGACCAGGAACCATGCGCCTCCCCAGGCCAGCGTTCCCCGGACCCCCAGCGCCGCCGCCAGGGTCCGGTCGCGACGCGAGAGGTCCGCCTCGAGCTGGTAGACCTGGGTGAACGGATAGAGGGCCGCGACCGCGGCCGAGGCCGCGACGAGCGACCACACCTCGTCACCCGAAGGGGGCCACCGACCGCCCGCTGCCGTCCAGCCCAGGAGCCACCCGAGCCCTCCCTGGCCGCCGACGATGGCGGCGCCCGAGAGCCACGGCGAGCGCTTCCACCGGGTCCGGGGATGGGAGTAGGCGGTGAAGATCCCCCACAGCGCCACGTACGCCGCCCCGAACGTCCACCCGACCAGCGGGGCGAGCGCCGCGCCCGCCGCCTGGAGCGCCGTGCTTCCCCCCGCCAGCCCTCGCGGCACGGCCGGCGG
This sequence comes from Gemmatimonadota bacterium, assembly GCA_035550715.1. Classification (GTDB taxonomy): domain Bacteria; phylum Gemmatimonadota; class Gemmatimonadetes; order JACCXV01; family JAHWKZ01; genus DASRVA01. The sequence goes on along the minus strand of DASZOP010000193.1, from coordinate 10,977 downwards.
GCGGGCCAGGCCGCCGATCGGCCCCGTGTCCCGGTCGTAGGCGGTGTTGAACGCGTTGGCGCCGGGATAGAGCGCCAGGTGGACGAGAAGGAACCCGAGCGTCGTCCGGGCCGTCCAGCCGGCCGCTCCCAGAGCTCCCCACACGAAGATCGGCGAGAGGACGAACACGAACGGGAACCGCAGGTGGAGGAGGGCCTGGCCCATCTCCCGGAGCCGGCCGTCCTGGACCGCCTTCACGACCGGTCGGCGAGCGCTTCCCGGAGGCGCTCGACCTCGAGACGGTCGAGGCGGCTCCGCGGCTCGAGGGCGCTGGCCTCCTCGAGCATCGAGCGGGCGTCCTCATCGCGCCCCATCGCGAGCCAAGTCCGGGCGAGCTCGACTCGGGCCGTGACGCTCCCCGGGTCGAGCCCGGCGGCGCGCTTCAGGAGCGCCTCGCTCTCCTCGAGCGAGACGTCCGGGAACCCGCCCAGGAACGTCCGGGCGACCGCCTTGGCCACGGGATGGACGGTCGCGAGCTCCCTGTGGAACACGCCCAGGAAGACGTACGGCGCGTAGTCGGACGGGTCCAGCGCCCGGGCCCGCTCGATCTCCCGGTACGCCTGCTGCCCCAGCTCGACCACCTCGCCTGCCTTCTGGATCCGGTAGGCATATCCCAGATGGCGGCCGTAGCGCCCCAAGGCGAGGGCCAGGGCGGTGTGAGCGCGGCTGACGTCGGGACCGACGCGGACCGCCCGGCGCGCGATCTCGATCGCCTTCCTGAGATGCGCATCGTCGCCTTCATGGCCGGGAGTCTCCTCCGCCAGGCTCGAGAGCCCCATCGAGGTCTTCCAGAGAAGGGTGACGTCCCCCGGCGCGGCGGTCAGACCCGCCCGCCAGACCTCCACGGCGGCCGCCGTGCGGCCGGCCTGCATCAGGCTGTCCCCCCGGGCCGCAGCCGATTGGGCCGACGACGCCGACGCCGCAACCTGGGCGCCGGCCGGGCCGATCCCGGGCGCGACCAGCGCGACGGTGCAGAGTGCGGCACACGAGAGCCATCGACGCATCAGTCGATGTCCTCGAGGAGCTCGCGGGCCTCCCGCTGGCGGATACGATCGGCCTCCTCCCGCGGTCGGAGCGCGAGCGCCGCCTCGAGCTCGCGCCGCGCCTCGCCGTCGCGGTCGAGCTCGAGATACGTCCGGGCCAGCTCCACCCGCGGCGTGATGTAATCGGGCTCCAGCCCGACCGCGCGCTCGAGATGCGCGGCGCTCCCCTCCTCCGACGCCTCCGGGAGGCGACCGAAGAAGGTCCGCGCGAACGCCTTCAGGAATGGGTTCAGGGTGGCGAGCTCCCGCTCCAGGATCCCGAGGACGACGAACGCGGCGAAGTCGGAGGGATCGAGCCTGGCGGCGAGCTCGGCTTCGGAACGGACCTCGCGCGCCAGCTCGACCTTCCGCTTGCCGCCCTCGAACAGGGCCAGCCGGCCGAGCGCGGCGGCCAGCGTGGCGTGCGGTCGGGCCGTCTCGGGCGCCGCGCGGACCGAGCGCCGCGCCAGCTCGACCGCCTCCCGGTACGCCGCTTCGTCCCCCACCTTCCCGGGCCGCTCCTCGGCCAGGTTGAGGAGCGCCCGCGAGGTCTTCCATAGAAGGGTGGCGTCGCCGCCACCGGTCGCCAGGCCCTGCCGGTACGCCTCGACCGCCTGCTCCGTCCGGAAGGCGGCCATCAGGCTGTCGCCGCGAGCCGTGGCGGATGCCGGCTGACTCCGTGCGGGGACGGCACCCATCAGGATGGCCGCGCCGCCCGCCACCGCCGCTCGGCAGAGGATGGAGGCGGACCGGGTTGCGACACGCATGCGGGCCATCTCCTTCCCTACACGTACCGTATCCGGCCGTTCCTGGCACGCTACAAGGGGAGCGCGTAGCCGCGGGTCGCCTCGAGCCGACGTTGGACCCGCCGGGCCACCTGCTCCAGCTCCTCCCGCTCGTCCACCAGGTTCAGCGCGTCCGTTTCGACGACCAGGACCGGTGCCAGGTCGAAGCGGCCGATCCAATCCTCGTAATAGTGGTTGAGACGCTCCAGGTACGGCGTCGGGATCTCCTGCTCGAACTCGCGGCCTCGAGTCCGGATCCGCTCCACGAGCACCGGAACCGACGTCCGCAGGTACACGAGCAGGTCCGGTGGCTCGAGGAACTGCGTCATGACGGAGAACAGCTCCCGGTAGTTCTCGTAGTCGCGGGCGTCGAGGTGGCCCATGTCGTGGAGATTGCGGGCGAAGATCTCGGCGTCCTCGTAGATCGTCCGGTCCTGGATCACCGATTCAGGCGCGGCCAGGATCTCCTGATGATGCTGGAACCTCTTGGAGAGAAAGTAGACCTGCAGATGAAACGCCCATCGCTCCATCCGCGCGTAGAAATCGGGAAGATAGGGATTTCCCTCGACGTGCTCGTAATAGGCCCGCCACGAGAACCGCTCGGCCAGGAGCCCGGTCAGCGTGGACTTTCCCGAGCCGATGTTGCCGGCGACCGCGCAGAAGAGCTTCACGTCCCGGGCGACCCCGCGCCCGTTCGCGAGGCCATCCCCGGGAACTCCAGCTCGCCCTGGCCGGCCTCCAGGGCGGCCATCCGGTGGTCGACCATCGCACGCACGGCGGCGAAGTCGGCGTCGCTCCACACGAAGTCGAGTTGCGACACGTCGATCGTCAGCAGGCGTCCCGGATACGTCGCGAAGAACCGCTCGTAGCTCGCGTTCACGCGCTCCAGATACGCCTCGGTGATGTCGCGCTCGAAGGGCCGGCTGCGGGACTGGATCCGGTCCAGGAGACGGGCGGGCGAGGAGCGCAGGTAAACGACCAGGTCGGGGGATGGTACCTCCGGCAGAAGCGCCTCGTAGATCCTTTCCCAGATCACGAAGTCGCGGCCGGACAGGGTGAGGCTCGCGAAGATCCGGTTCTTCTCGAAGAGATAGTCGCTGAAGATGAGGTCGCGGCTGGAACGGATCGCCTCCGCCACGTCTCTTTGCTGGCGGAACCGGGCGAGGAGGAAGAAGAGCTCGGTGTCGAAGGCCAGCCGCTCCATGTCCTGGTAGAAGCCGCCGGTCAGAAACGGGTTCTCCTCGACCAGCTCCAGAAACCGCAGGCCGCCCCGCTCCGCATGGAGGCGGTGGACCAGCGACGTCTTGCCGACCCCGATGACGCCGTCGATCGCGATGTAGCGGACAGGCGTCAAGCGGACGCTACCCTGCCGGTCGGGGTCGTGGAGGATGGAGGGACGAGGTATCGTAGGGCCTCGGTGAGCCGCCGTCAAACGAAAGCCGGTGGAGTTCCAGACTGCCGAAAATACACCGAAATCGAATCGACGACATCCGTGGTGAAGAGGCGCCGGCCGCCTTGTCGTTGCGGGCGTTTTCCCCCGCCGGTAGGTTCCCGCCCCCCATGGCGACGGAGCCGACCACTACGGGCCGGACGCGCGTCCTCAGGGTCGGTCACAGCCCCGATCCGGACGACGCCTTCATGTTCTTCGGGCTCGCCCGGGGGGCGGTCACGATCGCGGGCCACCGGATCGAGCACGTCCTCCAGGACATCCAGAGCCTGAACGAGCTCGCCAGCGAGGGGGCGATCGAGGTGACCGCGATCAGCGCCCACGCCTATCCCCGGGTCGCCGACCGGTACTGGGTCATGCGCTGTGGGGCCTCGATGGGCCTCGGGTACGGCCCGATCGTCGTCGCGCGACCGGGCGAGCTCGCGTCGTCGGAGGCCCTCGCCGGGCGCCGGGTCGCGATCCCCGGCGAGCTGACGACGGCGTATCTGGTGGCGCGGCTCTACCTCCCGGCGTTCGAGGCGGTCCCGGTGGCCTTCGATCGCATCCCCGAAGCCGTCCTCGAGGGTCGGGTCGACGCGGGGCTCGTGATCCACGAGGGGCAGATCACCTACGCCGAGATGGGGCTCGAGAAGCTGGCCGACCTGGGGGACGTGTGGCTCTCGGACACGGGGCTCCCCCTCCCGCTCGGGCTGGACGTCGTCCGGAAGGACCTCGGCCGCGAGCTCGCCGGCGAGATCTCGACCGCCCTTGCCGCATCGATCGAGCACGCCTTCCGGAATGAGGACGAGGCCGTCGAGTATGCGCTCGGCTTCGGCCGCGGCCTGGACCGGAAGAAGGCGCGGCGGTTCGTCCTCATGTACGTGAACGAGTACACCCGCGACATGGGGAAGGAGGGTCTGCTCGCGCTGGAGACGCTCCTCGGCCGGGCCGCCGCGGCCGGTCTTGTTCCGCCGATGGCCCGGATCGAGCTGGTCTAGCGCCCCTCAGCCGATGACCGGCAGGGCGTGCGGATCGAGCCTCCCCGCCCGGCGCGGCGTGTGGCGCGCGATCGACTCGAGCGGGGTCTCGGGGAGCCGCTCGTAGAGGGTCGTCCGCTGCACGGGCTCGAAGCCCGCCTCCCGGATCAGGGTCCGGATCTCCTCGACCGTCGTCGTGTTGACGAACGCCGCCTCGGCGTGGACCGACTCCTCGAACAGGGTCCCCCCGAAGTCGTCCGCCCCCCAGTGGAGCGCCACCTGACCGGTCTTCTTCCCTTCGCTGAACCAGGACGCCTGGACGTGGTCGACGTTGTCGAGGTAGAGCCGGCTCACGGCGATGGCGCGCAGGTACGCGGCCGGGCCCTCAGGCCGGGGACGGACCTTCTCGAGCGGGGTGTTGCCGGGCTTGAAGGACCACGGGATGAAGGCAGTGAAGGCGCCCGGGCGGTCCGCCCGCGTGGCCGCCGTGAGAGCCAGCGACCGATCCTGGAGCGCCCGCACGCGGTCCAGGTGCTCGATCAGCTCGGCCGGCGTTTCGATCGACCCGTACATCATGGTGGCGGTCGTGCGGAACCCCACCCGGTGAGCCATTTCGTGGACCTCGAGCCAGGCCTCGGGGCCCCCTTTCCGGATCCCCAGCTTCTTCCTGACCCGCGGGGCCAGGATCTCGGCGCCGCCGCCGGGAATCGACCGCTGGCCGGCGTCCCACAGGTCCTCGAGGACCGCAGGGAGCGGCTTTCCGGACACCCGGGCCATCCCCTGGATCTCGACCGCGCTCCAGTAGTGGGGGATGATTCCGGGGAAGCGCGTTACCGTCTCGCGCACCAGGTCCAGGTAGTAGGCGTACGGGAGACCGGCGTTGACGCCACCCTGGAGGAGGACGGTCGTGGCCCCCTGCTCGGCCGCCCAGGCGACCTTCTCCAGCACCTCGTCGACCGTGTGCGTATAGGCGTCGGCGGCGCCGGCGTGGCGGTAGAACGCGCAGAACACGCAATCCACGTCGCAGACGTTGGTGTAGTTGGGGTTGGAATCGATGACGTAGGTGACCTCGCGCGCCGGGAAGCGCCGGAACCGCTCGGCGTTGGCGAGACCGCCCAGCTCCGTGAGCGGGGCCATGGTGAGGAGCCATTCCGCCTCGGCGGGGGTCACCCTTTCCCGTGTGGAGAGCCGCGTGCGGATCGCCTCGAGCATGTCCGGCCGAATCTCGCCCGCCGGCCTGGAGCGGGCCACCGGCCGCGCTACGGAAGCCGCTTCAGCTTCCCTCCGCCACCCCGCCGGTCCGCCCCCCGAACAGCGGCAGGTACTCCCCATACCCCTCCTCGGCGAGCTTCTCCACGGGAACGAAGCGCATGGACGCCGAGTTCATGCAGAACCGCTTCCCGGTCGGCGGCGGGCCGTCGTCGAACACGTGCCCCAGGTGCGAGTCGCCGTGCCGCGAACGGACCTCGATCCGCTTGTAGATCAGCTTGCGATCCTCGCGGTAGACGATGTTCGCGGGATCGAGCGGCCTCGTGAAGCTGGGCCACCCCGTTCCCGATTCGTACTTGTCCAGCGAGCTGAAGAGCGGCTCGCCGGAGACGACGTCCACGTAGATCCCCGGCCGGTGATTGTCCCAGTACTCGTTCCGGAAGGCCGGCTCGGTCCCCTCCTCCTGGGTCACCTCGTACTGGAGCGGCGTCAGGGTCCGGCGGAGGACGTCCTCGGCCGGCTTCCGGTCGCCGATCCCGCTTCCTGCCCCCGACTCGGCTTCGGCCTCGGTCTGGCCGCACGCGGTCCCGGTCCCGAGAGCCAGCGCCAGAACAACCATCAGGGGCGCCTGGATCCATCCGCAGCTCGAAGGGTTCGTCATGGCCCGGTCCTCCCTGTCATGGCGTACGGGAATCACGATCGATCGGATCGCGTTATCGTTGTGGATCGGAAACGTGGATCCGTCACCCCATTATTCCATCCGTGGCTTCGTCGCGAAAGGGGACATCGTGCGCACCAAGGTCATCGTCGTCCTGGTCCTGGCGTTGTCGGGTCTCGCCGTGGCCGCCGTCCTGGACCGTTCCGGAGGAGAGCCGACCGCGGCCGGGGCCGGGACCGCCCGCGACACCGCCCAGGCCACCTTCGCCGGCGGGTGCTTCTGGTGCGTCGAGGAGGCGTTCGACAAGGTTCCGGGCGTCGTCTCGACGACCTCTGGATACACCGGCGGAAGGACCCCCGATCCCAGCTACGACCAGGTATCCGCGGGGGGCACCGGTCACGCCGAGGCCGTATGGGTCGTCTACGATACCGGGGTCACGACGTACGAGAAGCTCCTCGAGGCCTTCTGGAGGAACATCGACCCGACCGACGGCGGCGGCCAGTTCTGCGATCGAGGGGACTCGTACCGCTCGGCCATCTTCACGCACGGCGAGGAGCAGGCGCGGCTCGCCGAGGCCTCGAAGCGAGCGCTGGACGCGTCCGGACGCTTCGACGAGCCGATCGCCACCGCGGTCGTCCCAGCCGGGCCGTTCTATCCGGCCGAGGAGTATCACCAGGATTACTACCGGAAGAACCCGGTCCGCTACAAGCTCTACAAATGGAACTGTCGGAGGGCACAGCGCCTCGAGCAGATCTGGGGCGAGCAGTCCTGACCCTTGCCGATCCGGCCGCCCGGCCCTAGCCATCGGCCCCCATGCAGCTCGTCGATGCGGGCATGATCGCGTTCGCCGCCTGGCACGCCTTGAAGGGGCGCGTCGACTGGCCGCTCACGTACCAGGTCCCCAGGATGCTCCGTCCCCTCGTGGCCAAGGCCGAGGACACGTACGCCCTCTTCTGGAACGCGGAGCGCCAGTGGAAGAAGGAGCGCTCGCCGGCGTACCGGGACCGGCCGGAGATCTGGGATCACGCCGGGCGGGAGGACTACGAGGCCATGATCGGCACCCTGACCGCGCTCGGGGTCGTCCAGTTCCGCGCGGACGGCCGTGAGGCGGACGAGGTGCTGGCGGCGGTCGCCCACCAGCTCGAGGGGGAGGAGCGGCTCGTCATCCGATCGGACGACAAGGACTTCATGCAGCTCCTCTCCGGCTCGACCCGGATGGAGGGCCGGGTTCGCGGGACCGTGCGCCACTCGGACGTCAAGGAGATCCTCGGCGTCACGCCGGCCTTCGTGGCCGATTACCTCGCCCTTTCGGGAGACGTCGCCGACGGGATCCCGCGGATCGTGACGCCTTCGACCGCCCGCAAGCTGATTGCCAGCCGCGGCCACGTGCGCGACTGGATCGATCGCGACCTGCGGGTCGATCCGCGTCTCAAGACGATCCTCGAGGCGGGCCGTGAACAGCTCCGCCTGAACCTCGAGCTCGTGGATCTCTCGGCCGAGGCGGTCGGGGTGCCGCCCGAACCGCTGCTCGACAGATGGGGAGACCTGGAGGCGGCCCGCGAGATCGGCGAGCGGGCGGGCATCGGCTGGCTGACCGACCCCGACGCGGTGGGCGGGTTTTCGATCCTCGAGACCTGGGGCCGGCGGACCCGGAAGCGTCTGGGCTTCTGAGGCCGGCGCGAGTCCCCGGCGCCGTGCAGATGCGTTAGACTGGCACCTTCGCTTCTCACCCCGGACCGGGCGAGCGATGCGCTCCCCTGCTCAGGAGGCCCCCGATGGTCATGCCTCTCGGCGACGACGATTCGGGCATGCGGATCACCCCCTTCGTCACGTTCGCTCTCATCGCCATCAACATCATCGTCTTTCTCGTGCAGCTCACGCACGGCGACATCGAGGGGTTCTTCATGAAGTGGTCGGTGGTGCCGGTCGAGTACGGCCAGCAGACCGATCTGCCTCCGACCCACCCCGGACCGTTCTGGACCACGCTCTTCAGCTCGATGTTCATGCATGGCGGCCTGCTTCACCTGGGCGGCAACATGCTGTTCCTCTGGATCTTCGGGGACAACGTCGAGGAGGCGATGGGACACCTGAAATACCTGGTCTTCTACCTCCTGTGCGGGGTCGCAGCCGCGCTGGCCCAGATTCTGGTCAACCTCGACAGCCAGATCCCCAGCCTCGGAGCGAGCGGGGCCATCTCGGGGGTCCTCGGCGCGTACCTGGTCCTCTTTCCCCGTCAGCGGGTGCGGGTCCTCTTGTTGCGGACGATCACCCACATGCCGGCGATCGCGGTCATAGGGATGTGGATCGTGCTCCAGTTCATCAACGGCATCGGAATGCTCGCCCAGACGGAGGAGACCGGCGGCGTCGCGTACGCCGCGCACATCGGCGGTTTCGTAGCCGGGCTCCTCCTGGTGTGGGTGTTCCGGGACTATGGAGGCCGAAGGCTGGCCGGGGTCTGAACGGGGCGCCCATCTCTTCAAACGGGGGTCTGGCGGTACTCCAGGATGTCGTGGTCGGCGAGGAGGTCGCGGAAGCGCTGCAGACCCGCCTTCTCGGACTCCCCGAGGCGGTACACGAAGTTCCGCAGGTAGGCCGCCAGATCGTCCTGGGTGCCGAGCCGCTCCCCCGCGGCGGCCGTGGCGATGTCTCCCAGATGCTCCACACCGACCGCCAGCGAACCGCTCAGAAACCCCGACAACCGCTCGCGCTCGCGGCGCGGGACCGTCGTCCGCACGGCCCACGCCGCGAAGACGAAGGGGAGCTTCTGCCACTCCCACCACGCGGTGGCCAGATCGATGGTGCGCTCCCAGCCGTGACTGCGGGGGTCGGCCATCGCCTCCAGCGCCCGGTCGCCGATCAGCAGCACGCCGTCGACCGACCCACGGGGATCGGCGTCCAGCTCGTCTTCGGGGACCCACTCGGGCGCCACCTCCCAACGAGCGCGCGCGAGGAGCTCGAGGAGCCGGCGCGATGTCGAGCTTTCGCCCGTGATCCCGATCCTCCGGCCGTCCAGGTGCCGGGGGTGGCGGCGGGCGAGAAGGACCACCGATCGCACGTGATCACGGACCGCGATACCCATCGGCGGCACGGTGAGCTCGAACGTCCCGTCCAGGCCGAAGAAGTCCGCGACCGCCATGAGCCCGGCGTCCACCGACCCCTCCCTCGCCGCCCGCCCGAGCGCCCGGGGCACCATGTCCACCACGTCGAACGGGGGCTCGTCGCCCCATGCGTACGTGAAGGGCTGGGCGTTCAGATAGGGAATCCGGGCGACGTTCAGGGGCACGCTCCGCCGAGGGCGACGACGTTGGATCGGAAAAACGGCTAATCTACAGGCTGGACCCGTGACGACGAACCGCGCTCGACGGGGAGGGGTGCCCACGAGACCCGCACTGAGCCTCACGATCCTCTGCCTGGCGGCAAGCGCCCTCGCCGGGTGCTCGACGACGACCGGCTCCAGCGCGGCGCACGCTCAGAGAGGATTGGAACCGGCCGCCGGGAGCTCCAGCCAGACCACACTGGATCTCTCCCCCGCCGAGCTCGACGCGCTGGCCGACCGACCTGAGCTCCTCGCCCGCGTGCGCTCGGACCCGTACGCGTACTTCAGGCTCCTCCCGAGCGCCTTCTCCCGTCGGGTCTGCGCCGAGTTCGCCGGCCTCATCGACGAGATGCCGCTCGTGAACCTCCACGGCGACGCGCACATCGAGCAGTACGCGGAGACACCGGCCGCGCACGGGCTGGACGATTTCGACGAGGCGGGGATGGGTCCGGCCTTCGTGGACCTGGTCCGGTTCGCGTCCTCGATCCACTTCGCCTGTCGGCGTGCCGCCTTCGACTGCGATCCGGACGCGGCCGTCAAGGAATTTCTCGATGCCTATGCGAACGCGCTCGCCGACCCGACGGCGACGGTTCCGACCCCCGCCTGGGTCGATCGCGAACGGGAGCGCACGCCGGTCGACCGGGAGGCGTTCCTGGCGTGGGCGGAGTCGCTCATGAAGGATGTCGACGCGGAGACGCGCTCATGGATGATGGAGCGCTGGGGCCTCTTCGCCCGGATGATGACCCGGCTCCGGCCCGAGACTCCAGACGACTACTACCAGGTCGAGCACTTCGGCGCCGTCGACATCGGGACCGGGAGCGCTCTGGACGCCAAGTTCCTCCTCCGGATCCGCGGGCAGACAGCGGATCCGCTGGACGACGTCGTCGTCGAGGTGAAGCCCATGAACGAGGTCGAGGCGCCGTGCCTCCTGCGGCCGCCGTCGGGCGGGATGCTCATGACCCTCCTGCCGACCGTGAGGATGGGGCGTCTCCAGCCCGTGGTGCTCGGGTACCTCCCCTGGGACGAGGAAGGCGACGACCGGAGCCAGTGGTGGGTTCACTCCTGGGACTTCGGCTACCGGGAGCTCGACATCGGGGAGTTGACGAGCCAGGCGGACCTGGCCGAAATCGCCCGCGACGTCGGCAACCAGCTCGGGCGCGGGCACGTCAACGGGATCGCGGCCCCGCTCGAGGAGCTGAACCGCCACGCCCAGGCGCGCACCTTGGGGATGGTCCGCGAGCGGGTCGAGGTCCTGGCCAAGCGGCTGGCGGACGAGGTGTATCAGGGTTGGGTCAGGCAGATGGGGGGGTGAGGCCAGCTTCCGCGTCGCCTCGCGGATGGCGTTCATCTCGGCGTGGCAGGTGGGGTCGCTCTCCCTGAGGAGCGCGGCTGGTCATTCCGACCGAGCGCCACGAGCAATCTTGTTCATGCCCCTCGTCTTCTCTAGTCCGCGTCGATCCGCGGCGGTCCGACCCTGGTCACCACTCCGTCTCCATCCACGAACGTGAACTCTTCCCGGACGGGGGAGGCAACGACGCCTGAGCC
>DASZOP010000192.1:0-5652 GCA_035550715.1 Gemmatimonadota bacterium | reverse complement strand
CGACCGGAGGTGACCGATTTCTGGTTCCACCTGGCCCGATGGGGATCCGATGCCAGCGCGACGACGGCGCGCCCGACGTACCGTGGCGACTCGGAGAGCGCGAAGTCGGGCGGCGCCGGATGGCGGCCGCCGTCGCCAGGTGGCGGATCGAGGGCGTCGCGCCAATTCTCCTCGGAGACGCCGAAGTTGTCGAGCATCATCTCCGACCGAAGCCATCCAGGCGTGATGGCGACCGCGGTCGCTCCATGCGGGGCCAGCTCATGTCCCTGTGAGAAGGCGAGTCGATTGACGGCTGCCGTGGCCAGGTCGTAGAAGACGGAGATCCGGTAGCGGGAGGCGTTGTAATCGGCGGTGCCGTCGGTCACCTCGACGAGCAGGCCGCCGGGCTTGTCGACGAGGAGCGGGAGGAGGTGATGGGACGTGATCAGATGGGTGTCAATGGCCAGCCGGAGTATCCGGAGACCGTCGTCGAGGGAGTGGGCCCATATGGGCGTGTTCCATTGCGCGGGTCCTCCCTTCAGCAGCTCGCCGCCCCAGATGTCGTTGACGAGCACGTCGATGTGGCCGTGCCTCGCCCGGATCTGCTCGGCCAGGGTCTTCACCTGGTCGGGGTCGAGATGGTCGACGGCGGCCGCAAGGCCGGTGCCGCCGAGGTGCGTGACGAGCTCCGCCGTCTCTTCGATCGTCTCGGCACGGTTGTAGTCGGACCGGGCTGACCTCGTGCTGCGGCCCGTGCACACGACTGTTGCCCCCGCTTCGCCCAAGGCGGCCGCGATGCCACGCCCCGCACCCCGAGTCGCCCCCGCCACGACGGCCACGCGGCCGCGCAGTGCGTGTCGATCTGGCGACCATGCCATGACGCGAGTGTGCCAGGCCTTCTCGAACGGGACAAACGGCCGTCGCCGGCCGCGTGCGGTGGAGGCCGGGTCCCCCGTCGCGGCCCGGGCGAGCCCCGCGGCGTTCCGATTGACCGTGATGGCGCTCGGCGCGCACAATGAAGGTCACCGGCCCATGCGCTATCGACGCCTGAGCTATCGCTATGCGATGGTCATTCGAGCAGGCCAGACGTGGCCGCTTGGCCAGCTGTCGCAGATCGAGCGCCTGCGGCTCCTTGTCCAGCCCCGCTGGCAGCCTGATGCCGACACGTACGAGACCGCGGCCACGGTGGAGGTCGTCGTGGAGCTCGCGGGCGTGGACGAGGACGACATCGAGATCCAGCTCTTCGAGGACGCGCTGGTCATCGAGGGGCGGCGCCGGCTCCCTGCGTGCCAGGAGGGCGCCGTGTACCAGGCGGCCGGCATCCGCCAGGGGCCCTTCCACGTCGAGCTGCCCTTGCCGGCCCCCGTCGACCCCGAGCGCGTCGAGACACGCTACGATCGCGGGCTGCTCCGTGTCAGCCTGCCGAAGCGCGGGACGGCCCGCTGATGGCCGTCCCCTCCGGACCCGGTCCCGGCGAGCTCACGGTTCCCGATGCATTGCCGGTCCTGACGCTGCGGGATGCGGTCGTGTTCCCGCTGACGGCGCTCCCGATCGCCGTTGGACAGCCCCGCTCGGTCCGGCTGGTCGACGACGCCATGCGCGGCAACCGGCTCCTCGCGCTGGTCACCCAGCGGGATCCGAAGGCGGAGCCGAGCACGCTGGCGGACCTTCATCCGATCGGCACGATGGGGGTCATCCACCAGCTTGCGCGGGCACCCGACGGCAGCATCCGGCTCATGGTCCAGGGTCTCGAGCGGATCCGGCTCCTGGACCTGGTCGGGGCGGAGCCGTACCTCGTGGCACGGGTCCAGACCGCGCCAGACCACCCGGTTCAGGCGGCGCAGGCGACCGAGGTTGACGCCTTGCGGCGCGCCGTCGTGGACATCTTCCGTCGGCTCGTAGAGGCGTCGCCGGATCTGCCCGACGAGCTGGCGGGCGTGGTGGAGGGCATCGCCGATCCCCGCCACCTGCTGTACTTCGCCGCCTCCGTCGTTCCGCTCGACGTGAGTGGGCGCCAGGAGCTCCTCGAGATGGACTCCATCCCGGCCAAGCTCCGCCGGGTGGTCGACCTGCTGCAGCGGGAGCTGGCGGTACGCGAGCTCGGACGGAAGATCACCTCGGACACCGAGGAGCGACTGTCGAAGAAGCAGCGCGAGTTCTACCTGCGCGAGCAGCTCCGGTCGATCCAGCGGGAGCTCGGGGATGAGGACTCCGGCGACACCCAGGTGTCCGAGCTTCGGCGCCGGATCGAGGAGGGTGGTCTTCCGGACGAGGCGCGGCGCGAGGCGGAGCGCGAGCTCCGCCGGCTCGCCGGCCTGTCGCCGGCCTCGCCCGAGCACGGCATGATCCTCACCTACATCGAGTGGATGGCGAGCCTGCCCTGGAGCAAGCTCGGCGGTGGGACGATCGATGTCGGCCGGGCCCGGCAGGTCCTGGACGAGGACCACTTCGACCTGGAGAAGGTCAAGGACCGGATCCTGGAGTACCTCGCGGTCAAGAAGCTCCGCCAGGAGCGCGAGCGCCCGGCCGGCCAGACGCTGGAGGCAGCCAAGTCGGATGGGGGCGGCGGGGGGCCCGTGCCCGCCGAGCCGCCGCGCGTGACGGGCGACACCCCGGCGCGGGAGCCGATCCTCTGTTTCGTCGGTCCCCCGGGCGTGGGCAAGACGAGCCTGGGTCAGAGCATCGCCCGGGCCCTGGGCCGTCGGTTCGTGCGCATGGCGGTGGGCGGCGTGCGGGACGAAGCTGAGATCCGGGGCCACCGGAGGACCTACATCGGCGCCCTCCCGGGCCGCATCATCCAGGGGCTCCGCCGGGCCGAGACGCGCGATCCTGTCTTCATGCTCGACGAGATCGACAAGATCGGCGCGGACTGGCGGGGGGATCCGTCCTCTGCGCTCCTGGAGGTGCTGGATCCCGCCCAGAACCACACCTTCGTCGACAACTATCTGGGGGTGGCGTTCGATCTGTCCCAGGTCCTGTTCATCGCCACCGCGAACACTCTCGAGACGATCCCCGGGCCCTTGCGCGACCGGATGGAAGTCCTGATGCTGTCGGGGTACACGGACGAGGAGAAGATCGGGATCGCGCGAGAGTACCTGGTCCCGAAGCAGCTCGCGGCTCATGGGCTCGCGGCCGACGAGCTCGTCTTCGACCCCGAGGCCATCCGGCAGATCGTGCGAGGATACACGCGCGAGGCAGGCGTCCGAAACCTCGAGCGCGAGATCGCCGCCGTGGCGCGGAAGGTGGCGCGTCGGCTCGCCGAGGACCAGCGCGGCCCGTTCCGGATCACCGGCGACAATGTGGCCGAGTACCTCGGCCGCCCGCGGTTCTTCGACGAGGTCGCCGAGCGAACGACCCGGCCCGGGGTCGCCACCGGCCTCGCCTGGACCCCCACCGGCGGGGACGTCCTGTTCGTCGAGGTCTCCATGATGCCCAGCAGCGAGGAGCGCCTTGTCCTGACCGGCATGCTCGGCGACGTCATGCGGGAGAGCGCGCAGGCGGCCGTCTCGTACGTGTGGTCAAATGCCGAAGCGCTCGACATCGATCCCAAGATCTTCGAGGGCAAGACCATTCACGTGCACGTCCCCGCCGGAGGCATTCCCAAGGACGGGCCCTCGGCCGGCGTGACGATCGTCACCGCGCTGGCGTCGCTGGCCACGGGGCGGCCCGTGCGGAACGATGTCGCGATGACGGGCGAGATCACGCTGCGCGGCAAGGTTCTCCCGGTCGGAGGAATCAAGGAGAAGGTGCTCGCGGCGCACCGCGTCGGCATCCGCTCGGTGATCCTGCCGAGGCGAAACGAGCGCGACGTCGAGGACGTGCCCGAGGAGCTCCGCCGGGAGCTGTCGTTCATCTTCGTGGACGATGCCGACGATGTCCTGCGGCATGCGCTCACGCCCGCCGCGACCGGAGTGCGCCCGGCGGCCTGACCAGCCCCGGGTCGGCATTTCATGCCGGACGAGAGCCTCTCGCGGGATCCCGGGCGTCTTCGCCTGCCGCTCCCGGAGGCGGTCGGAGGCGGAGACCGGAGGACGGGGTGAGGCCATGGAGACCGGACAGGCCGAGATTCGTCTGATCCGGTGCCCCGCGTGCGGCGCCGCCAACCGGGTGCCGTGGGCGAAGGTGGCGCGGGGGCTGGCTCCGATATGCGGGCGCTGCAAGGCGCCCCTGCCCAGCGACCTCGGACCCATGACGGTGACCGACGCGAGCTTCTCGTCCGACGTCGAGCGCTCGCCCCTGCCGGTGCTGCTGGACATGTGGGCGCCCTGGTGCGGACCCTGCCGGATGATCGCCCCGATCGTGGAGCAGCTGGCGGCGGAGATGTCGGGGCGCGTGCGAGTCGGGAAGCTCAACGTGGACGAGAACCCGGCGACGGCAACGCGGTTCGGGGTCCAGAGCATTCCCACCCTGCTGGTGCTCAAGCAGGGCCGGGAGATCGACCGGATCGTCGGCGTCCTGCCCAAGTCGGAGATCGCGCGACGTCTGGAACGGGCCGTGGGATGAGACGAGACGAGGTCGACCGGGCGACCGCGATTGCCGGGCTCCCGTGAAGCCTCGATCTCGCAGTAATCCGGGTCGACACCGCAGAGCGACTGGACGGCGCTCCTGCGGACCTCGTCGCCGAGGAGATCTCCGGGCGGACGCGAGGGGTCTGCTCGGTCCCGAGGTCTTTCCGGGGTGCGGCGCGGAGCGGGATCCCTCGCGGCTGCCGCCAGTCCGGGCCGGGTGGCGACCGGTCGCGGCCAGCGAGGCCCGCGAGGACGGACGCGGCCAGTGAAGGAGCTAAGCCAGGGCCTAGGCCTAGGCGATGGAAGGATACGCCATGAGCAAGGTGATTGGCATCGACCTCGGCACCACGAACTCGGTGGTCGCGGTGATGGAGGGGGGCGCATCTGTCGTCATCCCGAACCAGGAAGGAAGCCGGCTGACTCCTTCGGTGGTCGGCTTCGCCAAAGACGGCGAGTTCCTCGTCGGCCAGGTCGCGAGGCGCCAGGCCATCACGAACCCGGAGAACACCGTCTTCTCGATCAAGCGGTTCATGGGCCGTCGGTACGACGAGGTGCTGAACGAGATCAAGCTCGTGCCGTACAAGGTCGTGAAGGCGCCGAACGGTGACGTCCGGATCGAGATCAGAGGCAAGCAGTACTCACCGCCCGAGATCTCCGGGATGATCGTCCGCAAGCTCAAGGAAGCGGCGGAGGCCCACCTGGGCGAGGCGGTCACCCAGGCCGTCATCACGGTTCCCGCATACTTCAACGACAGCCAGCGCCAGGCCACCAAGGACGCCGGAAAGATCGGCGGTCTCGAGGTGCTGCGCATCATCAACGAGCCGACGGCGGCCTCGCTGGCCTATGGCCTCGACAAGAAGAAGGACGAGCAGATCGCCGTGTACGACCTCGGGGGAGGAACGTTCGACATCTCGATCCTGGAGATCGGGCAGGGCGTCTTCGAGGTCAAGGCGACCAACGGTGACACACATTTGGGGGGCGATGACTTCGACCAGCGTCTGATCGATTGGATCGCCGAGGAGTTCCGGAAGGAGCACGGGATCGACCTGCGCAAGGATCGGATGGCCCTCCAGCGCCTGAAGGAAGCCGCGGAGAAGGCGAAAATCGAGCTCAGCTCGACGCTTCAGACCGACATCAACCTGCCCTTCATCACGGCCGACCAGAG
>DASZOP010000191.1:0-1827 GCA_035550715.1 Gemmatimonadota bacterium | reverse complement strand
GACCCTCCGCGGCTCTCCCAGGTGTTCAATCCGACGTGATGGTGATAGCCGCCGGCCGAGAGGAATGCCGCCTGGGTGCCGTACCGCTGAGTGAGCTCGAACCCGAGCACGTCCCGCCAGAACCGAAGCGCGCGCTCCAGGTCCGCCACCTTCAGGTGGACATGGCCGATCGTGACGCCAGGGTCGATGGGACGGTTGGACATGGACCTCCTGGAATGGGTGAAAAAGATAGCGCCGGGCCGAGGCCGCCGCTCAGATCTTCCGCCTCCGCGTCGTCCAGGCTACCATCATGGCATGCCCTTCCGCCTCCTCGTTCCCTGGACCCTCGTCGCGCTGGCCTGCGCCGGTGCGGAGGCGGTTCCCGAGACGATCGCCCTGAAGCACGTCCGGGTCATCGACGGTACCGGCGCTCCGGCGCGCGAGGACCAGACCGTCGTGATCGAGGGCGGCCGGATCACCGCGGTCGGCGCGACGGCTGTCACCCCCTCCCGGTTGCCGCTACGGTACTGGATCTGCCGGGTCGGAGCGTCCTCCCGGGTCTCGTCGGCATGCACGAGCACCTCTATCACACGGCGCGGATCGACTCGGCTGGCTCACCAACCCTGTTTTCGATGACCGAGCCGTTCGCGGCGCTCTATCTCGCGGCGGGCGTGACGACGATCCGGACGGCGGGGGCGATCGACGTCCAGGCCGACCTGGACCTCGCCCGAGCGATCGACGCCGGGGAAGTCCCTGGCCCGCGCGTTCACGTGACCGGCCCCTACCTGGAGGGCCCGGGTGGACTGGCCGAGATGCCGCCCCTCGAAGATGGGGATGCGGTCAGCGCCGTCGTCGATCGGTGGGCCCTTCGCGGCGCGAGCTCCTTCAAGGCGTACACGCATCTGGGACGCGAGGAGCTGGCGGCGGCGGTCGCATCCGCCCATCGGCACGGGGCCACGATCACCGGGCACCTTTGCGCGGTCGGGTTCGGCGAGGCCGTAGAACTCGGGATCGACAACATCGAGCACGGCTTCGCGACCAACACGGACTTCATCCCAGACAAGGCGGATGACGAGTGTCCCGCGGCCGCTTTCTCCGGCCTCAGCCACGTGGAGCCGGGCGACTCGGCCACGACCGCCACCATCGCGATGCTCATCGAGCGGGACGTCGCGATCACCTCGACGCTGGCGGTCTTCGAGCAGTACGTGCCCGGCCGGCCGGCGGTCGCCCGGCGGGTTCTCGACCTCCTGACCGGAGCCTCGCGCGAGAGCTGCCTGGCGCAGAGGCGGGCGCTCGAGGCCGGGGCGTTCGGCGATTTCGAACCTCTCTTCCGGAAGGAGATGGTGCTCGAGAAGATGTTCGTCGACGCGGGCGGAACGCTCCTCGTGGGGGCGGATCCGACCGGGAACGGGTGCGTCGTCGCCGGCTATGGCACCCAGCGCTCGATCGAGCTACTGGTGGAAGCCGGTTTTCCGCCGATCGAGGCGATCCGGATCGCGTCACGGAACGGGGCCGAGTTCCTGGATGTGGAGGACCGGCTGGGGACGATCGAGCCCGGCAAGCTCGCCGACCTGGTCGTCGTCCTTGGCGACCCCACAGTCCAGATCGCGGACATCGAAAGCGTCGAGATGGTCTTCAAGGAGGGCCGGGCATTCGATCCGGCCGAGCTGGTCGCCTCTGCCATGGGAAAGGTGGGGATCCCCTGAGCTCGCGGCGGGAGCTCCTCCTGCTGCTGGTCGTGGTCGCAGCGCCATGCCCGACCGCTGCCGCCCAACCTGGCCCGGCCGTCGAGTACCTCGCCAACGAGGGCGTCCTCGTGACGGGCGGCGACATCGCGGTCGTGATCGA
>DASZOP010000190.1:0-9265 GCA_035550715.1 Gemmatimonadota bacterium | reverse complement strand
ACCATTCCGTGGACGATCGATTGCGGATGGATCACGACGTCGATCCGGTCGTAGGCGAGGCCGAATAGATGGTGCGCCTCGATCACCTCTAGGCCCTTGTTGGCCAGGGTCGCCGAATCGATGGTGATCTTGGGACCCATGGACCAGGTGGGGTGGGCGAGCGCCTCCTCGGGAGTGACCCGGCGGAGCCGCTCCGCGGACAGGTTCCGGAAAGGTCCCCCGCTCGCGGTCAGGATGATCCGCCGGACCCCTTCCCGGGACCGGCCCTCGAGGAGCTGCCAGATCGCGTTGTGCTCGCTGTCGACCGGCCGCAGCCGGTCCCCGCCGCCGGCCGCCCGCACGACCAGCTCGCCGCCCACGACCAGCGACTCCTTGTTGGCCAGGGCGACCCGCTTTCCCGCCTCGAGCGCGGCCAAGGTCGGCACCAGCCCCGCCGCGCCCACGATGCCGTTCAGAACGGTCCCGGCGGACGCCATCCGGGCCAGCTCGACCACGCCCTCCGGCCCCGGCAGGCACTCGATCCCCGCGAACGCCCCTTCGTCGCGCGCCACGCGCCACGCCTCGGGGTCGGCGATGGCGACCGCCTCGGCGCCCGTCCCCAAGGCGATCCGGTCGAGCTCCCTCCACTTCCTGAGGCAGGACAGGCCGACGATCCGGAATCGATCGCCCAGCTCGCGCACGACCTCGATCGCGCTCGCCCCGATCGAGCCGGTCGCTCCCAGGAGGACCAGGCCCTCGCTCACAGGACGACGCACCGGAGGTAGTAGTAGAACGCCGGCACGCTGAAGAGGGCGCTGTCGAAGCGGTCCAGGATCCCCCCATGACCGGGAACGAGCCTGGAGGAATCCTTGACGCCCGCGTCGCGCTTGAGCGCCGACTCGACGAGGTCTCCGAACGGGGCGGCCACGCCGACCAGGATGCCGACGGCGAGGCCGTGCCACGCGTCGAACACGTCGAGCGCCGGGAGTAGCGCCGTTCCCGCGGCGGCCGAGGCCACCAGAGCGGCGACGGCGCCCTCCCAGGACTTTCCGGGGCTGACCCGGGCCAGGAGCCGGCGACGGCCCCAGCGCCGGCCGGCGAAGTACGCGACCGTGTCGTTCAGCCACGTCAGCACGAGCGGCACGGCGAGCAGAATCGCGCCCGCCCGGTAGGTCGCGCCTGGAATCCCGCGCGCCACCTCCCGGAGCAGGACCATGTGGCCAAACAGGAGTCCGACGTAGAGGGGCCCGAGGAGGGTGAAGCCGATGCTCGCCATGGCCTCGGTCCCGCGCGGGTCCAGCATCTGGGCGATGGTGATCCCCGCCACGGCCGCCGTCACGATCGCGATCGACAGCCACGGGTCGTCCGGTGCCGCGTAGAGGAGGACCGGCACCCCCATTCCTATCGCGATGCCCGGCGCCCAGCGCGGTCGATACGGCTTGTCGCGCGCGAATCCGTAGAGCTCGACGATGCCCGCCGCCACGAGCAGCGTCACCGCCGCCAGGAACAACGGGCCGCCGACGACGATCGTGAGCACGAAGAGCGGCAGGAGGACCGCGGCCGTCGCGAGCCGGCGGCCGAGCCCCCCGTCGGGGGTCAAACCAGCACGCGGCCGAACCGCCGCTCACGTCCCTGGTACGCGGCGACGGCGTCCAGGAAGGCGTCGCGGTCGAAATCGGGCCACAGGACATCGGTCACGTACAGCTCGGTATAGGCGATCTGCCACAGCAGGAAGTTCGAGATCCGGAGCTCCCCGCTCGTCCGGATGAGGAGGTCCGGGTCCGGCAGGTCGGCCGTGTAGAGGCGATCGGCAAACACCTCCTCGTCGATCGCTTCGGGATCGAGCTCGCCCGCCCGAACCTGACTTGCGATCCTCCGCACCGCCGCCACGATCTCGCTGCGCCCTCCGTAGGAGAGGGCCAGCGTCACCGTAAGCCGCTCGTTGGCCGCGGTGTCGGTGATCAGCTCGTCGAGCTCCTGGCGGGAGCCATGGGCAAGCCGCTCGATGTCGCCGATCGCTCGCACGCGGATCCCCTTCTCGATCAGATCCTTTCTCTCCGTCCGGATGTAGTGCTGGAGGAGTCCCATGAGCGCCTCGATCTCGTGCCGGGGCCGCTTCCAGTTCTCCTGCGAGAATGCGTACAGCGTCAGATAGGGGATGCCGAGGTCGGCGGTCGTCTCGATCACTTCCCGAACCGCCTTCATCCCGGCCTGATGGCCCGCGATGCGTGGCTTGCCCTGTCGCTCGGCCCAGCGCCCGTTGCCGTCCATGATCACGGCGATGTGTCGCGGCAGGTTGCCCTGAGCGGCGATCTCTCGGGTCCGGTCGGTCATCGTCCTATCCGTGGGAGAACCTCGTCGAAGGGGGGCGCGGCGCACAGGGCCGGCGCTAGACCTCCATCACTTCCTTTTCCTTTCTCTCCAGCATTTCGTCGATGGTCTTGATGTGTCGGTCGGTCAGATCCTGGACTTCCTTGAGCTGACGGTGCATCTCGTCCTCGCTGACGTCGCCCGATTTCCGGGAGGCCTGGATCTTCTTGTTCGCCTCGTGCCGGATGTTCCGGATCGCGACCCTGCCTTCCTCGGCGATCTTGTGCGTCACGCGGACGAGCTCCTTCCGGCGCTCCTCGGTGAGGGGGGGGATCGGGAGGCGGATCACCTTGCCGTC
This sequence comes from Gemmatimonadota bacterium, assembly GCA_035550715.1. Classification (GTDB taxonomy): domain Bacteria; phylum Gemmatimonadota; class Gemmatimonadetes; order JACCXV01; family JAHWKZ01; genus DASRVA01. The sequence goes on along the minus strand of DASZOP010000190.1, from coordinate 6,618 downwards.
GTTGGACGGGGTCAGGCCGAGGTCGCTGGCCAGCAACGCCTTCTCGATCACCGCCACCTGGCTCGGGTCGTACGGCGACACCACCAGCAGCCGCGGCTCGGGGGCGGAGATCGTGGCCATCTGATTGAGCGGCATCTGCTGCCCGTACGCTTCGACCTTCACGAGATCGAGCAGGCTGGGCGAGGCCTTTCCGGTCCGGACCGTCGCCAGCTCGTGCCGGATGGCTTCGACCGACTTGTCCATGTGCGCGCTGACGTCCTTCAATTCCCTGTCTTCCATTCCCCTGCGCTGCCTCCCTCCGATCTCGCGAACGGTGGACTTCAGCCGCTGACGACGGACCCGACGGCCTCTCCGGCGAGGATGCTTCGAACGGCGCCGTTGGCCCCGATGTTGAAGACGATGATCGGGAGATCGTTCTCCCGGCTCATCGCCACCGCCGTGGCGTCCATCACCTTGAGGTCACGGTTCAGGACCTCCTGGTGCGAGATGCGATCGATGAACCGTGCGTCGGGGTGCGTGGCGGGATCGGCGGAGTAGATCCCGTCCACCTTGGTCGCCTTGAGGATGATGTCCGCACCGATTTCGATGGCGCGCAGGACGGCGGCCGTGTCGGTGCTGAAGTAGGGGTTCCCCGTGCCTCCGGCGAACAGGACCACGCGCCCCTTCTCGAGGTGCCGGATGGCGCGTCGCCGGATGTACGGCTCGGCGATCTCGTCCATCCGGATGGCCGTGAGGAGCCGGGTGTCGACGCTCTTGCGCTCGAGCAGATCCTGCAGGCCGAGCGCATTGATCACCGTAGACAGCATGCCCATGTAGTCGGCGGACACACGGTCCATGCCGTACTCGCTGGCCACCGTGCCGCGGACGATGTTGCCGCCCCCGACCACGAGGGCCAGCTCGACGCCGCTGGAGTGAATGTCGGCGATCTCGTCGGTCAGCCGGTCGACGGTCGGCGGGTCGATGCCGAAGCCCCGCTCGCCGGCGAGCGCCTCCCCCGAGAGCTTCAGGAGGATCCGACCGTATCTCAGCCCGGACCGCGTCACGGGGGCGTCCGGACCGGTCGACTTACTCGCCGCCGACCTCGAAGCGGACAAACCTCCGGACGACGATGTTCTCTCCGAGCCGCTGGACGGCTTCCGTGACGACATCCGAGACCTTCCGGTCGGGGTCCTTGACGAACGCCTGCTCGAGGAGACAGACCTCCTGGTACCACTTGTCCAGACGTCCACGGGCGATCTTCTCGACGATCTCCGCGGGCTTGCCCGACTCCTCCGCCTGTTGACGGTAAATCGCGGCCTCCCGCTCGACCACCTCCGGGTCGATCTCCTCGCGCCGCACCGCCAGGGGACTGGTCGCCGCGACCTGCATGGCGAGAGTGCGCGCCAGGTCGCGATAATCGTCGGTCTTGGCGACGAAGTCGGTCTCGCAGTCGAGCTCGATCAGGACGCCGATCTTGCCGCCCAGGTGGATGTAGGCCTCGACGCGGCCCTCGTTGGCGACCCGGCCTGCCTTCTTGGCCGCCTTGGCCTGGCCCTTGAGACGCAGGATGTCGACGGCGCGGTCGATGTCTCCCTGGGCCTCCTCCAGGGCGCGTTTGCACTCCATCATACCCACCCCGGTCCGTTGCCGGAGCTCCTGGACCTGGGATGCGGTTACGGTCGTCATGCTATTCCTCCACTTCCTCGGCTTCCCCCACACCCTCGCCCGGCTCGACCGGCAGGCGGGCGCGCACGCGGCGGCGTGGCCGGCGGGGCACCTCGGGCGCCGCCGTCACCGCGGCCTTCTCGCCATCCTGGCTGGCGGCCTCCTCCTTGACCAGCCGCGCCTGCGCCTCCGCGATCGCGTCGGCGATCTGACCGGCAATCAACCGGACGGATTTGATCGCGTCGTCGTTCCCGGCGATCGGCACGGTGATCAGATCCGGATCGGCATTCGTGTCTACGATGGCGATCAGCGGGATCCCCAGCTTGTTCGCCTCGTTCACTGCGATCCGCTCCTTGCGCGCGTCGACCACGAAGACGGCGCCGGGCAGCTCCTCCATGTCGGCGATGCCGGACAGGTTGCGATACAGCTTGTCGTACTCCCGCTCGATCTCGATCACTTCCTTCTTCGGCAGAAGCTCGAACGTGCCGTCGGTGCGCATGCGCTCGATCTCCTTCAGCCGCTTCAGGTTCTTCTTGATCGTCCGGAAGTTGGTAAGGGTGCCGCCCAGCCAGCGATTGGTGACGTAGAACTGGCCGCACCGCTCCGCTTCCTCGCGCACGATGTGCGTGAGGTGCCGCTTGGTGCAGACGAACAGGACGCGTTTGCCCTGCCCGGCGATGTCCGACACGACTTCTCTGGCGCGCTCGAGCTGGCGCAGGGTCTTGTTCAGGTCGATGAGATAGATGCCGTTGCGCTCGGCGAAGATGAACCGCCGCATCTTGGGGTTCCAGCGGCGGGTCTGGTGACCGAAGTGCACTCCCGCCTCGAGCAAGGCGCGGAGCTGTTCGCTGACCGCCATGGGCGGTACCTCCTCCTCGGGTTCAGCCTCCACCGGGTTCGACGGGGCTCCGCGATCCGGAGACCGCAGGGTTGCGGTTCCGGACACCCGCGGACCCCTCCGCCGGTGTGTGGATTTGGGCCGACCGGCGCTCGCCGTCGACCCGAGCTCGTCGCGGCTTACCGCTTCGAGAACTGGAAGCGCTTGCGGGCCTTCGGACGGCCGTACTTCTTGCGCTCGACCATCCGCGGATCGCGGGTCAGCATCCCGCCGGTCTTGAGCGGAGCGCGCAACGTTTCGTCGGCGAGGACGAGCGCCCGCGCCAGCCCGAGCTGAATCGCTCCGGCCTGTCCCGTCAGCCCGCCGCCCTGGACGTTCACGACGACGTCGTACTGCCCGCCTGTCTTGCCGATCTCCAACGGCTTCTGGCACTGGGTGACGTGGAGCGAGCGCGGGAAGTACTCGCCCAGCGGGCGCCCGTTGACGGTCCACTGCCCCTTCCCGGGCCGCAGGTAGACGCGCGCGACCGAGGTCTTGCGTCGGCCGATGCCGACGGTCTGCTTGCTCATCCTTCGATGTCCTCCTGGGTCTGGGGCGGCCAGCGGTCGAGATCGATCGGCTGTGGCTGCTGGGCGTGGTGCGGATGATCCGGTCCCGCGTAGACCTTGAGCTTCTTGTACATGCTCCGCCCGAGCTTGCCCTTGGGCATCATGCCCCAGACCGCCTTCTCGACGACGCGCTCGGGATGATCCCTGAGCAGGCGGCGGATCGGGGTCGCCTTGAGACCGCCGGGATACCCCGAGTACCGGTGGTAGGTCTTCTGGCTCGCCTTCTTGCCCGTCAGGTGGACCTTTTCGGCGTTGACGATCAGGACGTGGTCGCCGGTGTCCAGGTGCGGTGTGTAGATCGGCTTGTGCTTGCCGCGCAGGATCTGGGCGACCCGGCTCGCCAGCCGCCCCAGGGTCTGCCCCTCGGCATCGACGACGTACCAGCGCCGGGTGATCTGATCGGGCGTGACGGAATGCGTTCTCATGCGTGTCTCCGGGATCCGTCCGACCGCGCGTTCTTGCCGGTCGTATGTCGCTCCCTGTCAAGCATTTGAAGATAGAAAAGCCTGCCCGACCCGTCAACGATATGAGCCGGCAGGCTTGCGACGAGAAGACAAAGATACGGCTTCACCAGCGACCCGACAACCCGGGGCGTCTCCCGACTAGCGGGCGGGGGCGGGGACCTCCTCCTTGAGAACCTGCAGCGATTCCTCGAACGGCGGCTCGAGGAGTCCCGCGTCGGTGAAGAACCCGGCGATGTAGCGGTGAGGGGTCACGTCGAAGGCCGGGCTGAACACCTTGACCCCCGGGGGCGCCGTGGCCGGCCCGAAGCCGTGCGTCACCTCCACCGGCGAGCGCTCCTCGATCGGGATCCCGGCGCCGGTCGCCGTGTCGAAGTCGAACGTCGTGCGGGGGGCCGCCACGTAGAACGGGATTCCGTGCTCGCGGGCCAGAATGGCCACGCCATAGGTCCCGATCTTGTTGGCCGTGTCGCCGTTGGCGGCGATCCGGTCGGCCCCGACGATCACGAGGTCGATGTCGCCTCTGGCCATCGTGGCCGCCGTCATGTCGTCGCAGATCAGGGTCACGTCGACGCCGCTCTCCATGAGCTCCCACGCCGTCAGCCGGCTCCCCTGGAGGAGGGGCCGCGTCTCGTCGGCGAACACGCGGATCCTCTTTCCCTGCTCGTGCGCCACGTAGGCGCAGGCGAGGGCGGTCCCGTAACCGGACGTGGCGAGCCCGCCGGCGTTGCAATGGGTGAGGATTCCCGCCCGCTCCCGGATGACGGCCTGCGCCGCCTCGCCGATCTTCCGGCACATCTCGCGGTCCTCTTCGAAGATCGCGAGCGCCTCCTCCTCCAGCCGCTCCCAGACGGCCGGCACCGCCATCTCGCGGTGCTCCCGGGCGACGCGGCGCATCCGCTCGATCGCCCATCTGAGGTTGACCGCCGTCGGCCGCGCCACCTCGAGCTCGGAGGCGAACGTCTCGAGCCGGTCGTGGAAGCCGTCCGGCTCGGCGTCCCGGTGCGGGACGAGCGACGCGACGAGCCCCATGGCCGCGGCGATCCCGATCGCGGGGGCGCCGCGGATCCTGAGGCTCCGGATCGCCTCCACCATCTCGGGCACGGTCCGGATCTCGATCTCGACCTTCTCGGCGGGGAGCCGCGTCTGGTCGATCATCCGGACGTGATCGCCTTCCCAGCGGATCGTCTCGACAGGCATGGGGACTTTCTGGCTCGAGGGTCAGAAGCTCGGGACGGATCCCGAAGAGGCGGCCGCCCGGTCCACCGGCCGCAGCCGCCCGGGTACCCGGTACGTCCACCCGATTTCGTCCAGCAGAGCTAGGAGGCGGACCACCGGCAGGCCCATGACGTTAAAGTAGCAACCGCTAACCCCCTCCACCAACGTCGCGCCGTATTCCTGGATCCCGTACGCGCCGGCCTTGTCGAGCGGCTCCCCGGTCGCCACATAGTCGTCGATCTCCTCCGCACCGAGCCGTCGGAAGCGAACCCGGGTGATCTCCGTGCCCATGGCCCGGCCTCGCCCCGGAGCGATCACGGTGACCGCCGTGTGGACCGCGTGCTCCCGTCCCGAGAGTCGTGCCAGCATCGCCTTCGCGCTCTCGGCATCCTGCGGCTTCCCGAGCACGACCCCGTCCAGGACGACGATGGTGTCGCCGGCCACGACCAGGGCGTCGGGGCGGCGCTCCACGATTTCCGCCGCCTTGGCCGCGGAGGTTCGCCTCGCATAGGCGTCCGGGTCCTCGCCGGCGGCCCAGACGTCCTCTTCCCGTCGGGGGGGATCCACCTCGAACGAGAGCCCCAGTCGTGCCAGGAGCTCCCGGCGGCGGGCGCTTCCGGAGGCGAGCACGATCGGAGGAGCGACCACGTTCACCGGTCCAGGATCAGCGTGACCGGGCCGTCGTTGAGGAGCGTCACCTCCATCTTCGCCCCGAAGAGGCCGCTCGCCACCCGGCCCGGGAGCTCGGCCTCGCAGGCCCGGCGAAAGCGCTCGAAGAGCCGTTCCGCCTCGGCATAGGGCGCGGCCGCGGTGAAGTCGGGGCGTCGCCCCTTGCGGGTGTCGGCGTACAGCGTGAACTGGCTGACCAGGAGGATCCCGCCGCCCGTCTCGCGGAGCGAGCGGTCCATCGCGCCGCCCTCGCCGGGGAAGACCCGGAGATCCGCGATCTTGCGGGCCATCCACGCGATGGCCTCCTCGTCGTCTCCGGACGTGAAGCCGACCAGGGCCACGAGCCCCACCCCGATCCGACCCGCCTCGCGGGGCGGCGACTCGTCCGGGAGCCGGACCGATGCCTCGGCGACCCGCTGGAGAACGACCCGCACGGGCGGGTCACTCCACCGTCACGCTCTTGGCGAGGTTCCTGGGCTTGTCCACGTCGCAGCCGCGCAGGACGGCGATGTGGTACGCCAGGAGCTGGAGCGGGATCACGTTCAGGATGGGCGTCAGCAGGTCATCCGTACGGGGCACTTCGATCACGTGGTCGGCAACCGCGGCTACCTCCGTGTCGCCCTCGGTGACCACGGCAAGGATCCGCCCGCGGCGGGCTTTGATCTCCTCGACGTTCGAGAGGACCTTCGAATACACCGAGTCCCGCGTCGCGACCACGACGCACGGCATGTTCTCGTCGATCAACGCGATCGGGCCGTGCTTCATCTCGGCGGCCGGATACCCCTCGGCGTGGATGTAGCTGATCTCCTTGAGCTTCAGGGCCCCCTCGAGAGCCACCGGGAAGTTCAGGCCGCGACCCAAGTAGAGGAAGTTGTGCGCGTCTGCATACTCCCCGGCCAACCGTCGGATGCCGTCGCTCCGCTCGAGCGCCTCCTCCACCTTTTCGGGCAGCTCCGCGATCGCGCGCGCGAGCGTCCGCCCCCGGTCGGGATCGAGGCCCCGGCGTCGGCCGAGGTACAGCGTCAGCAGGCCGAGCACGGTGAGCTGGCAGGTGAACGCCTTGGTCGAAGCGACCCCGATCTCGGGACCGGCGTGGATGTAGACACCGCCGTCGGACTCGCGGGCGATCGTCGAGCCGACGACGTTGACGATCCCCAACCCCCGCGCCCCCCCGCGACGC
>DASZOP010000189.1:0-5798 GCA_035550715.1 Gemmatimonadota bacterium | reverse complement strand
CGAGCGGACGATCGCGCTCGTCACCTTCGGGATCTACGTCAAACGGATCCCGAGCCCCGACTATCCCTGGGCGCCGACCCCCGAGGCGCGGGAGAAGTGGCTCCGGCAGCTCGAGGAGGAATGGGGCGGCGTCGTCGATCTGGACGTTCTGGCTCCCGGCCTGGTCGACGATCCCGCCTTCCGGCGATGGTGGTCCATGTACCTCCGGCTGAGCGCGAGCCCGTCGGCCGCCGTCGCCCTGGGGCGGATGAACACGCAGATCGACGTGACCCCGATCCTCCCGAGCGTCCGCGTCCCGACCCTGGTCATGCACCGTACCGGCGATCGGGACATCCGGATCGAGGAGGCGCGCTACATCGCCCAGCACGTTCCCGGCGCGCGGCTGGTCGAGCTCCCCGGGGACGACCACCTCCCGTGGACGCCGGACATGGACCTCGCCCTCGACGAGGTGGAGAGGTTCCTGACCGGGTCGATCCGGCTGCCGGAGCCGGACCGCGTCCTGGCGACCGTCCTCTTCACCGACATCGTGGACTCGACCGCCCGGGCGGCGGCCCTGGGGGATCGGGGATGGCGCCAGACGCTTCAGACGCATCGCGACGCCGTCCGTCGCGAGCTCGAGCGTTTCCGCGGCCGCGAGGTCCGGACCACCGGGGACGGGTTTCTGGCCACGTTCGACGGGCCGGCCCGGGCGATCCGGTGCGCTTTCGCGATCCGTGAGGCCGCCCGCCGGGGGGGCCTCGAGGTCCGAGCCGGGCTCCACACCGGCGAATGCGAAACGATGCCGGACGACATCGGCGGGATCGCGGTCCACATCGCTTCGCGCGTGGTCACCGAAGCCAATCCGGGCGAGGTCCTCGTCTCCCGGACGGTCAAGGATCTGGTCGCCGGATCGGGGATCGCGTTCGAGGACCGGGGCACGCGGTCCTTGAAGGGGCTGGACGCCGACTGGGAGCTCTTCGCCGCGGTGGCCTGACCCCCGACCTCGCGCTAGCTTTCCGCGCCTATTCCCGCTCCCTCGCCCTCCGGGATCACCCGGACCGCGGGGGCTCGCCTCCCGTCGGGAGGCGCGACCGTTCCACCGGGCCGCGCCAGCGTTTCAGCGGCCAGTTCCGAAGAGGCCCATGTTCGACGAGCTGAGCGCCAAGCTCGACGGCGCCTTCGCACGCTTCCGGAGCCGCGGCGTCCTGGATGACGAGATGATCGCCGAGGGGATGCGCGAGGTCCGCCGAGCCCTCCTCGAGGCCGACGTCAACTACCGGGTCGCGAAGGAGTTCTGCAACCGGGTCGAGGAGCGGGCCCGGGGGCGTGACGTGGCGCGCTCGATCACCCCCGCCCAGCAGGTCGTCAAGATCGTCCACGACGAGCTGGTCGGGCTTCTGGGCGGGGCCCATGCCCCGCTCGTCCTGGCTAAGCAGCCTCCGACCGTGATCGTCCTGGCGGGTCTCCAAGGGTCGGGGAAGACGACGACGGCCGCCAAGCTGGCGGCCCGGCTCGGTCGCGAGGGACGGCGGTCGCTCCTGGTGGCGGCCGATGTCCGCCGGCCGGCGGCGATCGAGCAGCTCGAGACCCTCGGACGACGGCTCGACGTCCCGGTCGTCTCCCATCGCGACGGGCGGGCGCCCGAGAGGATCGTCGAGGACGCCGTCGCGCGGGCGCGGGTCGAGAGACGGAACGTGGTGATCGTCGACACGGCCGGACGGCTCCACGTGGACGAGGAGATGATGCGGGAGCTCGAGCGGGTCGTGGCCGCGGCTTCTCCCGACGAGCTCCTCCTGGTCGCCGACGGCATGACCGGCCAGGACGCGGTCCGGAGCGCCGAGGCCTTCCTCGCGCGCCTTCCCCTCACGGGGGTCGTCCTCACCAAGCTGGACGGCGACGCCCGGGGGGGCGCCGCGCTCTCGATCCACGCCGTGACGGGCCTGCCGATCAAGCTGATCGGGGTCGGGGAGAAGACCGACGGGCTCGAGCCCTTCCACCCCGAGCGGATGGCCGGGCGGATCCTCGACCGGGGCGACGTCGTGACGCTGGTCGAGAAGGCAGAGGAGGCGTTCGATCGCGACGAAGCCGCGGGTCTCGAGGAAAAGGTCGGCCGGCGCGGAAAGTTCGACCTCGAGGACTTCCTGGTGGCGATGCGGCAGATCCGGCGGATGGGGCCCTTGGAGGGGCTGCTCGGGCTGCTGCCTGGGGTCGGAAAGCAGCTTCGGGGGATCGAGGTGGATCCCGACCGCCTCAAGCGGATCGGGGCGATCGTCCTGTCGATGACGCCCGAGGAGCGGCGGCACCCCAAGGTGCTGAACGGCAGCCGCCGCAAGCGGATCGCCCGCGGGAGCGGGACGACGATCCAGGAAGTCAACCGGCTCCTCAAGCAGTTCGAGGAGATGAACCGCATGATGAAGCGGCTCCGCGGGACGATTCGCGGACGCTAGCAGGCTCGGGCGCCGGGGCCCGCCGCTCTGCACCGAACGTCGAAGAAGGAGGAACCCGATGTCCGTTCGAATTCGTCTGAGGCGCATGGGCGCCCGGAAGCAGCCTGTCTATCGCGTCGTCGTGGCCGACTCGCGGAGCCCGCGGGACGGCCGCTTCCTGGACACGATCGGCACCTACAATCCGCGCACCGAGCCGGCCGAGATCCGGATCGACCGCGAGAAGGCGCTCGCCTGGCTGGAGAAGGGCGCCGAGCCGACCGACACCGCGCGGTCGCTCCTTTCCCGGGTCGGCATCTGGCAGCGGTTCCGGACGGGGGAGTGGCCCGCCGGCGCGACGACCGAGGCCCCGGCCCGGCCGGCGGAAACGGCGGTCCCGGAAAGCGCGGAGGCCGGCGAAGCCCCGGCCGGAGAGGGGCCGAGCCCGGAGGAATAGCTGGACGCCGCGCCGGCCTACGTCGTGATCGGCCGCCTCGTCAGGGCGCACGGGATCAAGGGCGAGGTGGCGGTCTTCCCGCTCACCGCGCACGCCGAGCGATTCGAGGCCGGTCGCCGCGCCTTCCTGAGCTCGACGCCCGGAGGCGAGGACGCGGTCCCGGTCCGGATCGAGTCGAGCCGGAGCCATGCCGGCCGCGTCCTGCTCAAGCTGGACCGTGTCGAGAGCAGGACCCTGGCCGAGCAGACGACCGGGCGATACCTCGTGATTCCGCGGGCCGAGGCGGAGGAGGCGCGGGAGGAGGGGGAGTTCTTCCTCCACGGCCTGGTCGGCCGGTCCGTCGTGACCGCCGAAGGTCGCCGGCTGGGCGTCGTGGCCGACGTCCTGGAGCCGGCGGGGAGCGTCATGCTGGAGATCGCGGGTCCCGATGGGGTGCGCCGTCTCCTCCCCTTCGTGAGCGAGTTCGTGCGCGAGGTGCAGGCGGAGGAGATCGTCGTCGAGCCGCCGGAAGGGTGGGAGGAGATCTGAGGTGCACGTCAACGTCCTGACCCTCTTCCCCGACTACTTCCACGCACCCCTCGCCCAGTCGATGACGGGCCGGGCGCGGAAGCGGGGCCTCTTTTCGTGGGACGTGATCGACCTGCGGGCGTTCGTGGCGGAGGGGGAACAGGCGGACGACTACCCCTACGGCGGCGGCGGCGGCATGGTCATGAAGCCCGAGCCCGTGTTCCGGGCCTGGGAGGCCCTCGAGGAGCCGCGTCCTTTCGTGCTGCTATCGGCCCGCGGCCGGCCGTTCACCCACGAGGTGGCGGTCGAGCTGTCCGTCGAGCCCGAGCTGACGCTTCTCTGCGGTCACTACAAGGACGTCGACGAACGGGTGCGGGCGGCCTTGGTAACCGACGAGATCTCGGTCGGCGACTTCGTGCTGTCGGGAGGCGAGATCGCGGCGCTGGCCCTCATCGACGCGGTGGTGCGTCTGTTGCCGGGGGTCCTGGGGGATTTCGACAGCGCCCAGGGAGATTCCTTCCACGACGAGTGGCGGCTGGGGCCGCCATCCTACACGCGCCCGGCCGTCTATCGCGGTATGCCGGTTCCGGATGTGCTCCTGTCGGGCGACCACGCCGCGATCGCCCGCTGGCGCCACGACGAGGCGGCCCGGATCACCCGCGAGCGGCGTCCCGATCTGCTCGACCGGGCCGCGGCCGAGGAAGGAAACGGCTGACGTGACGCCCGGCCCTGACCGACGTATATTCTCAATCTATCCTGAAACGCAGGGGTTCCCATGATCGCCGAATTCGAAACCCAGCAGCTCCGCGAGGACGCTCCCCCCTTCCGTCCTGGAGACACCGTGCGGGTCAACGTGCGGGTCCGGGAAGGGGAGAAAGAACGCCTCCAGGCGTTCGAAGGGGTCGTCATCCGCCGCCGGGGCGGCGGTCTCAACGAGACGTTCACCGTGCGGAAAGTATCCAACGGCGTAGGGGTCGAGCGGATCTTCCCGCTCCACTCGCCGGTCGTTTCGGACATCCAGCTCGTGCGCGAGGGGCGTGTCCGCCGTGCCAAGCTCTACTACCTGCGCAACCTCTCCGGAAAGGCCGCCCGGATCCGCGAACGCCAGCGGTCGTAGCCGGCTTCCGGTCTCGTCTTGAGCGGCCTCGAGGAACGCCTCGGGAGCCTCTCCGTCTCCGAGATCGCGGACATCCTGTCCAGACGCCGCACTGTCGGCCGCAGCACCATCGGCTTTCTCCTGAGCGACGGACGCGCCGGTGTGCGCGCGCTGGGTCAGCGCTACCTCGACGAGGTCCGCTGGCGCGAGCGCGAGCGGGCGCGGCTGGCCCGCCTGCTGAACGCCGAGCGGGCGCTCCTCTTCGACGGCGCGCTCGTCGTCGCGGGTGTGGACGAGGTGGGGATGGCGCCGCTCGCCGGCCCGGTCGTGGCCGCGGCGGTCGTCCTTCCGCGTGACTGGCTGCCGGCCGGGCTCGACGACTCCAAGCGCCTCGACCCGGAGTCGCGCGACCGGCTCGACCGCGAGATCCGCGGGGCGGCATCGGCGGTCGGGGTCGGCGTCGTGAGCGAGCGTGTCATCGACCGCGTCAACATCTACCAGGCGAGCCTCCACGCCATGCGGCTCGCGCTCCGGCGTCTCGGCGTGGCGATCGACCTGGCGCTTCTCGACGGCCGACCTCCACGCACGTTTCCCGTTCCCCATCGCGCCGTAGTCGGCGGCGATCGCCGGGTGCGGTCGATCGCCGCGGCTTCGATCGTTGCCAAGGTCGCGCGCGACCGTCTTCTCCGGGAGGCCGACCGGCGCTGGCCCCAGTACGGGTTCGCGAGCCACAAGGGATACATGACGCCGGCCCACGTGGAAGCGCTCCGCTATCACGGGCTGTGTCCGTTTCACCGTCTCTCCTTCCCACGGGTCTGGGCCGAGGCGGATGCCATGGGATCCCTCTACCGGGACCTGGCCGACCGGCTCGAGACGGTTGTCTCGGACGCCGATCTGGAGGCGGTGGCGTTCGACTTCGACGCTCGACGCGCCGAGCTCCACGCCTCCGAGGAGCGGCTGTTCGCGCGGCTTCTCGAGGCCCGACGGATCGCGCTGGCGGAGACCGGAGCGGGTGCCTAGCTTCCCTCCACGCCGCAACGGGTCCTGATCTTGCATTTGCCACCACGCGCGCCGTCATGAAGAAGCCCGTCTACCTCGACTACCACGCCACGACCCCCTGCGATCCACGGGTCCTCGAGGCGATGCTGCCCCTCTTCTGCGAGGAATTCGGCAACCCCTCGAGCCGCGGCCATGCCATCGGCCGGGCTTCGGAGGAGCGGGTCGAGGCCGCGCGGCAGGAGGTGGCCCAGGCGATCGGTGCCAGGGCGGGCGAGGTCGTGTTCACGAGCGGGGCGACCGAAGCCAACAACCTGGCGCTCCTGGGCGCGGCGCGCTT
>DASZOP010000188.1:0-2700 GCA_035550715.1 Gemmatimonadota bacterium | reverse complement strand
GTCCGGATCTCGACCTCGGGGAGCCCCATCCGGGCGAGCTCCCGCCGGATGCCGGCCAGCGGCTCCTGCAGGTTCTTCTCGATGTCGTTGCCGAGCGCCTTCAGCGGCGAGACGTAGACGACGCGGGTCTCGTCCGGCAGGGTCCCCGGCTCCGCGCCGTCGGAGAGCCCGAGCCGCACGAGGTCGTCGATCGCGGCCAGGAAAGCCGCCAGCGTCTTGCCCGATCCGGTCGGGGCCGCGATCAGGACGTGGCTGCCGGATCGGATCGCCGGCCACCCCCCTGTCTGAGGCGGCGAGGGACCCTCCGGAAAGCGGCTTTCGAACCAGCGGCGGACGGCGGGATGGAAGCCGGCAAAGGGATCGCGCTCGATCACGGGCCCGAATCTATCCCGCACGGTTCGCGACGGCCGCCGGGGTGGCTCGTGGAGGGCTGGGGCGGCTCTGGATCGAACCTCCCGCTCGGGTTGGTCGTTTCTTTCCGTACCGGGGGCGCGCGCCCCTGCCGGGCGGGACCGGTCGGAATGGTCCGGCTCTTGCGGAGAATGCGCTTACCCCCGGGTAGGATGACGATGAAGAACGGGATCGGACCCGCGAGGGCGGTTCTCGCCCTCCTCAGCTTTTCGCCCCTGCTCTGGACGCCGGGATGCTCCAGGATGCAGGTCGGTACGACGTTCGGCCCCGCTCCGGGAGGGTCGGCCACCGCCGTCCGCTACACGAACGCCGAGATCGACTATTTCCTGGAAGTGGCGTTGGGCGTCGAGTTCGCCCACGGGGCCAGGCCACGGGTCATCAAGCGTTGGCCGACCCAGGAGCTGCCGGCGATCCGGATGGAGATCATGGGGTCGCCGACCTCGCAGGATCTGGCGGTGATCCGGTCGGTGGTCGATGAGCTGAACGCTGTCGCCGGGCTCCCCTTGATCGCCATCGATTCCGAGCGCCCCAACGTGCCCGTCCGGTTCGTCCCTCGGAACAGCATGCGGAGCTACTCGTCGCTCGTCCCCCGCTGGGGCGCCGGCGGCTTCGTCTCGACCGAGCTCAACAAGGACTTCACGATCGAGCGCGGTCAGGTTCTGATCGCATCCGACATCCCCTTCCGGGCGCGCAAGCCGATCATCCGTGAGGAGGTCACACAGCTCCTGGGTCTCCTGAACGACTCGAGCTGGTATCCCGAGAGCATCTTCAACGACGCCAACTTCTCGACCGAGTTCGCGCCGATCGACCGGGCGCTCATCGAGATGCTCTATCGGCCCGAGATGCGGGCCGGCCTCGACGAAGGGGACACCCGGAAAGTGCTCCGGAAGGCCACGCGCTAGCGAACCGGGCGTCCCGCCCGAGATCGTCAACCGTCGAAAAATTCGAAAAATCTCAGAAATCCGCTGACCCGTGGCGCAGTCCGCGCCCCGGGGTCGCGCCGGTGGGCTCGCCGTCCCGGAGGACCGGGACGCCGCCCACGAGCACGTGGCGGATGCCGGTGGCCAGGCGCTTGGGGTCCTCGTACGTGGCCGTGTCGCAGACCGCCTCGGGATCGAAGACGGTGACGTCGGCGTGCGTCCCCGGTTCGAGGATGCCCCGATCCTTGAGCCCGACTCGCTGCGCCGGCAGCGAGGTCATCCGGCGGACCGCCTCGTCCAGCGACAGGAGGCCGCGATCGCGGGCGTAGCGGCAGAGGACGCGGGGAAAGGTGCCGAACGCGCGGGGATGCGGCAGGTCGGTCGACAGCGGCCCGTCCAGCGCGCGGATCCCGGCGTCACCGCCGATCATGACCCACGGCTGCCGGAGGGCGGTCTCCAGGTCCTCCTCGCTCATCGAGAAGTAGATCGCCGAGGTCCGGAGCGAATCCGCGATCAGCAGATCGATCACGGCCTCGCCCGCCGTCTGGCCGCGCTCGGCGGCGATCTCCGAGAGCCTCATCCCTTCGTAGCGCGCCAGCGAATCGGTCACGACGTCGCTGATGAGGACGCCCTCCGGCCCTCCGGCCGAGGTGGCGAGGTTCCAGTCCCCGCCCTGGTCGCGCCCGTCGAGATACCCCGTCAGCGAGTCCCGCCAGACGGGGTCGTGGAGGCGCGCGATCGTCGAGGCGGCGGTCTCGGCCTCGAACCAGGCCGGGAGCACGGCGTCCAGCCCGGTCGAGGACGCGGTGTAGGGGTAGACGCTCGCCATGACGTCGATCCCGCGACCGCGGGCCGCCTCGATCCGGGCGACCGCTTCGCCCATCCTCCCCCAGGTGGCGCGGCCGCTCGCCTTCAGGTGGTGGATGAGAACGGGGGCACCGCTCCGCTCGCCGATCTCGATCGCCTCGTCGATCGCTTCGAGGAGCCGGTCGCCCTCGTTGCGGATGTGGCTAGCGTAGATCCCCCCGTGCCGTGCGGCGACCGCCGCCAGCTCGGCGATCTCGTCGGTCGTCGCGTAGCGGCCGGGGGCATAGATCAGGCCGCTCGAGAGACCGAAGGCGCCCTGCTCCATGGCCTCGGCGAGGGCCGCCTTCATGGCCTCCATCTCCCCGCGGGTCGGTCGGCGATCTGCGGGACCGACGCCGTGCAGCCAGAGGGAGGACAGCCCGACCCAGGTCCCCAGGTTGATGGCGGTCCCTTGCGATTCGAGTCGCGTGAAGTAGCCGTCCAGGTCGTGCCACGTGTATTCCACCCCCCACGGCTCGATCTCGCTTCGCCGCTCCGCCCGCGGTCGCCCGGACGCCGGTAC
>DASZOP010000187.1:0-3873 GCA_035550715.1 Gemmatimonadota bacterium | reverse complement strand
TCGACCGCTTCGGGAAGCGCGAACTGCTCGCCGGCCAGCCCCTGGACGAACCGGCCGCCGCGTACCTCCCCCCTCATCTCGAGCCGCCAGAGGGCGCGGAGAAGATCCCGCCATGGAGCGAGCGGCGCCTCGCGGGCGAGGACCCGCCTCGCGACAACCCCGTAGCGGGCCAGAAGCTGGCGCGCGAGGCGCTCGACCAGGTCCTCTCGATCGATGCCCACCGGAATGTCCGGCACGGAGGCTCCGCGGAGGAGAGACCAGCGGCCGGCGACGGCGGCTCCGGTGTAGCGCGGCTGCCGGCCGGGACGGGGCACCGGACGGGCGCGGCGGCGATGCTCGGGGAGGAGCAAGGTTCTGAGTGCCTCGACGCCGTCCGCGGTCACCAGGCCCCACGCGAGAAGCTCCGCGAGTCCCCGCTCGACCTGGGCGGGCAGGAGCCCGGTTTGCCGGGTGAGGTCCTGGAGAAACGCCGGGCCCCGGTCGTGGAGCGAGGTCAGTACCCGACGGGCCTCGTGGCTCATCCGCTCCTCGTCCACACCTGGCCGGGGCGCCAGGTCGAGCCAGGCGTCCAGATCCTCGCGGTTGAAGAAGGCGATCGGGGTGTTCCGGACGGGGCCGGTGCGCGGCCTGTCGGGATCGGCGGGGGGGGACGGCGGAAGAAGACGCCCCCAGACGACGTGCCCGCCGAGGCAGGCCAGATCCAGCCACGCCGGGTCGTAGCGGGGGACCCGGGCCGGCAGGATGTCCCTCTCCCACGAAACGGCCGGGGCCTCGAACCCCTGCAGTCGCTCGAGCACGGCGAGCAAACCGCGCGGTCCGTCCGCGGCGACCGCCGAGCCGATTCCATGCCAGGCGAAGAGGAAGCGCATGAAATCGGCCGGAGTCACGGGCTCGATCTCCGACCGCAGGCGGTCGATGGTGTATCGATGGATGCGGGCCAGGAGCCGGCGATGGCACCATTCGATCCCCTCGACCCGCGGAGTGAAATGGCCACGCAGGATCGCGCCCTCGGTTTCGAGCCGGACGAGCGCCGCCTCGATCTGCCGATCCGACAACGCCAATGAACCCGCGACCTCCATCACGGTGACAGGGCCCAGACCTTCGAGCCGCCCACGAAGGAGCGCGGCCAGGGCCTCCCCCGGGTCCCACTCGCGGGCCCGAAGTCGGGCCGGAGCCTCGATGGCGGGTTGGACCTCGATCTCGCCGTACGTGGCCCGGACTTCCGGCAGGCGCTCGGCCGCGACCCACAGCCGGCAATCGTCCCTGGAGCGCGGGCTCGCCGTCACCTGGGCTGCACGGCCGGCCGCGGCCAGCTCGGCGAGCCACTCGCGCCACGGCTCTGCCTCCTGCATCGTGACGACCCCGAGCCACCCCAGCGCGTCGTGGACCTCGTCCGCGTCCTCGGGCTCGGGCCACGCTTCTTCACGGACCCGAACGATCGCGTCCGCGTCCAGCGTTCCCAGATCGTCGGCGGTTCGGAAGTCGAGGCCGCGGCGTGTCTGGACGGCCAGCGTTCGCCGCTCCTCGGCGGGCGCGTCGTCCAGGAACGCGTACGGGCGCGCGTTCAGGACTTCGTGGGCCAGGGGCGATGGCTCGGGGACGTCGCGGGCGATCAGCTCGAGATCCCCGCTGTGGATCCGCCGGAGGAGTGCCTCGAGCCCATCGACGTCCATCGCCTCCACCAGGCAGTCCTGGACGGTCTGCCGCACGTTCGGGTGATCGGGAAGCTCGATGTCCCCCACGATGTGCTCGAGACAGGCCGCCGCCTGCGGGAAGGCGGCGGCGAGCAGATCCTCGGCCCGCATCCGGAGCAGCTGAGGCGCGACCTTCCGGCCGTTCTGACGGCGCAGCACGGCCAGGGCGCGCTCGGCGTTCCACCGCCACCGGGTCTGGAACATGGGCGCGGCGAGGAGGGCCTGGATCAGGATCTCCCGGGCGGTCTCCGGGTTCAGATACCGGAACACGTCGTCCAGCGGGAACGAGTGCTGGGGGCCGAGCGACAGGACGATCGCGTCCTCGTTGGCGGCCGCCTGCAGCTCGAAGTTGAAGGAGCGGCAGAACCGCTTCCGAAGCGAGAGCCCCCACGCCCGGTTGATCCGGGCGCCGAAGGGAGCGTGGACGACGAGCTGCATCCCGCCCGCGGTGTCGAAGAACCGCTCGAGCACGAGCCGGCGCTGGGTCGGAACGACGCCGAGCACCCGCCGCGTCGCGTCCAGGTACTCGACGATCTGGATCGCCGCGGATCGCGGCAGCCCGGGGATCTCGTCGCCCAGCCAGTCGACCGCCGCGCCGACGCCACCGGCGAGCCTTGCCTCGACGTCGGCCCGGAGCCGGCTCACCTCCTCGGACAGCTCGGCGGTCCGCGCCGGCGCCTCCCCCAGCCAGAAGGGGATCGTCGGCGGCTCGCCGAGCGCGTCGGTCACGCGCACGCGTCCGGTCTCGATCTTGTGGATCCGCCACGAGGCGTTGCCGAGCTGGAAGACGTCCCCCGGCATCGACTCGATCGCGAAGTCCTCGTTGATCGTGCCGACGAAGGTGCCCTCTGGGTCCAGGATGACGTCGTAGTCGCTCGTGTCGGGAATCGCGCCCCCGGACGTGACCGCCGCCAGCATGGAGCCGCGGCGCCCACGCACGACGCCGTTCACCTCGTCGTAGTGGACACGTGCCGCGCGGCGGCCGCGCGCGGTCGCGTAGCCGTCGGCCAGCATGAGGAGGACGGCATCGAAGTCCGCGCGCGAAAGGTCGCGGTAGGGCCAGGCGCCGCGTAGAAGGGCATAGAGCTCGTCGACCTTCCAGTCCCGGGTCGCCGCCGCGGCCACGATCTGCTGGGCCAGGATGTCGAGCGGCCGCTCGGGGAAGAGGAGCCGGTCGAGACGGTCTTGGCCGGCGGCGCGGAGGAGGGCCGCGCACTCGATCAGCTCGTCGCGGGTCGTGGCGAAGATCCGCCCCCGGGCGAGCATTCCCTTGACGCGCCCGGAGCGACCGACCCGTTGGAGGAAGGCGGCGATCGTGCGCGGGCTCCCGATCTGGCAGACCAGGTCGACCGTGCCGACGTCGATCCCGAGCTCGAGCGACGCCGTGGCCACGATCGCCCGGAGCTGGCCCGCCTTGAGACGCCGCTCGGCATCCATGCGGCGCTCGCGGGAGAGCGAGCCGTGATGGGAGGTCACCGTGTCCTCACCCACGCGGTCGGCCAGGTGGCGGGTCACGCGCTCGGCCATCCGACGCGTGTTGACGAAGACGAGGGTCGTCCGGTTCTCGCCGATCAATCCGGCAAGGCGGTCGTAGATCTCCTCCCACGCCTCGTTCGACAGGAGCGCCTCGAGCGGGCTGTCGGGGATCTCGATCGCGAGCTCCATCTCGCGGGCGTGGCCTTCGTCGATCACCCGGCAATCCGATATGGACGCGCCGTCCCCATCCGCCGTGCCGCCGCCGACGAGGAACGCCGCTACCGTCTCGATCGGGCGCACGGTAGCCGACAGGCCGATCCGGAGAGGCGGCCGGCCGGCGGGAGGGGGACCGTCGCTTCCGGTGTCGTCGCCTCCACCGGGGAACGCGTCGTCCGCTGTGCCGTGAACCGCCAGGTGGTCGAGACGCTCCAGGCTCAGCGCCAGGTGCGAGCCCCGCTTGTCGTCGGCGACGGCGTGGATCTCGTCGACGATCACCGTCCGGACCGTCTGGAGCATCCGGCGCCCCCGGCGGGTAGTCAGGAGGATGAACAAGGATTCTGGTGTGGTGACGAACAGGTGCGGCGGCCGCTCGAGGTGAGCGCGGCGCTCGGCAGCCGGGGTATCCCCGGTCCGGACGGCGGTCCGGATCTCGACCTCCGGGAGCCCCATCCGGGCGAGCTCCCGGCGGATGCCGGCCAGCGGC
>DASZOP010000186.1:0-17600 GCA_035550715.1 Gemmatimonadota bacterium | reverse complement strand
GCGCCCCAGCCGGACAGCGGTTCCTCCTCCCAGTCGACCAGCTCGCCCGGAAGCTCGCCCAGGAACGGGGACGGCCCCCCGGCCGACGCCTGCCCCCAGCGGAACCGCTCGTGGGCGTAGGAAAGGTAGACGCGATCGCGGGCCCGGGTGAGCCCCACGTAGAAGAGCCGCCGCTCCTCCTCGAACTCGCTCGGCGAATCGAGCGCTCGGGTCAGCGGGAAGAGGCCGTCCTCGCAGCCCGCCAGGAACACGACCGGGAACTCGAGCCCCTTGGCGTTGTGGAGGGTCATGAGCGTCACGACCCCGCCCTTGAGGTCGGCCTGGTCGATGTCGGTCAGGAGGCTCACCTCCTCGAGGAAGGCCGCCAGGTCGCCCTCGCCCGTGCCGCGCTCGAGACTGAACGTCTGAACGCCGGCCACCAGCTCGTGGAGGTTCTCGAGCCGGTCCTCGCGGCGCGGGTCCTTGAGCGCCCGGTAGTGGGCGAAGAGACCCGCCTTCTCCAGGTACTCGGCGACCCAGGCGGAGGCCGGCTCGCCGGCGGCGCGTGGCGCGAACTCGCTCAGCAGCACGGCCACCTCCTGGAGACCGGCCGCGGTGGGCGCGTTGACCTGGAGCCGGACGGCCGGGTCGACGAGCGCGGCGGCCAGCGAGACCCCGCGCTGGTCGGCGACGGCCTCGAGGGTCTGCAGGGTGACGGGCCCGATGCCGCGCTTCGGGACCCCGAGCACTCGGCCCATCGACCAGTCGTCGGACGGGTTGACCAGGACGCGCAGGTAGGCGATCGCGTCCTTGACCTCCTGCCGCTCGTAGAACCGCGTCCCCCCCACGATGACGTAGGGGAGCCCGCGCCGCCGGAGGCCCTCCTCGAGGAGACGGGACTGGGCGTTGGTTCGGTAGAGGACGGCCACGTCGCTCGGGGCGTACCCTTCGGCCTGGAGCCGGCCGATCGTGCGCGCGACCCAGGCGGCCTCCGATTCCGCATCCGCCGCGCCGTAGACCTTGAGCAGGTCGCCGCCGACGCGCTCGGTCCAGAGCTTCTTCGGTTTCCGGTGCCGGTTCTTCTCGACGATGGCGTGCGCGGCCTCCAGGATGGTCCGCGTGGAGCGGTAGTTCTGCTCCAGCCGGATCGCCACCGCTTCCGGGAAGTCGTCCTCGAACGACAGGATGTTACGGATGTCCGCCCCGCGCCATCCGTAGATCGACTGATCGTCGTCCCCCACCACGGTGATCGAGCGATGCTCCGCCGTCAGCAGCTTCACGAACTGGTACTGGGCGTGGTTGGTGTCCTGGTACTCATCGACGAGCACATGCCGGAAGCGGCGGCGGAACGACTCTAGGAGCCGCTCGTCGTCCCTCAGCGCGACGACCGTCTGCATCAGAAGGTCGTCGAAGTCGAAAGCGCGGTTCTGCCGGAGCACCCGCTGATAGCGCCGATACGCCTCGGCCACCGCGTCCTCGACGTGACCGTGGTTGGAGGCGACGTACTCCTCCGGCGACAGGAGCTGGCTCTTGGCGTCGGAAATCCGCCGGCGCACGCCGTAGGCGTCCACCGACCCGATCGCCCATCCCATCTCGTCCATGACCGTCTTCAGGATCTGCAGCGAATCGTCTCCGTCGTAGATCGTGAACGAGCGCGGGTAATCGAAGCGGTCGGCGATCCGGCGCAGGATCCGGGCGCTGACGGAGTGGAAGGTGCCGATCCAGAGCCCTGCGATCCCGCCCGGCCGGTCCGCCAGCAGGTTGACGATCCGCTCGCGCATCTCCCCCGCCGCCTTGTTGGTGAACGTGACGGCCAGGATGCGACCGGGGTCGACGCCGTGCTCCTCGATCATGTACGCCAGCCGGTGGGTGAGGACACGGGTCTTCCCGCTCCCGGCCCCGGCCAGGACGAGCAACGGTCCGGGGCCGTGCTGCACCGCCTCCCGCTGGGCCGGGTTGAGGGCCGTCAGCAGGCGCTCGCTCACGAACCTTCCTCCGTGCCGTCGGCCACCGGCAGGACGATCCGGAAACGGGCACCGGGCGCGTCCTCCCCCCCGACCAGCTCGAGGCTGCCCTCGTGATAGTCCTCGACGATCCGGCGGGCGAGCGAGAGGCCGACCCCCCATCCTTGAGCCTTGGTCGAGACGCCGGTCTCGAAGATCCGCTTCCTCAGGGCGCGCGGAACGCCGGGCCCGTCGTCGGCTACCTCGACCCAGACCGTACCCGGCTCCTCGCCGCGGGCCACGGAGAGGGTGATTCGCCCGCCCCGACCCTCGAGCGCGTCGATCGCGTTCTTGACCAGATTCTCGAGCGCCCACTCGATCAAGGTCCGGTTGGCCGACACGGGGGGAACGGGGCGGCGCTCCAGGACGAGCCGGATCGGCTTCCCGTGGCGCGGGAGGCGGGCCGTGAAGTACGCCTCGACCTCCGCCGTGAGGTGGTGCAGATCGATGGCCTCGAGGCGCGGCTGCCGGCCGATCAGCTCGAACCGGTGGGCGACCTTGCTCAGCCGGTCGAGATCCTGCTCCATCGCCACGAGCGCGGATGTCACGTCGATCTCCTCGCCCACCGGCCCCGGACCGGCCACGATCGCGGCCGCGCGCTCGGGCCGGAGAAGCTCCACCCATCCGTACAGGGACGAGATCGGCGTGCCGAGCTGATGCGCGCTTTCGCGCGCCATGGCGACCCACACGTGGCCGCGCTGCACCCGCACGTTGTAACGGATCAGCCAGAACGCGATCAGCCCGACGGCGGTCAGGACGAGCGCCTGGATGTAAGGGAGATAGCGGAGCAGGGTGATCGTACCCGCCTCGCTCACGTGAATGACCTGGATCACGTCGCCGGACTCGTCGGTGACGGGGTAGGGGGCGGCGATACGGTCCATCCGCGCCGCCTCCTGGCGCAGGGCCAGCCGCTCCGCGGGCGACCACGGGCCGGTCTCCCGATCCAGCTCCAGGTCGTCCAGGTTGCGGAACGCGGTCGGGTTCCCCTGGGGGTCGGTCAGGATCACCGGATAGGGGAAGCTCTGGATCACCTCCTCGAAGAGGAGGAGCTGCGCCTCGTCCGGGCTCGCGACCCCGAGCGCGCGCGCGTACAGGGTAGCCAGCCGTTCGGTGTCCTCGCGGATGTCGGAGACAACCGCCCGGGTGTACCAGACGTAGCCGCCGAACAGCGCGATCGTGGCCAGGATGGCCACGAACGGCCAGACGCGTGGTCGGGGGTGCGGGTCCCTCGTCCTCGCCTCCTCAGCCGTCGCGAACGGTCAATCGATCGGCTCCGCCCATGTACGGTCTCAAGGGCTCCGGCACGGTCACGTTCCCTTCCGCGTCCTGCCACGTCTCGAGCAGTGTGATCAACGTCCGCGGCAGCGCGAGGGCGCTGCCGTTCAACGTGTGCGGGTGGCGCGTCCCGCCCTCGGCGCCGGCCCGGACGCGCAGGTTGGCGCGCCGCGACTGGTACGCCTCGCAGTTCGAGCACGACGAGACCTCGAGCCACATTCCGACTCCCGGCGCCCACGCCTCCAGGTCGTACGTCATCGCGGCCGCGTTCCCCATGTCCCCGGCGGCGAGCAGGACGACCCGGTACGGTATCCCGAGGGCCTTGAGGATCGTCTCGGCGTCGGCCGTGAGGGACTGGAGCTCGTCGTACGAAGTCTCAGGAGTCGTGATCTTGACGAGCTCCACCTTGTCGAACTGATGGACCCGGATCAGCCCGCGGGTGTCGCGCCCGTGCGCGCCCGCCTCGCGCCGGAAGCACGCCGTATAGGCGCAGTAGCGAAGCGGCAGCTCCTCATCCGCCAGGATCTCGTCCCGATGCCAACCCATGATCGGGACCTCGGCCGTCGGGATCAGGTACAGCTCGTCGCGCTCGGCGGCGTAGAGCTGGTCCTCGAAGCGCGGCAGGTGTCCGGTCGCCGTCGCGGTCTCGGGGTTCACGAGATACGGCAGCGCCAGCTCGACGTAGCCGTTGGCGCGGTGGACGTCGAGCATGAACGAGATCAGGGCCCGGGACAGCGCCGCGCCCTGGCCCACCAGGCTGACGAAGCCCGAGCCCGAGATCTTCGCGGCGCGCTCCAGGTCGAGGACGCCGAGCCTCTCGCCCACCTCCCAGTGGGGTCTGGGCTCGAAGTCGAAGGTCCGCGGCTCACCCCAGGTGCGGACGATCCGGTTGGCGGAGGCATCGCCGCCCGGTACCGACGGATGGGGCGGGTTGGGGACCTCGAGGAGTCGCGAATCGAGGGTCTCCTTGA
The DNA here is from genome assembly GCA_035550715.1 of Gemmatimonadota bacterium. Lineage (GTDB taxonomy): Bacteria > Gemmatimonadota > Gemmatimonadetes > JACCXV01 > JAHWKZ01 > DASRVA01. The sequence continues at coordinate 13,372 of DASZOP010000186.1, read as the reverse complement.
GGGCCGTCCCCTGCTCGTCGAGATCCTTGATGCGATCGCTGACCTTCCGCATCTCGGCCTTGAGCGTTTCGGCCGCCTTCCCCTCGCCAGCACCGATCAGGCGTCCGATCTCTTTGGACGTCGCGTTCCGCTCGGCCTTGAGGCGCTCGCTCTCGGCGAGGAGCCGGCGATGCTCGACGTCCAGCGATACGAGCCGGTCGACTTCCGCTGTCTCGCCACGCTTCTCGAGCGCCTCACGAAGCGCATCCGGATCGTTGCGCAGCATCCGGACGTCGATCACGCTACTCCTCCACCACGCGCCGGTTGAGCGGCTGATTCTGATACGCCCAGTCGAAGCGCACGAACCGGGATCGCGGGTCGGCCGGAAACTCGGTCCCCGTCTCGAGGACCACGAGCTTCGCGTAGTTGATCGGGACGGCGCCGGACTGCAGGCGCGTGATCCGGAACGCGTAGACGTGGCCCGCGAGGACCGGGACGCCGGCCGAATCCTCGACCGCGATGTAGCCTGATTCGGGCGCCTCCATCAGCGCGTCGAAGTCGACCGGCCCCAGATCCTGGATGCCGGTCCGGGCGGCCGTGAAGTCGACGAGCGACGAGAACGGCCTGAGGATCAGCGTTCCGTCGGCGCGCTCGTCGAGCAGGAAGTTGCCGAGCGAGCTGGCGAATCCGCCCTCGCCGACGAAGATCCGTTGCTCGGTGGGAAAGTCGAACCCGCTCGGGAACCCCGTCAGGGAGAGCTCCCAGAGCTGAGAGGTCCCGGTCGAGACCTCCTCGGGGACGCTCCGGAAGGGGTTGCCCTCGTCGCAGGCCGCCGTGGCGAGGAGGAGCGCCGCGAGGAGCCCCACGCTCCCCACGCGCGTAGACGAGCGAGGATCATCCACCGCCCGCTCCACTCCCGGCCCTCGGTTCCGCGCCGGTCCATCGGGTCCGCGCGTCCTCCAGCAGATCATCCGCCGTCTCCCTCCATTCGATCACCGGCCGCCACTCCGTCTCCGCCCTGAGCTTGGTGGGGTCGCCGACCATCCAGGCCGTGTCGGCCGGCCGCCGCCGCGAGCGGTCGACCTCCAGGCGGACCGGCACCCGGGCCAGCCCGCACAGCTCCTCCAGCATCTCGCGGAGGACCCGTCCCCGTCCCCGGCACACGTTGTACGCCTCCCCGGCCCGACCGTGTTCCATGAGCAGCACGTACGCGCGCGCGACGTCTCGCACGTCGAGCAGGTCACGGACGACATCGACGTGACCGACCGTCACGGTGGCCGGCCCGCCGGCTGCCTCGGCCTCGACGATCCGGCGCGCGACCGAGGGGAAAAGATACGGCTCGCTCTGGCCGGGTCCCGTGTGCGGGAACGAGCGCAACCGGACGACGTCGAGGCCGAACGAGCGGGCGTACTGCTCGCCGAGGAGATCCTGGTCGGCCTTGCTGGCCCCGTACGGGCTGATCGGCGCCATCGGGCGGGTCTCGGCGGCCGGCCCGTCGGCCGGGTCCAGGTCGCCGTAGACCTCGCACGACGTCACCAGCACGACCCGACCGGTCGCTGCCCGTCGGCACGCCTCCAGGACGTTCAGCGCCCCGGCCGAATTGACCTCGAAGGTCTCGACCGGCCGCCGGAACGAGGTCCCCACGCTGGCCTCCCCCGCCAGGTGGAAGACGACCTCGGGCCGCGCCGCACCGATCGCCCGTTGCACCTGATCGAGGTCCCGGACGTCCATCTCGACGAACGGATCGGCGTCCCCTCGCTGAAGCGTGGAGCCCGTCACCTCGTGCCCCGCCGTTCGCAGCCGGACCGCCAGGTGTCGCCCCACGAACCCTTCGATGCCGGTGATGAAGACGCGCATGACGGCGACGGGGACGGAGAGGGGTCGGATCGGGCTGGGCCGGCGTCGGGCGGATCCCGTGGAGATCCGCCTCGCGAGAAAACTCGTCAGACGCCCAAGTTAGCGTCCGGCGTCGGAGACGAGCAAGCCGCGAGAGCGCGCAGGATCGCCTCCTCGCCCGGCTCGAGCTCCTGCTCGCGGCGGGCCATGGCGAGGCGCGCGGAGCCCAGGAACTCCTCGAGCCGGACGGGCTCCCGCCGGACCCCGTCGAACCAGGTGAACGCCGGCAGCCAGTCGGGCGAGACGCCGCGGCCGCCGAAGAAGTGGGTCGCGGTCCCGAGCCGGGCCCCGGTCGTCAGGAGGGCCCCGATCCCCGTCCGGACGTGGTCGCCCAGGAAGGAGCCCGCCTTGAGGAGCCCCGTCTCGACCCGTCCACCCGGCCCCGTCACCCGCACCGCCCCGTAGGTGTTCTTCAGGTCGCTCGTGGTCGTGCCGGCGCCCAGGTTCGCCCACTCGCCGACGACGGAGTGGCCGACGAACCCCTCGTGGGCCTTGTTGGCGAAGCCCAGGAAGATGCTCGCCTCGACCTCGCCCCGCAGCTTGCAGCGCGGGCCGAAGGACGATGCCTCCCCCACCGCGCCGCCCAGGATCCGGGTCCCCGGCCCGACGTAGAGGGGCCCCCGAAGGAGGGCCTGGCTGCCGACCTGGACCCCCCGGTCGAGGAGGATCGGCCCCTCGCGGGCGTCCAGGACGACGAACGGGTCGACGCGGACCTCGCCGCGGGAGCGGACGCCGCCACCCAGGACGACCGACCGGCCGCCCGGATCGAGCGGCCCTCCGCCGAAGTCGGCCTCGTCGTCCCGCAGGATCTCCCCGTTGGCATGGACCAGGGACCAGACCGACGCCACGCGGCGACCCCCCGCCTCGACCGCGGGAAGGTCCAGCGCGGCCAGGGCGGCCCGGGCGGCCGGAGCGGCCGGCTCCCCGGCCGCCAGGCGGCGGGCGGCGGCGGCGTCGATCCTCCACCCGACCGGCTCCCCCGCGCACAGGTGGACCGCCGGCCGGTCGCCGAACCGCCAGTCGGCAGGCGGGATCCAGGCCGGGCTCGCGATCCGCCACCCCGCCTCCGTCGCCGGCCAGACGTTCACCGCCGGCGGGGGGCCCGGGCGGAAGGCGCACGCCTCGACCTCGGGATCGCAGAGCAGGGTGGCCACCGGCCCGTGGCGCTCTCCCCAGCGGGCGCGGAAGGTGCGGGTCCCGGCGAGGAGGTCGGCCACCGGGCGGGTCGAGGCGAGCGGCCACCAGGCGTCGCGCGGGGGATCGACCAGAAGGAGGGGCGGGCTCACCTAGGGCGCGTGGATCCCCGTCCGGACGGTCCACGCCTCCGTCCACCCGAGCCCGATCAGCCGCTCGCGGAGCGGCTCGGCCGCCTGGCGGCTGGCGAAGTCGCCGAGCCGCACCTTGTACCAGGACTCTTCGGCCACGACGTAGACCGGAACCCCCGGGACCAGATCCCCGGCGCGGCGGGCGACCTCGTTGGCGGTCGCCTGGTCGCGGGCCGCGAACACCTGGACCCGCCAGCCGGGCGCGGACCCGATCGCGCCGGTCGCCGGGCGGACGTGGCCGGTCACGACGGTCTCCCGTTCGACCGGCTCCGGAGCGGGCGCCTGGGCGATCGTGTCGGCCTGGATCCGCCCTTCCGGCGTCACGTGTCCGACCACGGTCCCCTCCGATCCTGCACCCGCGGTGCGATCGGCCTCGGCCGGGGGCCGTTCGGCCGTCTCCCGCCGGGGATCGGCGGCCGGCGGACGCTCCGCGTACGGTCCGGCGCAGGCCAAACCGGCGGCGAGCGCCGCGATCAGCGGGACCGCCCGCCCCCTCACGCGCCGTTTCCGCCCCTCATCCGTCGCACGAAGGAGCGGATGTCGTCCAGGCGATCCCTGGCCGCCACCAGCGTGGCGTCGCCCGCACGGACGATGACGAGCCCCGACACGCCGAGCGCCGCCACCAGGCCGCCGTCGCTGAACGCGATCACCTCGTCGCACTCCTCGAGACGGCAGTCGCCGACCTTCACGTTGCCCTCCTCCGAGACCGGGAGCCAGCGGGACAGGCTCTCCCACGATCCCAGGTCGTCCCAGCCCCAGCCGGCGGCGGGGAGGACGACGGCGCGGTCGGTCTCCTGCGTGATCCCGACGTCGATCGAGGTCGATTCGACGGCCCCGTAGTAGCGGTCGAGCGCGCGCTCGGGGCCGGCGTCCCACTCGGCCACCAGGGCGTCGATCGCCTGCCGCATGAGGGGGAGGTGGCGCGCATACTCTTCCAGGAAGACGACCGCCCGGCCGCAGAAGAGGCCGCTGTTCCAGTAGTGGGTGCCGCTCCGCCAGAGCTCCCGCGCGGTCGCGGGATCGGGCTTCTCCCGGAAGCGGCGGACCTTCCATGCGACCCCCGCGCCCGGTCCGTGGCTCGCCCCGCGCTCGACGTAGCCGTAGCCCGTCTCGGGCCGGGTCGGCACGATGCCGAAGAGGACCAGCACGGGATCCTCGGCGGCGATCTGGAGGGCGGCCGAGGCGCTCTCCCGGAAGGCCTCGGCGTTTCCGATCGCGTGGTCGGCGGGGAGGACGAGCAGGGCGGCGTCCGGGTCGGTCGCGGCCAGGAGGCCGGCCGCGAGCCCGATCGCCGGGGCCGTGTTGCGGGGCTCGGGCTCCCCCACGATCCGCTCCGGCGCGATCTCCGGGCACTCGGCCGCCACCGCGGCGGCCAGAGAGCGGCTCGTGATCACCCATCGTCCCCGCGGCGGGACGAGACCGTCCAGCCGGTCGACGGTCTCGCGGAGCATGGACCGGTCCGAGATCAGGGGCAGGAGCTGCTTCGGCCGCTCGGGGGTGGAAGCGGGCCAGAACCGCTCGCCCACGCCGCCGGCGAGGATGATGGCGTGATCCACGGCGGCGAACCTAGGCCCGCGCTCGCGGGCCGAGCAAGCAGGGGCGGCTCATCCCTGGCGCGCGATCGCCTGGTCCCGCTCGGTCAGCCGGCGGACCTCTTCGGCCAGGCCGCGGTGCTCGGGACGCTCGAGCCCTGGATCGGCGTCGGCCACGCCGAAGGCGGCGTCGCGGGCGGCGGCCAGGAGGTCCACGTCGCGCTCGATGTCGGCGATCCGGAAGTCGGGGACGCCGTGCTGGCGGGTCCCGAAGAGATCCCCCTGGCCCCGAAGGCGCAGGTCCTCCTCGGCGATCACGAAGCCGTCGTGGGTCCGGGCGATCACCTCCACCCGCTCGCGGGCCTGGGCCCCGGCCTCGGGCGAGACCACGAGGAAGCACCACGCCCGGCTCCGTCCCCGGCCGACCCGGCCGCGGAGCTGGTGAAGCTGGGAGAGCCCGAACCGCTCGGCGTGCTCGACGACCAGGAAGGTCGCCTCGGGCACGTCGACGCCGACCTCGATCACCGTCGTCGCCACGAGGAGGTCCACGTCTCCCGTCTCGAAGCCCCGCATGGCGCGCTCCTTCTGGTCGCCCGGCATCCGGCCGTGGACCAGGGCCACCCGGGCGTCCGTAAACCGCTCGGCCAGGGCCGCCGCGCCCGTCGTCGCGTCCTTGAGGTCCATCGCCTCCGATTCCTCGACCAGCGGGTAGACGACGAAGCCGCGTTCGCCGGCCGCCAGCCGCTCGCCCAGGAACCCCAGCATGTCGTCGCGCCGGGCCTCGGGGACGACGTGGGTCGCGACCCGGGTCCGGCCCGGCGGGAGCTCGTCCAGCCGCGACACGTCGAGATCGCCGTAGAAGGTGAGGGCCAAGGACCGCGGGATCGGCGTCGCGGTCATGACCAGGACGTCCGGCTGCTTCCCCTTTCGCGTCAGGGCGAGCCGCTGAGCGACGCCGAAACGGTGCTGCTCGTCGACGACCGCCAGCCCCAGACGCCGGAGCTCGACGCCTTCCTGGATGAGCGCGTGCGTGCCGATCACGAGGTCGACGTCGCCCGTGGCCAGCCCGTACCGGACTTCCTCCCGCGCGGCGCCCGACACCCGGCCGGTCAGGAGCGCCACACGGACCGGGAGGTCGCCGAGGAGCGCGGCGACCGTCCGGTGATGCTGCTCGGCCAGGATCTCGGTCGGGGCCATGAGCGCTCCCTGGAAGCCGCTCTCGACTGCGCGCAGGAGGGCGAGCAGCGCGACCACCGTCTTCCCCGACCCGACGTCCCCCTGAAGGAGCCGGTTCATCGGGCGCTCGGAGCGCATGTCGCGGAAGATCTCCGTAAGGACCCTTCGCTGGGCGCGGGTCAGCTCGAAGGGGAGGCTCCGCCCGAGCCGCGGCACAAGCTCCCCTTCGACCCCCATGGCGATCCCGACGTCCGGCCGGCGGCGGGCGACCGCCCGGAGCGCCAGGCGGAGCTCCCACCAGAAGAACTCCTCCCAAGCGAAGCGTCGCCGCGCGTGCCGCTGGCGGTCGGGATCGCCGGGATAGTGGAGGTCCTCGAGCGCCTCTCCGAGCGGCGGGAGCGCGTGCTCTTTGCGGAGCCCCTCGGGCAACGGATCGGCGACCTCCCCCAGGCGGTCCAGGGCGGTCCGGGTCCAGGCGCGCAGGTTCCGCTGGCCGAGCCCCTCGGTGAGCGGATAGATGGGCAGGATTCCGGCCTCCGGCCGCTCGTCCCCGGCCAGCGGCTGGACCTCGGTCGGCGTGATCTGGAGCCGGCCCCGGTAGCGGCCGACCGGACCGATGACGTGGATCCGCTCCCCTTTCCGAAGGTTCCTCGCGATCCACGGCTGGTTGAACCAGACCAGCGTCACGACGGCGGTCCCGTCCTCGAGGAGCGCGGTGGTCTGGGACCTGGCGCCCCGGCCGCGGAAGCGCCGTTCGTGGACCGACCGAAGGGTCCCCTGGGCGGCCACGGTCTCGCCCTCGCGGAGCTCGGCCAGCGGCACCGTCCGCCGGACGTCCAGGTACTCGCGTGGATAGTGGTGGAGGAGGTCCTGGACGGTGCGGATCCCGAGCGCCTCCAACCGCTCGGCGAGCCGCGGCCCCAGGCGCGGCAAGGACCGCACGTCGTCGGCGAGCGAGGTTCCGGTCAGCGGAGGAGGCCTTCGGCGAACAGCGCGGGATCGAACGGAACGAGGTCGTCCGGGCCTTCGCCCAGGCCGGCCAGCTTGACGGGCACGCCGAGCTCGCGGCGGACCGCGACCGCGACGCCCCCGCGGGCGGTCCCGTCCAGCTTGCAGACCACGATCCCGGTGACCGGCAGCCGCTCGGCGAACGTCCGCGCCTGCAGAATCGCATTCTGGCCGGTCGTGGCGTCGAGACAGAGGAGAACCTCGTGGGGCGCCCCCTCGAGTCGGGAGCCCGCCACGCGCGCCACCTTGCCGAGCTCCTCCATCAGGTCCTTCCGCGTGTGGAGCCGCCCCGCGGTGTCGGCGAGGACGTACGACCGGCCCCGCTTGGCCGCCGACTCGATCGCGTCGTAGACGACCGCGGCCGGGTCCCCGCCCTCGGTCCCCGCGACCACGGGAACGCCGAGCCGCTCGCCCCACCGCTCGACCTGCTCGATGGCGCCGGCCCGGAACGTGTCGGCGGCGGCGAAGAGGACGGACTCCCCGCGCGCCTTGAGGAGACGTGACAGCCGGGCCAGCGTGGTCGTCTTCCCGACCCCGTTCACGCCGACCAGGAGGACCACCGTGGGCGGCTCGGCCGCCCGCGCGAGCGAGCGGTCCTCCTCGCCCCCCAGGAGCTCGACGATCCGGTCGCGCGCGAAGGCCCGGAAGTCGTCCGCCGACCGGAGCTTCCCCTTCTTCGCCTCGGCTTCGATCTGCTCCACCATCCAGAGCGTGGCGGGAACCCCGAAGTCGGCCTCGAGGAGCCGCTCCTCCATCGCCTCGACGGACCCCGTCTCGATTCCCTTGACGAGGACGGCGACATCCATGAGGGCGATGTCCCTGATCCGCTGCCAGAGGCCCCGGCGGGGGCCGAAGGCGCGGTCGGAGTCGGCCTTCTGGATCGATTCCTTCATCCCGCTAGCTTCGCGTTTCCATGGCCACCGTGTATTTCCTCTCGGACATCCATCTGGGCGCCGGCCCCGCCGAGCTGGACGCGGCCAAGTCGCAGGACGCCGTCGCCTTTCTCGACGGGCTGGATCCGGGCGACGTCCTGTACCTCCTCGGCGACGTGTTCGACTTCTGGTTCGACTTCCACGGCGATCCTCCGGCCTTGTACGGGCCGCTCCTCGCCGCCCTCGCCACCGCCGTCCGCCGCGGCGCCCGAATCTCGTTCATGGGCGGCAACCACGACTACTGGGCGCGCGCGGGCCGCGGCCCCCGCCGCTTGGAGCGGGACGTCGGGCTCGAGCTGATCGAGGACCCGCACCATGTCGAGCACCAGGGGCAGAAGCTCCTCCTCTGCCACGGCGACGCCCTGGGCGGCGCGGTCGGCGGCTACCGGACCGTAAGGCGCATGCTGCACCACCGGATCCCGATCCGCCTTTTCGGTCTCCTGCCATCCACGGTCGGGTACGCGATCGCGGCCCGGACGTCCCGGTTGAGCCGGGACCGGCACGACGACGCCCAGACGCTCGCGCACGCCCACCGCCTCCGCGAGGAGGCCCGGCGGGTCCTGGCAGAGCTCCCGGTGGACGCGGTCGTGGCCGGCCACGTCCACATCCCCGAGCGCCTGGAGACGCCGGACGGCGTCTATCTCAATCTCGGCGACTGGATCCTCCACCGCACCTACGGGCGGCTGCAGGGCGGGCGGCTGACGCTGGAGAGCTTCGGGGCGTGACGCGTGTTCCAATGAATTTGAACACGGGGGCAGGGAGAGTCTAACTGGCCACCTAATCCGATCCCGCCGTCGCCACCTCGACCCCCTCGATCTTTCCGCCCAGGAACCGCTGCCCGACCTTGAGGAACTGCTCCGGCAGGTCGCTCACCAGATACCGGTACTCAGGCCGGCCGTCGGCGCGCGCCAGCCGGCGCTCGGCGAGGAGCGCCGCCGTCTCGCGCGCGGTCTCCTCGGCGGAGTCGATGAGCGTCACGCCAGGTCCCACCGTCTCGCCGATGACCGGCTTGAGGAGCGGGTAATGGGTGCACCCCAGGATCAGCGTGTCGATGCCGTCGTCGCCGAACGGCGCCAGGTACTCGGCGGCGATCAGCCGCGCGGCCGGATGGTCGGTCATCCCCTCCTCGGCGAGCGGCACGAACAGGGGACACGCCCGGCTCACGATCTCGAGGTCGGGCCGGATGGCGCGGAGCGCCTTCTCGTACGCGCCGCTCCCGATCGTGCCGTACGTTCCGATCACCCCCACCCGGCCGCTCCTGGTGGCGGCGACCGCCGCCCGGGCGCCGGGCCCGACCACGCCCACGATCGGCAGGTCGAACCGCCCACGGAGAGCGGGCAGCGCATGGGCGGTCGCCGTGTTGCAGGCGACGACGACGGCCTTGATCCCCCGCCCCGTCAGGAGCTCCACGTTCTCGAACGAGAACCGGACCACGGTCGCCGGCGACTTGGGACCGTAGGGGACCCGCGCGGTGTCGCCGAAGTACACCATCGACTCGTGCGGGAGCCGATCCATGAGCGCGTGCATCACGGTCAGGCCGCCGATCCCCGAGTCGAAGACGCCGATCGGAAGGTCGCGGCCGGTCACGGCCCCTGGCGTCATGGGTCGCGTCCGACCGGGAGCCGGAGCTCCGCGGTCATGCGGCCGTTCCCGTCGCGGCCGACGCGGATCGGATCGAGCTGCGCCGAGACGTACGCGTCCACCGCGGCGAAGATCGTCGACAGCGCGAAGTAGGCGTACCAGTCCTCGCGCCGCTCCTCGGTCTGGTCCAGATCGGAGCGGATCCCGATCGCCTCCGGCGTCCGGTCGAACGCGGCTTCGAGGGCGATCGGGTCCTCGAGCAGGCTGTCGGGAGCGGTCGCCGCGAACGCCTCGCGGGCGGCCTGGAGGTCGTCCTGGAGATCGAGCGCCTCGAGCTGCTTCCGGTAGCCGAGCGTGAAGAACCCGCCCTGGGCGGCGGCCCACATGACGCCGCGCCACGGATGCCCGGTGTAGAACGAGCCCCAGCCCGGGATCAGGAAGGCGCGGATGGCGGCGTTCCGCGGGTTCCTGGGGAGGAGATCCTCGCTCGGGACGCGGGAGAGCCGCTCCGGGCCGCCGCCTTCCCGGAAACGAGGCTCGAGGATGGGGAGCGTGTCGGCGGGGATCACCTCGAGCGAGTCGAGCGGGATCGCCTCGGACGGACGGACCTCCTGAGCCGCCGCGGGGGCCGTGGCGAAAACCAGCAGGGCGAGCGTCGCCGCGGCCAGCGCGGGCGTGGCCCTGCCCACGGCGAGAGTGTGGATCGGTCTCAGCGTACGCGGATGGTGCGGGGTCGGATCCAATGGTTCAGATACCCCGGGGCGTCGCCATCGGGTTCGTCGGGCTGAGTGCGGCCGTCGGCGTCCGTGGCGCGGGCCACCAGCCGGTGCTCGCCGGGAGCGGCCTCCCAGGACCACCGCCAGAGCCGCCACCCCCAGCGGGTCTCGGCGCCGCCCAGCTCGGCCCGGTCCCACGTGGCGCCGCCGTCCACCGAGACCTCGACCCTGGCCAGCGGCGACTGGCCGGCCCATGCCGCGCCAGCGACCTCGACCCGACCGGCCGGCACCTGGGCCTCCTCCGCCGGGCGCGCGATCTCCGCCTTCGGGAAGACCCACTCGAGCGCCTCCCACCCCCCGTCCGGCGTCCGGCGCGTGTAGTCGGCGGCCATGAAGTGGTCGCCGACGGGCCGGTCGACCGGCTCGATCGCGACCAGCCATTTGACCGACGCCATCCCGTACCAGCCCGGCACGTAGAGCCGGGCCGGGGCCCCATGCGCCGCGTTCAGCGGCTCGCCGTTCAGCCGGAGCGCGACCAGCGTGTCCGGGTCCAGCGCCTTGGCGTGCGGGACGCTTCGGCGGAAATGGATCTCGCCCTCGACCCCGGCCACCCGGCCCCGGTCGCCCCCGGTGAAGGCGTAGTGGTCCGCCTCCGGGGCGCCCGCCGTGTTGAGGACGTCCCTGAGGGATGGCCCGCTCCACTCGCCGTTGGATACGGCCCCCTGACCCCACTGGACGCCCTTGACCGGCGGGTCGTTGTAGCGCCGGCCGTTCCCCGCACACTCCATGACCGCGACGACGCTCCGGACGGGCAGCGCCTGGAGCTCGGCGAGCGTCAGGCCCCGCGCGCCGCTCCCGTTTCCCACCTTCAGCCGCCACGACCGGGGATCGACCTCCGGGACCGGGAAGTGATTCCGCACGTAGAACCGCTCGAACGGCGTGATCCATGAGTCCAGCCCGGCGAACGGGAACTCGCTGTTCTCGGGATCGGCGGTGATGGGGATCCGGGCCGGGTCGAGATCCGCCGTCACGTCGAGATCCGTGCGCCTTCGTCCATGGTGCGAAAATGACAGGCGATCGCTACATCCTCGAAGGTGACGGTCTCCTCGGAGGTGTATCGGGTCTCCGATGTGAACTGACCGGACTCCTGAAGCCTCAGCGACCCCTGTCCGGGGACGAAAACGTTGACGTCGATCACGAACTCTCCGGTCTGGACGTCGATCGCTCCCGTCACGGATCCCAGCCCTTCGACGATGAAGGTGATCTGGTCTCCCTCGTGCTCGATGACGACCACCTGCATCTCCTCCTCACCCAGATCTATGTCAGGACACGTTGTCTCGATGACCGTCGCCGTCACCCTCCAGTTGCCCGAGACGTCGAACCCGTTGCCGTTACCGTTCCCTGGATCGGTCGGACCGTCGCTTCCGCCGCCGCCGCACGCCGCGATTGCGAGGGCAAGGAGAAGCCGGCACGTCGAGCTTCGCATCGTGGCCTCCGTGAATCGTGAGTGAGCGTTCAAGATAGCGTCCGGACGAGGCGGCGTGATAAGGTGGGGGGATGGCGCCGGGGGTTCTCCGCGGCCTGTCCTTCCTGGGAGCGGTGGCGACGTGCGTGGCCTGCGGATCGGTTTCGCGCTCGGCTCCCTCCGTCCCGCGGGCGATCCCCGCCGGATCGTGCCTGGTGGTCGGGTTCCTGGGCGGAAACGACCGCCGGGACGACGCTTCCAAGGGGGTCCGCCGCCTGGCGCTCGAGCTCGCGCGCGACCACCGTCTTTACGCCGAGACGTTCGAGAACCGCCGCGTCCGGGGGGCGCTCGGGTTCGTCGAGGCGGCCCTGGACGCCGACCGGAGCGGCGGCGTCGACCTGGAGGAGGCGTCGCGCGCGCACGTCGTCGTCTACGGCCAGAGCCTGGGCGGCTGGGCGACCCTCGTTTTCGCACGGCTCCTCGGCACGCGCGCCGTTCCGGTCCAGCTCACGCTCCAGATCGACAGCGTCGGTTGGGGCGACGCGGTCGTTCCGTCCAACGTTCGGTGGGCTGCCAACCTCTATCAGAACGACGGTGCGGTGATCGCGGGGCAGCACCCGATCCGGCCGGCCGATCCGGCGCGGACGACGATCGTCGGCGAGTGGGAGTTCGACTACGAGCGCCCGCCGGGGAGCGAGATCCGGATCGACGGGCTCCCCTGGCACAAGACCCTCTTCCGCGCCGATCACGCGCGGATGGACCGGGATCCGCGGGTCTGGAGCGCGGCGGCGCGTCTCGTGCGGGACGCCTGCGCCGGGCGGGTCCCCGGCGCCCCGCCGGCGGCCCGATGACGGCCGGCTCGATCCACGGCGGGTTGGCGGGAACGTGTGGGAATCGAACCCACCCCGGACGCGACGCGCGCGCCCGATGACGGTTTTGAAGACCGCAGGGGACACCAGACCCCATCCGCTCCCGTCCTTTTTCCGGGAGGGCCCACACAGATGCGTAACGTCAAGATAGCCGGACGATTCGGGTTGTCCCGCCGCGCGGGGGCGGGTACGTTGCGCCCCTGGATCGAACGATGGGAGAGGAGATGATGGCATGGGCCCCAAGCGATTCGGCGAGATGGAGACCGGGGACACCATGATGCTCGCCAGCGAGATCATGGAGCGGACGAGCGTCAGCCAGGTGTACGAGAAGATGGATGCCCGGACGATCCGCCAGGTGAAGACCGGCGAGATCCGCCAGGTGTCCGACGAGGAGCTGGTCTACCCCTTCCAGCCCGACCACGCCGCTCCCGCGGTCTGACCTTCCGGCCTCACGACCCGATCGGCACCGCCATGTTCCGGCACGCGAGGACGCGCTCGATCGTCTCGCCGGTCTTGTTGTTGGGGGTCGAGGCGCCGGCTGTGAGACCGATCTCGACGGGCCCCTCCGGGAGCCACCCCTCCTCACGCATCTCCTCGTCCCGGTCGACCGGCTTGTGGCGGATCGTCCCCGAGCCCTCGATACACGAGGAGTCGTCGATGTGGAAGGTCGGCACGATCCTCGCGCAGATCCGCGCCAGGTTGTTCGTGTTGCTCGAGTTGTAGCCGCCCAGGACGATCATCAGATCGGGCGGGTCCTCGAGCAGCTCGACGACCGCGTCCTGCCGCTCCTGGGTCGCCGAGCAGATCGTGTCGAGCGCCCGGAAGTGATCGGCGACCCGGGCTTCCCCGAAGCGGTCGCGCATCGCCCTCCGGAACTCCTCGGCCACCGCCTC
>DASZOP010000185.1:0-3287 GCA_035550715.1 Gemmatimonadota bacterium | reverse complement strand
GGCCTGACGGCGGTCAAGCGACTGGACGCTCAGGCCGCCCAGCAGACCATTCTCGCGGACCGTGACGTGGACGCCCTGGAGCTGGAGATCGAGGAGCGGGCGATCAACCTGCTGGCCCGCCGCCAGCCCATGGCGGGAGATCTGCGTACGCTGATCGCCGTTCTCAAGATCTCGAACGACCTGGAGCGCGTGGGCGATCACGCCGTCAACATCGCGCAGTGCGCGAAGCGGCTGGCCGAGGCCCTCCCGATGCCCCAGCCGTCCGAGCTCGACCAGATGGCCGAGCTCTCTACGGGCATGCTGCGCGACGCCATCACCGCGTTCATCGAGCGCGACGTGGCGCTCGCCCGCAACGTCTGCATGCGGGACGAGGAGGTGGACCGGTACAATGACGCGGTCTTCCGGCTGATGCTCTCGCGAATGGCCGAGAACACGAACACCGTCATTCCGGCGCTCCAGATGATGCTGGTGGCGCGAAACCTGGAGCGCGTGGCGGACCTGGCGACGAACCTGGCGGAGGACGTGATCTACATCGTGGAGGCACGGACGATCAAGCACCACGCCACCGAGATCGAAGGCGAGTTCGATCAGTGAAGGACGGTCGGAATCCAAGCCCCCACGCGGTCGTCCTGGTGATCGAGGACGAGCCGGATCTGAGAGGCCTGCTCGACCGCCAGCTGGATCGGGCGGGGTACAAGGTCCTGCTGGCCGAGGACGGGCTCGTGGGTCTCGAGACGGCGTGGCGCGAGTCGGTCGACCTCGTCCTTCTCGATCTCATGCTCCCGCACGTGGATGGTCTGGAGGTCTGCCGGCGGCTCAAGCGGGACCCGCGCTCCTCCCGTCTCCCGGTCATCATGCTGACGGCCAAGGGCGAGCCGGTCGACCGGATCGTCGGGCTCGAGCTGGGAGCGGACGATTACATCACGAAGCCCTTCAACCTGCGGGAGCTGCTGCTCAGGATCGCGGCCGTCCTCAGGCGCAGCCAGGGGGAGGAGCTGCGCCCGGACCGGATCGAGTTCGATGGCCTCGAGGTCGACGCCGCCGGTCGGACGGTGGAAGTCCGGGGGGAGCCGATCCACCTCACGACCCGCGAGTTCGATCTCCTCCACTTCCTCCTCACGCACCCCGGCCGCGTGTTCAGCCGGGCCGAGCTCCTGCGTCAGGTGTGGGATTACGACTTCGAGGGGTACGACCGGACCGTCGATGCCCACGTAGCGCGTCTCCGGCGCAAGCTCGGGGATCCCGGAGATTGGATCGAGACAGCGTGGGGCGTGGGATACAAGTTCAACCCCCCTTCCGGCTGACGGTCGACGCGGTCCCCATGCGCCTGCGGAACCGGATCCTGCTCACCTATCTCGCGTTCGGTCTCGTCCTTGCCCTCGTCGCAGGCGTGCCCCTCTATCGGATCGCCACCCGCGCGGCCCGGAGCGGGATCGAGGACCGGGTCACGACGGGGCTCAGGCTCCTGACCGTGGCCCTCGAGGATGCCGCCCCGGCGGACGAGCGCGGGCTGGACGCCTTGGTCGATGACCTGGGAGCCGCGGGTGACGCGCGGGTGACGATCATCGCGCCGGACGGTCGGGTCGTGGCTGACAGCCGGTTCGACGGCTCCGCCCTGGCCGCCCTCGACAACCACGGGGGCCGCGCCGAGGTGGTCGCCGCGCTCGCCGATGGCGAAGGGGCGAGCGTCCGTGATTCCCGGTCGGTCGACACGCGGATGCTCTACCGCGCCCGACGGATCGAGGAGGGAGCGTGGAGGGGTGCGGTGGCCCGGATCGCGGTCCCCTTCACCCGCGTGGACGCCGCCCGCGCGGCCGCCGGGTGGCGGGTCGCGGCGGCGCTCGCGGCGGCTCTCGGGCTTGCGCTCGTGGCGGGCGCTCTCCTGGCGCGGCGCTTGAGCCGGCCGATCGCGCGGCTCAGCGAGACGGCCCAGCGTGTCGAGCGTGGAGACCTCGCGGCGCGCGTCCGTGTCGGGACGGGTGATGAGATCGAAGAGCTGGCGCGCGCCCTGGACGGCGCAAGGAACCAGCTCGCCGCTCGAATCGACGAGGCGAGCCTGGAACGGGAGCGGCTCGAGGCGGTCCTGGACGGCATGGCGGAAGGCGTTCTGGTCACGGATCGGTCCGGGCGGGTGAGCCGTACCAACCCCGCCCTCCGGAGGATCTTCGGGCTGGAGCGTCCGGCGGATGGCCGGAGCCCGGGCGAGGCGCTCCGGAGCCCTGACGTGACCGAGGCGATCGAGGAGGTGTCCGATGGCCGCTCGGTGAGTCGGGAGATCCACGTCACCTGGCCGGCCGAACGGAGCCTGACCCTGCACGCGGTCGGTCTTCCCGAGGGCGGCGCGGTGGCCGTGTTCCACGACATCACGGCGCTCAAGCGGATCGATACCGTGCGTCGCGACTTCGTATCCAACGTGAGCCACGAGCTCAGGACGCCGCTGACCGCGCTGTCCGGTTATGCCGAGGCGCTCGCCGAGACGGGGCTTTCAGCCGAAGAGGTCCGTGAGCACTCGGCGGTGATCCGCCGTCACGTCGAGCGGCTGGCGGCCCTGATCAGCGACCTGCTGGAGCTGGCGCGCCTCGAGGAGTCGGGCTTCGCGCCCCACCGCGAGCGCTTCCCCGCCGCCGATCTGCTGAACGAGCTCGCCCGGGAGTGGCTGCTCCGGGCCCAGGACCTCGGCATGTCGCTCCTCGTAGCGCCCGCCCCCGGGATCGTCGTCGACGGCGACCGGGGGCTCCTCCGGCAGGCGCTTGCCAACCTGCTCGAGAACGCCGTCAAGTATTGCGGCCGGGGGGCCCGGATCGAGCTCGCGGCCCGCGGCGTGGCGGGGGGAGTGGAGCTGTCGGTCTCGGACACTGGCCCCGGGATCCCGTACCAGGACCAGCCGCGGGTGTTCGAGCGCTTCTACCGGGTGGACAAGGGCCGCTCGCGCGAGCAGGGCGGAACGGGACTGGGCCTCTCCATCGTCAAGCACGTGGCCGAGGCGCACGGTGGCAGCGCGACGCTCGAGTCGCGACCGGGGGCGGGCGCGACCTTCCGGATCACCCTTCCGGCCGGGCCGGTATCGGTCAGACCGGGTGGAACAGGGTCGTGAGGTAGTAGAAGAGAGCCGCTACGACGGCCGCCGCCGGGATCGTCAGGATCCACGCCCAGACGATCCGACCGGCGACCCCCCACTTGACCGCCGAAGCCCCGCGCGTCGAACCGACACCGACGATGGCCCCGGTGATCGTGTGGGTGGTCGAGACGGGAATGCCCATGTGGGTCGCAAGGAAGAGCGTGAAGGC
>DASZOP010000184.1:0-7247 GCA_035550715.1 Gemmatimonadota bacterium | reverse complement strand
GGATCATGAGCTTGCCGAGCGTGTAGTTCAGGTACTCGGGGTCGTAGGTGCCTCGGAGCGCCTGCTGGCGCGCGTTCACCGAGTCCTGGAAGGCGACCGTACGGAACAAGGTCTCGGCCTCGCCGACCGTCATTCCCTCGGTGTGGAGCCCGATCGACGCGAGGTACCGGACCACGCGGAGCAGCGCATCCTGGACGACGGCCAGGCCGAGGCGGGGATCGCCGCCCGCCAGCCCCTCCCGCCACGCCATCTCCTCGGCGTAGTGGGCCCATCCCTCGGTCGTGACGTAGGCGGTCAGGAGCCGCTGGGTCTTCGTGGGCGCCCGGTGGACGTGGTTGAAGTGATGGTAATGCCCGGGGTAGGTCTCGTGGCCGCTCGTGTTCAGGATGCTCCACTCGTTGTTTCGGGCCAGAAACTCCCGCACGACCTGTTCGGACCACCCGTACTCGACCGGCTGGATGAAGTAGAGGCCCGTCTTCGCCGATCGCTCGAACGCTCCCGGGATCCAGATGTACGCGAAGTTGGTCCGCGCGAAGGGCGGGATCTCGCGCACCTCGACGTCACCCTCGAGGAGGGTCCCGACCCCGCGGTCCCGGACGAAAGACTTGAGCGAGTCGATGACCTGGGCGGCCGTGGCCACGATGGCCTCCGGCGCCGGCCGATCCTGCGCCAGCGTGTCGAACGCAGCCGCCACCCTCAGCTCGGCCGGAACGCCTGGAGCGATCGACACGGCCAGCGAATCGGCCAGGGCCTGGAGCCGCGCGAGCTCGGCCTCGCCGATCGCCTTGAGATCCTCGACCGGGATGTCCAGCCCGGAGAGGAGGGAGTTCATGGTCTCGTAACGCTCGGTCCCCAGCGCGAACTCCCCGTCGGCCGCCGGCAGGACCTCGGCCTCGAGATGGGCGCGATACGCGACGATCGCCTGGACGGCCCGGTCGCGCGCGGCGGTGAAGCGGGCCTGGAGCGCGGGATCGTCCACACCGGAGAGAGCCTCGGTGAGGTCGTTCTCCAGGAAGGCCGGCCACCCCCGGTAGGTGATGAGCGCGGTCTCGACGAAGGGCTGCGGGGGATCCCGGACGTTGTCGCGCGCGGCCGCGACCAGCTCGGGAAACCGCTCGAGCCGGCTCACGATCGCGCCCATCCGATCGGCGAGCGGAGCGTAGTCGAGCAGCAGGAGCAGGGTCAGGTCCCACTGGTTCGCGTAGAAGCGCGGGTCGCTCCGCCAGGTCCCGACCTCTTCGAGCCAGAATCGGTCTCCGCGGATCTCGCGCAGGATGAGGTCCCGGTCGAGACGCTGATCGTCGTCGAGGGCGGCCGTGTCCATCGCCGCGAATCGCTCGTCGAAGACCTTCAGGTCCGCCAGCCAGGCGCGGATCGCTTCGGCGTCCCGGGGGCCCATCCGGCCATCGTACTCGTGGAGGCCGGCGCCGGCGGCGAAAGTGGGATAGAACTCGAAATATCGCTGGAAGAAGTCGTCGACCGCGGTCTCGAAGTCGTCGGGCGCGGTCGGGGCCGCGGCGCGGGACGGGACGAGGAAGGGCAGGCCGAGCGAGAGCGCGGTCAAGAGGAGCTTCATGGAGGCGCGCAAGCTAACACGACCCATCGCGATTAGCTTGGCAAGATGCTGGAGGTGCTGGCCCGCGACGATGACGCCGCCCTGACGTTCTGCGATCAGTGCGGCCACCTCCAGCCGGGCCTGCATGCCGTCTGCGAGCGGTGCGGCGTGCCGCTCGATCGCAGCGTCTACGATCCCCTCATGCAGATCTACCAGAACGCCGCCGTCGTCCGCCAGGCCGTGCGCGGCCGCGGAAAGCCTTCCGCGTTCGGCAAGCTCGCTCTGGCCGTTCTGGGATGCCTGTATCTGGGCCACGCCTCGCTCGCCCTCCACGCCCTCCTCCGGGGGTCGCTCTCCATCCTCGGCCTCTTTCTCGCGCTCCTCGAGCTCGGGATCGCGCTGCTCGTGTTCGCCGGGCTGGGTGGGATGCTGAAGCGGGACAGCTGGAACGAATACCGCCGCTGGTCCTAGGCGGTCGCGTCATGAAGTTGGCGCGTTCATTGACAAACGGCCCCACCCGCCCCATCTCGTGGCAGTGTGCTAATGAGATGGGCGCGTTCATTTGCACACGGCCGTCACCCCGGTGTGCACGCTGATCGCCTTCCATCGGGTCTGGGAGGACGCGCCGCTGGTCCTCGCCGTCAACCGCGACGAGGAGTACGACCGGCCGGCCGCGCCACCCGCCGTCACCGGCGCCGCGACCGCCATCCTCACCCCGCGCGACGAGCGTGCGGGCGGGACGTGGATGGGCGCGAACGCGGGCGGGCTCTGGGTCGGGCTCACGAATCGGGACGGCGAGCGGGAGGATCCCCTGCGCCGCTCGCGCGGGCTGCTCTGCATGGACCTGCTCGGCGAGACCGGGCCGGAGGCGGTCGTGGACCGGCTCCGGGATCCGGACCGTGCCTACAATCCGTTCAGCCTGGTGGCCGGCGACGCGTCGTCGCTCTGGATCGTCGAGCATGCCGGAGGCCGCTCGATCCCGCGCCGGCTCGCTCCGGGCGTCCACCTGGTGACCAATCGACCCTTCGAAGCCATGCCGCAGGAGTCGAAGGTGGAGCGGGCCCGGCGGCGGCTCGAGGAGGAAGGGCTGTGGCCGGAGGGTCCAGGCGGCCTGGCGCCGGACGACCTGGAGGAGCGGCTCGCAGCCGTCATCGGCGATCACGGCGTCCACGGGCACGACGCGCTCTGTCTCCACGGGGGCCGCTACGGGACCAGGAGCGGCGCCGTGTGGCGGATCGGGACGGCGGGGAGCTCCGGAGAGGCGGCCCTCCTGGCCTACGCCGACGGGCCGCCCTGCTCGACCCGCTTCCGGCGCTTCCGCCTTCCCTCGATGTCGTAGCGCATGACGGGCCGGGTCGGGGAGCGCCGGGCCGCCTCGCGGAAACCCGCCCGCCGGAAGGCCGAGGCGAGCCCGGTGTAGACGAAGACGTCGGCCTGCGGTGCGGCCGGCTCGACGGGGTATCCTTCCACCACCTTGGCGCCGCGCCGGGCGGCGTGATCCACGGCGGCCTCGAGGAGGGCCACGGTCAGTCCCTGCCGGCGGTGGGTCCGGGCGACGAAGAAGCAGGGCACCGACCACACGTCGGGCCGGTCGTCGACCGGCTTCAGGATCCGCGAACGGTCGAGGCGCCGGTAGGCGGCCCGGGGGGCGATCGCGATCCACCCCGCCGGCTCGCCGTCGACCCAGGCGATCAGCCCGGGGGGCTCGTCCGACTGGACGAGTCGGCGGAGCGCGCGGCGGTTCTTCTCTCCCTTCCGCGCGGCGAAGTCGGCGCCCGTCTGGCGCCAGAACATGCACCAGCAGCCCCCGCAGGCGCCCCGCGGGCCGAAGAGCGCGGCCAGGTCGGACCAGTGCTCGCGGGTGGCCGGACGAATTACGATCCCCATGGGGAGCGCAAGATACGGGCGGCTCGCCAGGGGCCGGTAGTCGCGGCCCGGAGCCGCCGGTAGGTTGGCGCGGCCCTTGCGAGCCCCGGTCCAGGAGGTCGACCCGAATGACCCAGCGCGACGTGGATCGGGATCCATCCCCGCGCCGCCCGGAGCGCGTGCTGGTCGCGCTGGCGGGGGGAGTGCTCTGCTTCGCCCTGGCACGAACGATCGCCGACCCCGACCTGTGGGGGCACGTCCTCTTCGGCGGCGATCTGTTCCGGACGGGCCGCGTCGTCCGGCCCGATCCCTACTCCTACCTCTCCGGCGGCCAGCCGTGGATCAACCATGAATGGCTGGCCGAGGCGCTCTTCTACCTCGCCTACCGGGCCGCGGGAGCGACCGGGCTCGTCCTCCTGAAGATGGCGGTCGGTCTGATGGCCATGGGCCTCGTCCTCGCCCACCTCCTGAGACGCGGCCTCTCGACCCTGCACGCCGTCCTCCTGCTCCTTCTGGTCTTTACCCTGGTGAGCGTCGGAACGAATACCCTCCGGCCGCAGATCTTCTCGTTCCTGGCCCTGGTGCTCCTCCTGCTCGCCCTCGATGCCGCGGACCACGGGCGGACCATGTGGCTGTGGAGCGTCCCGCTCGTGTTCGCGGCATGGGTCAACCTCCACGGCGGGTTCCTGGCGGGGATCGCGTTGCTGCTGGTGTGGGGAGCGGCCCACGTTCTCGCGGCCGCCCTTCGGCGCCGGCGCGGGGAACCGCACCGGGGGCCGGCACTCCTCATCGTGGGCGTCACGGTCGCGGGCGGGGTTCTCGCAACGCTCGTGAATCCGTACGGGATCCGGCTGTGGACTTTCCTCCTCGAGACCGCGACCGTCGCCCGCCCCGAGATCACCGAATGGGCCCAGACGGCGCTCGCCACGTGGGAGGGCGCGTGCTACATGATCCTACTGGCCGCGTGCGCATACGCGATGTTCGTTCGTGGACGCTCCCCCGAGCTCCCCGGACTTGCGATCTTCCTCGTCCTCGCGTTCGGCGCCCTGACCGCGATCCGCCACCTGCCCCTCTTCGGGGTGGCCGCGCCCATCGTGGCGGCGGACCCGCTGGCCGCTTGGTCACGGCGAAGGGGAGGGTCGGGCGGTCTGTCGCGCCTCCGGCTCGAGCCGCTCCTCCTTCTCGCTACCGCCGCCCTCGTGGCGCTCGCCATCCCATGGCTCAGGGGACCCAGGATCGAGACCGGCGCCCAGGAGTTCCCGGCCCGGTCGGTGGCGGTCCTCCGCGACTCCGGCGTCAGCGGCAACCTGGCCGTCCACTTCGACTGGGGGGAGTACGCGATCTGGCACCTGGCGCCCGCGCTCAAGGTGTCGGTGGACGGCCGCCGGGAGACGGTCTACGACGGGGAGATCTACTCGGCCAACATCCAGTTCATCTTCGGGGTCGGGGACTGGGACCGCCTCCTGGACGACCACCCGACCGACCTGGCGCTCATCCCGCGGCATCTTCCCGTCTACAACCTGCTGCTCCTCAAGCCCGGCTGGTCACCCGTCTACGAGGACTCCGTGGCGGCCGTCTTCGCCCGCGACGGCTCGCCCCTCGCGGCCCGGATCCGGGCGACTCCGCCGGCCGACCTGCCGCCGGACGGCGACGGGCTGCGGTTCCCGGTCGCGCCCACGCGCGTTCGTTGACGAGGACGGAAGGCGCGGCTAACCTGTCGCTCCTTTTCGTTTCGCTTTTCGTTTCGACGACGCCCGCGCCGCCACGGGAGCGACATGCCCGATTTCCCCGCCGACCTGCGCTACACGGAGGACCACGAGTGGGTCCGGTTCGACTCCGGCTCGGGGGTCGCGACGGTCGGGATCACCGACTACGCGCAGGGCGAGCTCGGCGACGTCGTGTTCGTGGAGCTCCCGTCGGTCGGCGCCGCGGTCGAGAAGAAGGGAACGTGCGGGACGATCGAGGCCGTCAAGACGGTGGCCGACATCTATGCCCCGCTGGCCGGCGAAGTAGTCGAGGTAAACCGCGCGCTGGACGACCATCCCGAGCGCGTGAACCAGGATCCCTACGGTGAGGGGTGGATGGTGAAGATCCGGGTCGAGGATCCGGGCGCCGTCGACACGTTGATGGACGCGGACGCCTACCGCCGCCACGTCGGCTGAGCCTTCAGGTTGTGAAGCCTCGCGCTCCCGCTCCTCCCGCGGCGGTGGCTGAAGTCGTGACGCCGCTGCCCTCCCCGGACGCCTTCGCCGATCGTCACATCGGCCCCCGTTCCGAAGACTTGCCGGCGATGCTCACGCCGCTCGGGTACGACGACCTCGACGAGCTGATCGAGGCCGTCGTCCCCGAATCCATCCGTCTCGAACGCCCGCTCGAGCTCCCGCCGCCGGCGACCGAGGCGGAGGCCCACGCCGAGCTGCGCGAGCTGGCGGGCGCCAACCGCGTCTTCAAGAGCTACATCGGCATGGGATACCACGACACCTTCACGCCCCCCGTCATCCTCCGGAACATCATCGAGAACCCCGGCTGGTACACGGCCTACACGCCCTACCAGGCCGAGATCTCCCAGGGCCGGATGGAGGCCCTGCTGGCCTTCCAGACGATGGTCGCCGACCTGACCGGACTGCCGGTCGCCAATGCCTCGCTCCTCGACGAGGGGACCGCCGCCGCGGAGGCGATGGCGATGACGATCGCCGTCACGGGCCGTCGCGAGAGACCCTCGTACCTGGTCGACCAGGGATGCCATCCCCAGACGATCGCGGTCGTTGGCACGCGCGCCGAGGCGCGCGGCATCCGGGTCCAGGTCGTGGACGCGGCGACCGCCCCGTTCGGTCCCGACGTGGCCGGGGTCCTGATTCAGTACCCGACCACCGAGGGCGCCGTCCCGGACTGGCGCGGGGTCTGCGAGCGGGTCCACGAGGCGGGCGGCCTGGTGACGGCGGCGACCGACCTCCTGGCCTTGACGCTCCTCGAGCCACCGGGTTCGTGGGGCGCGGACATCGCGATCGGCAACAGCCAGCGGTTCGGCGTCCCCCTCGGCTTCGGCGGGCCCCACGCCGCCTTCTTCGCGGCGCGCGAGGAGCACGTGCGGGCCATGCCCGGGCGGATCATCGGCGTGACGCGAGACAAGGCCGGCCGCGAGGCGTACCGGATGGCGCTCCAGACCCGCGAGCAGCACATCCGGAAGGAGCGCGCGACCAGCAACGTCTGCACCGCACAGGTGCTGCTGGCGGTCGTGGCGGCGATGTACGCGGTCTGGCACGGCCCCGAGGGGCTCGAGCGGATCGCGCGCCGGGTCCACGGGCTGACGACCCGGCTCGCCGAGGGCCTCGGCCACCACGGCCACGAGCTCGTCCATGACACCTGGTTCGACACGCTGACCGTCCTGGTCGACGCGGCCGCGCCGATCCACGAGGCGGCGCGCGAGCGCGGGATCAACCTCCGCCCGCTCGGCGAGTCCAGGATCGGCGTCGCCCTCGACGAGACGACCCGCGAGGAGGACGTCGAGGAGCTGATCGAGGTCTTCGGCGGGTTCATGGCGGACGGCGACCCGGGGGCCCGGCCGGCGTCCGAGCCGATCCCCCCGGCGCTCCGGCGGCGGTCGCCCTTCCTGACCCACGACGTCTTCCGGCGGCACCGGTCCGAGTCCGAGATGCTGCGCTACCTCAAGCGCCTCGAGAACCGCGACTTCTCGCTCGCCCACGGGATGATCCCGCTCGGCTCGTGCACGATGAAGCTGAACGCCACGACCGAGATGATCCCGATCACGTGGGAAGGCTTCAGCCGGATCCACCCGTTCGCGCCGTCCGAGCAGGCCGAAGGGTAC
>DASZOP010000183.1:0-5878 GCA_035550715.1 Gemmatimonadota bacterium | reverse complement strand
TCCGGCATCGGAACCCGCTCGAGCCGATCGCCGATCCCTCTCCCCCGCTGCGTCCCTCCCTCCAGGAAGAACGGCACGTCCGCCCCCAGCTCGGCCGCCAGCTCGACCAGCGTGTCGCCGGGGTCCGGAACCGCGAATCGGTGCGCCAGCGCCACCAGAACGGCGGCCGCGTCGCTCGAGCCGCCGCCGAGCCCGGCCCCGGCCGGGATCTCCTTGACGATCGTGATCGAGACCTGTGGCTGGTGGCCGGTCCGCTCGGCGAGGAGAAGCGCCGCCCGCGCGGCCAGGTTCTCCGACCCCTCGGGGACGCTTTCGGCGAACGGACCCGTCACCCGGCACGTCACCCCCGGCTCCGAGGACGGCTCGAGGATGACCGTGTCGGCCAGGTCGATCGCCTGATAGCAGGTATCGATCTCGTGGTAGCCGTCCAGCCGGCGCCCGAGGATCTCCAGCCACAGGTTGATTTTGGCGGGCGCCCGCCAGACCTCGCGCGCCGGCGCCGCGCCCGACGAGGTCACCGCGAGTCGCCGCCCGGTCGATCCTGGGGAACGTCCCGCGCGACCTCCTCCTCGAACTCCCCCTCCAGCTCCTCCTCGACCTCGTCCTCGGACCGCTCGAGCTCGCCCCACGAGAAGCCCTCTTTCAGGAAGACCGCGAAACCGGCCAGCGTGATCGGGATGAAGCTGACGGCGTGGAACCCGAGCGCGTAGGTGAACGCCCGCGTCCGGTCGACGGCGAACACCTCGAGGCCCTTCACGATGAACGCCTCGAACGTCCCCACGAAGCCGGGCGAGGAGGGGACGGCGACGCCGAGCGTGGCCACGCAGTTGACGAAGAAGGCGCCCACCCAGCCGACGCCCTCGACCACCCCGAAGGCGACCAGGCCGAGCCAGTAGAGGCCGGTCAGGGCGATCCACTGGACGAGGGCCAGGACCAGGCTGACCAGGACGAGGACCGGATTCCTGAGGAGCCGGAAGCCGTCCAGGAGCGTCCCCAGGATCCGCTCGACCGGGTCCTCGAGACGGCCGCCGGAGAAGCGCCCGGCGATGGCGCGGGCGAAGCGGACGCTCGTCTCCGGTCGTACGATCAGCCCGACCAGGAAGACGAGGGCCCCGAGGAAGATGTAGAACGCGACCTGGACGGTCCTGGACACCCAGTCCGGGAACTCGTGCACCCAGGTCAGCGCGTAGAGGAGGCCCACGACCGCGAACCCGTCGAAGAGCCGCTCCAGGAAGAGCCCGCCGAAGGAGGTCGCCACCGGGACCCGCTCCCTCTTTCCCAGCGCGTACGCCCGGACGAACTCGCCCACCCGGGCGGGCAGGACGTTGTTGGCCATGAGCCCGATCGCGGTCGCGCTCGTGGCCCCGGCGAACGATACCCTGGCGACCGGTCGCAGGAAGACCTTCCAGCGGAGGGCGCGGATCAGAACGTTGACGACGGGGCTGATCACGAAGACGAGCGCCAGGAGCCACGGGTCGGCGTCCGCGAGCGCGGGGAGGACCTCGCTCCACTCGACGCCACGGGCCGCCCACGCGATCGCCGCGATCGAGACCGCGATCCCCAGCCAGGTCTTCCACTTCCCCATCATGGAAGCCGAGCGCTCGACGGGGGACTCGAACGGCTAGAGGATGTGGGTCTCGTTGATCACCAGCTGATAGGTCGCTCCCAGTTTTTCCGCCGCACGGTTCGAGAGGAGCATGCGGGGCAGGAAGATCTCGAAGTACTCCATGACCGGCGAGATCGAGGTGTCGATCCGGAGCGCGAGCGTGATCTCGGAACGGGTGCCGGGCTTCTGCTCCTCCGCGACGTATCGGGTCACTACGGGGGCGGCCTCTCCGCCATCGGGGTTCCGGCCTCCCTCCGGCGGGCCGGGATTGCCGGGCGACTCCCCGTTCCCGCCGCGCTCGCCGGTCATCTCGCGGGCCGCGTGCGGTCCGACGACCCGCAAGGCCGACCGCGTGACCGAGTAGTTCACGCGGTCGTGGATGTCGAGATCGATCATCGCCTTGTCCCGCACACGCGAGCGGTGGACGTCCGATTTGTCGGCCAGGATCACGGCCGCCGCCACGTCGCTGACCGGCGCCCCGTCGGTCTCGTGATGGTGGCCGATCGCGGTCACGATCTCGATCGTCTCCTCTATGTCCATGCCCGCCTCGCGAAGGAGGGTATGGGCGAGGATGGCGCCGTTCTGCGCGTGGTGGTCCCGGTTGGCGATGTTGCCGATGTCGTGGAGATAGGCGGCGATGGACGCCAGCTCGCAGTTCCGCGCGGGATACCCCAGCGCCTCCATGATCGACCTGGCCCGTTTCGCCACCACGCCGGCATGGCGCCGGCCGTGCTCGGTGTACCCCATCGACGCCATCACGCCGTCTGCCCGATCGATGTAATGCTGGACCTCTACATTGGAACGTATGTCATTGAACGTCAGCAAGTTGACTCATCCTCTCTCATCAATCGCATGACCTCCAGGTGCCCGTCCTGCCGGACCGCGTCCGGAACCGCCGCCAGGATCACCGTTCCCAGGGCGCGATAGAGCCGAAGGAGGTCCGGGCGGTCGGCGAGCGCGGCCAGCTGGCGACGGACCGTCCCCGCGTCGCCGCGGGCGACGGGGCCGGTCAGCGCCTCTTCGGGGAGCGCTGCCCTGAGGTTGTCCTCGACCCGCTCGACGAGGGGGGCGAGCACCGAGCGGGCGGTCGACTCGTCGAGCCCCGCTTCCCGCAGGAGACGGGCCGCGGCCGCGTCCAGAGCGAACCGGCCGTTGGCGGCGAGGACGAGCGCGGCATGGTAATCCGCCTTCCGCCCGGTCGCCACCGCGATCCGCACCAGCCCAAGGGCGTCGGAAAGCCGCTCCAGGAGCCCGACCGCCACGGGATCGCCCTCGACGGCCACGACCGCCCGGGCGAGCGCGTCGGCGTCGTCCGGGGCGCCGCGGAACGTCATGGCGGGATGCCACGACCCGCACGCGATCCCGGTCCGGGCGAGCGGCTCGAGGAGCCGCGCCGGGTGGGCCCCCGCGCAGTGGGCGGCGCAGCCGGGTCGCGGACCGTCGCCCCGCTCGACCGCCCTGGCGAGCCGCTCCCCCGTTGCCGCGATGGCGTCGTCGGGCACGGCCAGGAGCCAGATGTCCGCGGGGCCGGGCCGGGGATCGGGCGCCACCGTAAGGGGCAGCTCCTCGGCCAGCCGCGCCCGCGCCGGCCGAAGCGGTCGCGGATTCCAGATGCCCGCGATCGGCACATCCCGCCGCCGGGCCAGGCTCGCGATCGCGAGCCCGATCCGTCCGGCTCCGTAGATCTGGATGGACGGACCCGGCGCGCTCATGCGCCCCGGCCGCCGCCCGGGCTCACGCCGGATCCACGGGAATGCCCTCGCGCTCCAGGCGCGCCAGGGCTTCGGGCCGGGCCCTCAGCTCGAGCTCGACCAGCCCGTCGGCGTAGCGGCGCTCGAGCACCTCGGTCAGCCGGTGGATCAGGGCCAGCCGCCGTCCGTCGCCGCTCGGCACGACCGCACGCGCGTGGACCTCGTGCGTCTCCACGTACCGGGCCAGCGCCTCCTCGAGGGCGACCAGCCCGCGCGGCTCGACCGCGGAGGCGACGACGGCCGGAGCGTGGGCCTCGATCAGCCGCGCCCGGACGCCGGCGCGCTCGGCGGCCGGGATCCGGTCGAACTGGTTGAAGACGGTCAGGGTCGGGGCGTCCCCGACGCCGAGCGATGTCAGGACCTCGCGGACGACCGCCATCCGGCTCTCCCGCCGCGGATCGGCGACGTCGACGACGTGGAGGAGGAGATCGGCGTGGACGACCTCCTCCAAGGTCGCCCGGAAGGAGGCGACCAGATCGTGGGGAAGGTCGCGGATGAACCCGACCGTGTCGGTCAGGACCACGGCCTCGCCACCCGGCAGCTCCATCCGCCGCGTGGTCGCGTCGAGCGTAGCGAACAGGCTATCCACGGCCCGCAGGCTCTCGCCCGTCAGGCGGTTCATGATCGTCGACTTCCCGACGTTCGTGTATCCCACGAGGGCTACGTTCCACACCTCGCCGCGCCCCTTCCGCTGGAGGTGCCTCCGCGTCTCGATCCCCTCCAGCTTCTCCTTGAGCGTCCGGATCCGGTCCCGGATCACGCGCCGGTCCACCTCGAGCTGGGTCTCGCCCGGTCCCCTGAGGCCGATCCCGCCGCGGATCCGGGAGAGGTGGGTCCACATCCTGCGCAGCCGCGGCAGCAGGTACTGGAGCTGGGCCAGCTCGACCTGGAGCTTGGCCTCGCGGGTCCGCGCCCGCCGCGCGAAGATGTCGAGGATGAGCTCCGAGCGGTCGAGGACGCGGACCCCGATCAGGTCCTCGAGCTTTTTCCCCTGGGCTGGCGAGAGGTCGTTGTCGAAGACGACGAGCTGGGCGTCCCGCGCGGCCACTTCGCGCTTGAGCTCGTCGGCCTTGCCGCGCCCGATGTAGAGGGCAGCGTCCGGCCGGTCGCGGGACTGGACGAGCTCGCCGACGACGTCGGCCCCCGCCGAGATCGCGAGCGCGCGGAGCTCCTCGAGGAGCTCCTCCGCCGACCACGCGTCTCCGTTGGTCGAGGCGACCGGGCCGCCCACGGCGACCAGGACGGTCCGCTCGGGACGGTCGGGCGGGACGACCGTGTGGGTCATTCGACCGGGACGCCGGATGCGCGCCCGGCCGCTTCCCTGACCTCGCGTACGCGCTCGGCCAGCTCGGCCATCCGATCGGCCACGCGCGCCTCGAAGCCGCGCGGGGTGGGCTCGTAGTAGATCCGCCCGGCGAGCGAGGGCGGCAGGTGCTCCTGGTCGACCACGGCGTCCCGGTCGTCGTGGGCGTAGCGGTAGCCGCTGCCGTAGCCGAGCTCCCGCATGAGGCCGGTGGGGGCGTTCCGGAGATGCAGAGGGACCGACTCGCGCTCGGTCTCGCGGGCGTCCTGCGCGGCCCGGCCGTACCCCGCGTAGAGGGCGTTCGACTTGGGGGCCACGGCCAGGTAGACGACCGCCTGGGCGAGCGCCAGCGCCCCCTCGGGCATGCCGACGAAATGGACGGCCTGCTGGGCGGCCACCGCCTGCTCGAGCGCTCGCGGATCGGCGAGGCCGACGTCCTCGGACGCGAAGCGGACGAGACGGCGGACCACGTAGAGCGGATCCTCGCCCGCCTCCAGCATCCGCGCCAGCCAGTAGAGCCCCGCCTGCGGATCCGAGTCGCGCAGCGACTTGTGGAGGGCGGAGATGATGTTGTAGTGCTCCTCCCCGCCCTTGTCGTACCGCATCGCCTTCCGCTGGAGGGCGGCTTCCAGGTGGCCGCGCTCGAGCCGGATCCCGTCGGGGACGAGCGCCGCCGCCAGCTCGAGCGTCGAGAGCGCGATCCGCGCGTCCCCCTGGGCGGCCTCGGTGAGGAAGCTCCGCGCGTCGGGCTCGAGCCCGAGGCCACGCCCCCCCAGGCCCCGCTCGGCGTCCGCCAGTGCACGGTCCAGGAGGATCCCGATCTGACCGGGCTCGAGCGGGGACAGGGTGTAGACCCGCATCCGGCTGAGGAGCGCCGCATTCACCTCGAACGACGGGTTCTCGGTCGTCGCACCGATCAGGGTCACGAGCCCCTGCTCGACGTGGGGCAGGAAGGCGTCCTGCTGCGCCTTGTTGAAACGATGGATCTCGTCGCAGAAGAGGACGGTCCGGCGACCGTGCTCGCCGAGGGCGTCCTTCGCCTCCGCCACGATCCGCTTGACGTCCGCGACCCCCATCGTGACCGCGCTGAACCAGGCGAACCGCGCGCCGGTCGCCTCGGCGATGATCCGGGCGAGCGTCGTCTTCCCGGTGCCGGGTGGGCCCCACAGGAGGAGCGAGTGGAGCTCGTCCGCCTCGATCATCCGCCGGAGAACGCCG
>DASZOP010000182.1:0-9974 GCA_035550715.1 Gemmatimonadota bacterium | reverse complement strand
CCCTTTATCCACCCCGACATCGTCGAGATCCTGACGCGCGCCCTGGCGCGCGGCCCGACGACCGTCCTGACGAACGGCACCCTGCTGAAGTCGCGCCAGGTGGAGGCTCTCGCCGCGGCGGCCGAGCGGACCCCGTTCTCGCTCGAGTTCCGGGTCTCGATCGACGGGTTCGACCGGGCCACGCACGACGCGCTTCGAGGAGCCGGGACGTTCGAGCGGGCCCTGGCGGGCGTGGAGCTCCTCCTCGCCCACGGCTTTCTGCCGATCGTGACCGCCGTCCGGACCTGGCCCCCGAGCGAGGAGCCCGAGGTGTACCGCGCGTTCGTGACCCTTCTGCGGGCGCGCGGCTACCGCAATCCCAGGATCAAGCTCCTGCCCGTCTTCCGGATCGGGGCGGAGGCGGCCCGGGTGGGCGGATACGGGGCGGAGGACCGCGTCACGACCCGGATGGTGGAAGGGTACGACCCGGACCTCCTCCTCTGCAGCTCGGCGCGGGTGGTCACGGACCGCGGGATCTGGGTATGCCCGATCCTGCTGGAGGCGCCGGACGGGGATCTGGGGGAGGATCTCGTGGCGGCGGCGGCGCGTCCGTTCCGCCTCCGCCACCAGGCCTGCACGACCTGCTGGATGCACGGCGCCGTGTGCGCGAATCCCGGGGCGGTCGTCCCCGAGGCCGGCGTAGCGGCGGGTGAACCCGGGACGGGCGCCCGTTGATCCTCTCCGACCTCCGCCTGACGGGGCCCGTGTCGGGACCGGTCGCCCTCTTCGGCGGGGTCTACAGCAACCACCTGGCCCTCCGGGCCACGCTGGAGGACGCCGGGACCGCCGGCGCCCGGACGGTGATCTGCCTGGGCGACCTGGGCGCCTTCGGACCGCATCCGGACCGTACCTGCGCCATCGTCCGCGACGCCGGGCTCCCGGTCGTCCAGGGGAACTACGACCACTCGCTCGGGCACGATCTCCCCGACTGCCGGTGCGGGTACACGGACCCCGAGGACAACCGGTTCGCCGCGTTGTCGTATCGCTACACGTATGCTCGTACCGCTCCCGACCACCGCGCCTGGATGCGGTCGCTTCCCCCCGCGATCCGGTTCCGGATGGGCGATCGCCGCGTGCTCCTCTGCCATGCCAGCCCGCGGCGGATGAACGAGTTCCTGTGGGAGTCGACGAGCCCCGACGCCTTCCTCCTGCGGCTCCTGGAAGACGCGGAGGCCGACATCCTGGCGGTGAGCCATACCGGGATCCCGTGGCTCCGGCGCCTTCCGGGACGGCGCGCCGTCGTCAACGTGGGAGCGATCGGTCGCCCGCCTAACGACGGCCGGACCGGCGCCGCCTACGCCCTCCTCGACCTCGACGCCGACGGTGCGCCCGCCGTGGAGTGGCGGAGGGTGGGGTACGACCACGACTGGCTGGCGTTCGAGATGCGGGAGGAAGGCCTGCCCGAGGAGTTCGTCGAGACGATCCTGACCGGATGGTGGACGACCTGCCTGGAAGTCCTGCCCGCCAAGGAGCGGGCGCGGGGAAGGTACTAGGCGCTCTCGCCGGTCAGGAGGGCGACGAACCGTCGTGCCCGGCGCAGGCCCTCCTCGTCCCCGGAGTTGTGGAAGACGAAGATCAGGTTGCGCGCCATCCGCTCGAGGATCGCCACGACCGGGCTCGGGGTCAGGATCGCCGCGGCCGCCAGCCCCGCGTGCTCGAGGATCAGCAGGCATTCGGTCCGGCTGACGTCCCGGCCATCCTGGAAGGGGTCCATGTATCTCGGGCCACGGTCGTCCCGGACCCCGACCAGGAAATGCATCGGCATCCCGATCCCGTGGAGCGGCAGGCCGAGCCGTCGGCCCATGGCGAGGTAGACGAGCGCCAGGGTGACCGGGATCCCCGTCCGGCGCGTGATCACGCTCGAGAAGAAGGAGTTCTCGGGGTCGTAGTAGTTCTCGCGGTTGCCGCGGAAGCCGCAGGCGTGGTGGAGGTAGTCCCGGAGGGCGGCCAGCCGGCTCTCCATGGATCCCGTTTCCGGGACCGCCTCGCGCGCGCCGGTCGCCAGCAGGCGCAGCTCGTCACGGGCTTCGTCCGTCCTCCGGATCCGGTCGGGATGGATCGTCCGCTCGAGGAGGAACGCTCCCTCCTCCAGCGCCAGGCCCTCCTCGGTCGCCTGCAGGGCGACCCACTCCCGCTCGATCCCGTCGACGTGGATGTCCTCGAGGACGGAGCGCGATTCGTCCCGGATGACGGGCTCGCCGCTGACGGCGGATGCGATCTCGAGGAAGGGCGCCGCCGTCGGCCCGGCCGATCGGAGCGCCAGCCGGGCGTGGGCCACGACCCCCTCGTCCTCGTCTCCCAGCAGGTGGATGAGGGCGTCGATGTCACCCGGAGTGAGGACCTTTCCCATGCGATTCGCAATATGGGAAGGACGCCGCACCCGGCACAAGCGTGTATCTTGGCCCGCCGCATGGGGACCCGGATCGAGAAGGACAGCCTGGGGGAGCGCCCGGTCCCGGTGGACGCCTACTACGGGATCCAGACCCAGCGCGCTCTCGAAAACTTCCCGGTGAGCGGTCTCCGCGAGCATCCCCGGCTGATCGAAGCGTACGCGCTCATCAAGAAGGCCGCCGCCCTGGTGCACCGGGATCTGGGCGTCCTGGACGCCGAGCGCGCAGGAGCCATCGTCGAGGCGGCCGACGAGGTTCTGGACGGGGGGCTCGCCGACCAGTTCGTGGTCGACGTGTTCCAGGCCGGCGCGGGGGTCTCCTTCCACATGAACGTGAACGAGGTCCTGGCCAACCGGGCCCTCGAGATCCTGGGCGCGGGCCGGGGTGAGTACGCGCGGCTCCATCCCAACGACCACGTGAACATGTCGCAGTCGACGAACGACACGTTCCCGACGGCGATGCACCTGGCGACCCTTCTCGCGTGGGACGACCTGAGGCCGGTCCTGATCGACCTGGCCGGCGCGTTCCACGCCAAGGCGGAGGAGTTCGCCACGCTGGTCAAGTCCGGGCGGACCCACCTCAAGGATGCGGTTCCGGTGACCCTGGGCCAGGAGTTCGACGCCTGGGGGGCGGCGATCGACCGCTCGGTCCGGTTCCTGGACGGGGCCGTGGACGATCTCCGGGAGCTCCCGATCGGCGGCAACGCGGCGGGCACCGGGATCAACCTGCCGGACGGCTACCGGCCGGCCATCGTGCGGGAGCTGTCGGAGCTGACCGGTTTCGAGCTCCGGCCCGCGGAGGATCCGCGCGAGCAGATCCAGAGCCGCCAGGGGATCGCTGCCGTGTCGGCGATGCTGCGGAACCTGGCGCTCGAGCTGATCCGGATCGCCAACGACCTCAGACTCCTGGACTCGGGCCCCCTGACGGGGCTGGCCGAGATCGCTCTGCCGGCCCGCCAGCCCGGCTCCTCGATCATGCCGGGGAAGGTCAACCCGGTCCTACCCGAGTGCCTGAACCAGATCTGCTTCCACGTCGTCGGCGCCGACACCGCCGTCGCGCTCGCGTCCCAGGCCGGCCAGCTCGAGCTCAACGTCATGATGCCGGTCATGATCTGGGAGCTCCTCTTCTCGATGGAGATCCTCGGGAACTTCCTGCCCGTCTTCCGTGAAGGATGCGTGGAGGGGATCTCCGCCGACCGCGAGCGGCTGGCAGCGTTCGCCCACAGGAGCCCCTCCCTGGCGACGGCCCTGAATCCGGTTCTGGGCTACGCCAGGGCCGCCGAGATCGTCAAGGAGGCGCTCACGACGGACCGCCCGATCCACGAGGTGGCCCTGGAGCGAAGCGACCTCACGAAAGAACGGCTGGCGGAGATCCTGTCGCCGGAGAACCTGACGGGACAGCTCGAGCGGGAAGGGAACTAGTGGGAGCGGTTCAGCGCCGGACCGGGGGACGGACCACGAGCGCCAGGACGGCGCCGGTCTTGATCACGGTGCCCGGAAGGAACGGCAGGACCGCCAGTGCCAGCGCGCGCTCGGGGCCGACGCCCACCGTGGCGGCGAACCAGGTCGCCCCGATGGCGAAGATGACGAGATCGGCGGCGATCAGGACCAGCGCCGCCCGCGCCGGCCGGTCGCCCGGCTCGACGAACCGGCCCACCAGCCCGGCGGCCAACGGAAAGGCCATCAGGAACCCGCCCGTCGGACCGAGCGCGTGCGCAAGGCCGCCCGCGCCGGCGAAGACCGGCAGCCCGAGGATCCCGAGAGCCACGTACAGGATCTGGCTCGAGGCCGCGTCCCGACCGCCCAGGTAGATCCCCGAAGCGAGGACGAAGAAGGTCTGGAGTGTGATCGGGACGGGTGTGAACGGGAGCGGGATCCGGATGAACGCGCCGATCGCGGTAAGGAGAGCGAAAGCGGCGATCCCGGCCGCGCGCCGACCCAGGGCGGCTCGCGAGACCGAACCCGCGCGGTCCATGGAGAGGGAGGATTCCCGCATGGCCCGAATGGTAGCGGCCGTGCCTGAGCCGAGCAAGGATCGAACGTGCTGATCTGGCCCGCCACCCGGTTCGTCGCGGGCGAAGACCGCGGGGCCGCGATCGCGGCCGCCCGTGCCCTCAACGCGCGGGGGATCGTCGTCTCGCTCGACCTGCTCGGAGAGAACGTGACCGAGCGGGTAGAGGCCGACGCCGCTCGCGACGCCTACGTGGACCTCCTCCACGGCATCGCCGAGGCGGGCGTCGATTCCAACATCTCGATCAAGCTCACCATGCTCGGGCTCGACATCGCGCCGGACTTCGCCGAGGAGAACCTGCGGGTGATCCTCGATGCCGCCGAGGCGCACGGGAACTGGGTCCGGATCGACATGGAGGGGAGCCCCTACACCCAGCTCACGCTGGAGATCTTCGCCCGCGTCTGGGAGTCGTACCGGAACGTGGGGGTGGTCATCCAATCCATGCTGCGACGAAGCGCCGATGACGTCGATCGGCTGATCGCGATGGGAGCCCGTGTGCGGCTCGTGAAGGGGGCCTATCGCGAGCCGGCGCCGCTCGCCTTCCAGACCCGGATCGAGGTCGACCGGGCCTTCGATCGCCTGGCCGAGCGGCTGCTGGACTCGGGAAACGAGCCGGCGATCGCGACCCACGACGATGCCAGGATCGGCCACGTGCTCGAGCATGCCGAACGGCGCGGCATCACGCCGGAACGGTACGAGTTCCAGATGCTGTACGGGATCCGGGCCGCGACCCAGGTCGCGATGGTCGAGCGCGGCCACCGCATGCGGGTCTACGTGCCTTACGGCGAGAAGTGGCTACCGTACTTCACTCGCCGCCTGCGCGAGCGGAAGGAGAACGTGACGTTCGTCCTCAGGAACCTGATCCGCCGGTAGCCGCCGAGAAGAAGTCGGCGTTGATCTGGATGAAGTTCTTCATCTCCGGCGGGACGTCCTCCTCGGCGAAGATGGCCTCGACCGGGCATTCGGGCTCGCAGGCGGCGCATTCGATGCACTCGTCGGGATGGATGTAGTACATGTCCTGACCTTCGTAGATGCAGTCCACCGGACACACCTCGACGCAGCTCGCGTCCTTGACGCCGATGCAGGGCTGTGTGATGACGTATGTCATGGAACCGTCCCTCTCCTTCGAAGGTCCAGCCGGGCGACCGTGGCGCCCGCAAAGCCCGGTCCACAAGATGCCCCCCCGAGCCCCGTCCAGCAAGGGGAACACCCGGTCCCGGAAGGTCTTGCACGGCCACAACCGAACCCGTATACTGCGCCGATCAGAAACGGTGGAGTTCCCCCGGGAGCGCTGCGTCGGGCCGTCACCTAGGGCGCGGGGTGCATGGAAACGCTTGACACGACGCGAATCGACCAGCTCCTGGAGACCTTGACCGGAGTCGTCCGGGCCCGGGTTCGGAGCTCCGGCGACGGCAGTCGCCTCAACGAGATCCACATCCTCAGCGACGGGGCCCTTCCCCCAAAGCAGATCGTCCGCAACATCGAGACCCTGCTCAGGACCGCGTTCGACCTCGAGATCGATCACCGGATCGTCTCGATCGCCGTCCTGAAGGCGGAGTCACCGATGGCCCGCGCGGCTCGCGGCGAGGAGTGCCTGGAGGACGGAGTGGCGGTTGCCGCCGAGGTCGAGGCGTACCCGCTGCCCCCGAGCCTCCACAAGCCGCCGCCGCCGCGCCTCATCTTCCAGCGTCTCCGGGTGATCCAGGACGAGGATCTCAAGTGCACCGCCCACGTCGAGTTGAAGCTCGGCGACATCATCTTCGAGGGACGTCATCGCGACACGGACACGCCGCGCGCCCGCATGTACTCGTCCGCGAGGGCGGTCATCGAGGCGCTCGATTACCTGGCCGAGAAGGAGATGGCATTCTATCTGGCGGGTCTCGAGCATCTGCAGGTCTTCCAGCGCGACGTGCTCGTGGTCCTGATCGAGGGGCGCCACCAGCTCCACCATGCCCGGCTCGTGGGGACGGCCGAGATCGGTGACGATCCCCACGAGGCGGCCGTGCGCGCCGTCCTGGACGCCATCAACCGGTTCATCAACCGTCCGGTGCGTCTCGGAGCCGCCGCCTAGCGCGGGCGCCACCGGGACGGGTCGAGCCAACCCCCAGCACGGAGCGCCCTCCCGATGAGCGACGCCGATCGTACGCCACCCGTCCCGCCCACTACGCCTCCGCCGGGCCCGCCACCCCCCGGTGCGCCGCCGCCCAAGGGCGGGATGTCGACCGGCAAGAAGGTGGCGATCGGCTGCGGCATCGTAGCGATCCTGGCGATCGTCGCGCTCATCGTGGCCACCGTGGCCGGGGGGCTCTTCCTGAAGCGGAAGGCCGACCAGTTCACGGGCGGGGTCGAGGCGCAGACCGAGGCCAGCGAGAACCTCCAGGAGCTCGAGCAGGACCATCCGTTCTCGCCGCCGGCCGACGGACTCGTCGGAGCCGACCGTGCCGATCGCTTCTTCGAGGTCACGGACCAGGCCTGGGAGGAGATGGACGACGTCGCGGCGGATCTCACCGAGCGGGGTCGCGACATCGAGGAGCGGGGCGGTGATGCCGGGATGAGGGACGCCATGGCGGGCCTCCAGGGCCTCGGCCGGGCGCGGGTGGCGCTGGCCGACGCGCTCGAGGAGAACGACATGCCGGCCAGCGAGTACCTGTGGACCGGCCTCTCGCTCATGCGGGCCTACGAGGAGCTGGACCGGCCCGCCTCGGAGTCCGGGATCCCGCAGGAGAATCTGGACCTCGCGGCCGAGCACCGCGCCGAGCTCGCCGAGATCGACGAGACCGAGGACGGCGAGATCGGCAAGGGGATGGTCCTCGGAATCGCGGTCACGTGGGGGATGACGGAGGGGAACGTGGGCGCGCTCGGGATCGACACGCTGATGCGCTAGGCGCCCGCTCGCAGGAGCTCCGGCAGCCGCTCGACGAACGCCGATCGCGCGAGGACGCGATCGGCCCCCGCCTCCCGCGCCGCACGGAAGGCATCGCCTTCCCGGTGCGGTCCGAACGCCACCACCACCGGAGCCCGCGGGGCCGCCTTGAGGGCCTGGATCGCCTCGATCGCGCGGGCGCCCTCCGCCAGATCGACCAGGACCGTCGCCGCGTCACGGACCTCCTCGACCGATCCCGCGAACCGGACGGGGGCGCCCGCCGCCTTCGCCACCGCCTCGATCTTCGCGCGGAAGAAGAGGTCCCCGCTGAGGACGGCCACGGCCGGCGGGATCGTCACGACTTCCACCGCGTCAGGATCGTCTCCCGCCGAAAGATCCGGACGCCCAGAGCCAGCACCAGAAGATCCACCGAGAGGAGGACGGCCGCGCCGGCCAGGATCAAGGCCGGCGTCAGGAGAAGAAGCCCCTCCAGCTGGAGGACGAGGAGGGCGATCAGGGGCAGGATCACGACGACGCCGATCTGCTGCGCCGTCCGGGCGTCGGACGTCCGCGCCGAGGCGATCACGCCGAGCGAGAGGCCGAGGAGCGCGACCAGCGGGGCGATCACGAAGACGAGGAGGAGCGTGCCTGCGTCGAACACCGTGTTCAGGACGGCCGCCGGAAGCGCGGCCGCGAGGACGATGGCCGCCAGGCCGAACACCGCCCACGTGATCGCGATCCCCGGGATCAGAGCGACGAGCGACTTGGCGGCGAGGAGCTCGGCGGTCGTGATCGGCGTGGCGAGGAGGGGCTCCAGGCTCCGCGCCCGCTTCTCCCCGATCACGCTGTACGTCGCGATCGCCATGGTCGCCATCTCGGGGATGACGAGCAGGAGGAGGAGCATCTGCCGGAGGACCAGGACCTGGACCCGGTCCCCCGTCAGGAGCGCGTCCTCGGCGCGTTCGAGCGGGGCGATCGGCGGGCGATCGATCGAGGGCAGCTCGAGGTCGTTCATCTCGGGCGCGTAGAGGGCGAAGAGGAGGTAGATCGCCACCAGGAGGAATGGAACCCCGACCGAGGTCGCGACCAGGGCCCGCTCCTGGACCAGCTCGGCCCAGTCCTTGAGGACGAGGGCGCGGATCCGGCCGAGGTTCACCGGTCGTTCCCCTCGCCGCCCGCGGTGCTCGGATGTTCCGCCGCCATGATCTCCAGGTACACCTCCTCGAGCGTCGGCCGGATGGCCATGACCTCCTGGATCCGGGCGCCCGCCTCGACGAGGCCGCGCACCAGATCGGGCGTGGCGTCGGATTCGGCCAGCGTGACGGTCAGCGTGCCCCCTTCTTCCGTCACCGCGCGGACGAAGGGGAGGGCCCGCGCCGCGGCAGCCCCGTGGTCCGTCTCCGCGAGCCGGACGCGGACGCGCGGCGAGAGGAGGCGCTCTCTCAGAGCGGCCGGCCGGTCGAAGGCGACCAGCCGTCTCTGGATCATGGCCACCCGATCGCAGAGCCGCTCCGCCTCCTCCAGGTTGTGGGTCGAGAGGAGGATCGTCCGTCCCTTCTCACGGAGCGAAACGATCGAATCGCGGACGACCCGCGCCAAGTGCGGGTCGAGCCCCGCCGTCGGCTCGTCCAGGAGGAGGATCCCGGGCTCGTGGAGGAGCGCCCGCGCGAGCGCCAGCTTCTGCCGCATTCCCTTGGAGAACGCACCCGCCAGGTCGTCGCCGCGGTCGGCGAGCCCGAGGAGGTCCAGGTAGCGGTCCACCGTCGATGCGACGTCGTCAACCCCCTGGAGCCGGGCATGGAGCTCCAGGTTCCGGCGCGCGGAGAGCCGGTCGTAGAGGCCAGGGGTCTCGGTGAGGATTCCGACCGACCGCCGGACCTGGTCGTCTTCCTCGCCCAGTCGATGGCCGGCGACTCGCGCCGTCCCGGAGGTGGGAGGGATCAGCGCGGCCAGCATCCGGATCGTAGTGGTCTTGCCAGCGCCGTTGGGCCCCAGGAGCCCCACGATCTCCCCCCGCTCGACCGTGATCGAGAGGTCCTCGACGGCGGTCAGGCCGCCGAAGCGGCGGGTCAGCTCGCGGGTTTCGATGGCTGGCACGGCGGGGGGGAGTCTCGCCGCAGCTTCGAGCCGCGGCAACGGAGGCTAGCCTTTCGACGGATCGAGGACGGCGAGGTTGGGGAAGTACGTCTGGTAGAAGCCGCGGTCCCGGGTGACCAGCCGATCGGCCTGGACCTGCGCGTGGGCGCCGAGAATTCCTGAATGCCGCCCCGAGCTACTGCGAAAGCCCACCGAGCGGTTGACTTTCGGTTTTTCTTCGGCT
Source organism: Gemmatimonadota bacterium (assembly GCA_035550715.1). GTDB lineage: Bacteria > Gemmatimonadota > Gemmatimonadetes > JACCXV01 > JAHWKZ01 > DASRVA01. Next base: position 352 of record DASZOP010000182.1, on the reverse strand, counting down.
ACCGTCGGAGTGTGGCCCCCCCTTCCGCCCCGCGGTCGATCCTGCACGTCGACCTGGACGCCTTCTTCGTGGCCGTCGAGCGGCTCCGGGACCCGGCGCTGGCCGGGAAGCCGGTCGTGGTGGGAGCGGACCCCAGGGGCGGGAAGGGGCGCGGGGTCGTGGCCGCCGCCTCGTACGAGGCCCGGGAGTATGGGCTCCACTCGGCGATGCCGATCCGGGAGGCGTACCGCCTCTGCCCGCACGCGGTCTATCTCCCGGGGAGCTTCGACCGCTACCGCGTGGCGGCGCGGGCGGTCCGGCGGGTCTTCCGCCGCTTCACGCCGGCGGTCGAGCCGGTCTCGATCGACGAGGC
>DASZOP010000181.1:0-4291 GCA_035550715.1 Gemmatimonadota bacterium | reverse complement strand
TCCATCGCCTGCCGGACGATCGAGAGGCTCTGCCGCATCTCCTCCATCCGCACCAGATAGCGGTCGTACACGTCGCCCGTCGTCCCCACCGGGACCTGCCAGTCGAACTGGTCGTAGTCGTAGTATGGATGCGCCCGGCGGACGTCGTACGGAACACCCGCCGCCCGCAGGCAGGGTCCGGTCCAACCCCAGTCGACGGCCTCTCCGCCGCTGATCGCGTGGACTCCGCGGGTCCGGTCCACGAAGATCCGATTCTTCGTGATCAACCGGTCGACGTCGTCGATGTAACGAGGGAGCGTCTCGAGCAGGCCCCGCACCTCCTGGTCGAAGGTGTCGTGCACGTCCCGCATGAGCCCACCCACCCGCCCATAGGCGACCATCATCCGCGCGCCGGAGACATGCTCGAGGAGCGAGTAGATCTCCTCGCGACCGCGGAATAAGTACCAGAAGTTCGTGAGCGCACCCAGATCGACGAGGTTGGTTCCGATACAGACAAAGTGATCCATGATCCGCGAGAGCTCGCCCAGAATGACGCGGATCCGCTGGGCCCGTGGGGGGATCTCGATCCCCATCAGCTTCTCGACCGCCATGGCGAAACCGACGTTGTTCAGGAAGGGGCTCATGTAGTTGAGACGGTCGGTGTACGGGAAGATCTCCTGCCAGCGGTGGGTCTCGCTCATCTTCTCGAAGCACCGGTGCAGATAGCCGATCTCGGGGATGGCCTTGACGATCGTCTCGCCGTCCAGCCAGCACTTGATCCTGAATGTGCCGTGCATCGCCGGATGGCTCGGTCCGATGTTGATGACGAGTAGCTCCTCGGCGAGCGGGTCCTGGGTCAGCTCGTCCAGCTCCTCGCCGGCGAAACGCTCGATCGAGACCCGGCCGGCGCGCGGCCCCGCCGGGTGCGGGGCGGGGTGGGCGCCGATCGTCGTTCCGGTCGGGTGGGGCTGCCCGTGCTGCCGGGGAACGGGCGTCGTCCTCGGCATCTCCCCGGGCGTGATGATGGCGTCCTTGAAGACCATGCTCTCCTTGATCAGTCGCTGAGGGCGTGCTCGGCCCCCGCCCGGATACGCTCCATTTCCCGGGGCGAGATCTCGTTGACCAGGTCGTCGGGTCGCACCAGCCGCCAACGGAGATCCGCTGGATAATCCTTGCGGAGCGCGTGACCCTGAAAGTCGTGATGGCAGAGGATCCGCTTCATGTTGGGATGGCCCTCGAAGCGGATCCCGAACATGTCGTAGACTTCCCGCTCGAACCAATCGGTCGCCTTCCAGACGTCGGTCGCGGTCGGGACCACCGGATCGTCGTCGGGGACCCCGGCCTTGATCCGGACCCGCCTGCCGGTCGTCAGCGAATAGAGATGGTAGACGACCGCGAAGCGGGGCTCGCCCCCCAGCGGCTGGTAGTCGACAGCGGTCACGTCCATGCAGAAGTCGAACCTGAGGACGTCGTCCCGCTTGCAGAAGGCCAGCACGTCATGCACGTGCTCGCGCGAGACCCACACCGTGAGGTCTCCGCGCTCGTCCAGGATCCGTTGTATGGCTTCGGGGAACTCCGCGCTCAGACGATCGGCCACGAACTGAGCCATCTCAGGCACCCACCAGCTCGTGACGCTCGGCCTCGGCGGCGCGCCGCTCGTCCCGGATCTCCTGGTATCGCGAGGGCTCGCCGCGCTGGATCTTCTCCTGGAGCTTGATGATGCCGTAGATCAGCCCCTCCGGCGTCGGCGGGCACCCCGGGACGTAGATGTCCACCGGTACCAGCTCGTCGATTCCCTGCATCACGTGGTAGGCCCGGTAGAAGCCACCCGAGGACGCGCAGACCCCCATCGAGATCACCCACTTGGGCTCGCACATCTGCTCGTAGATGAGCTTCAGGATCGGCGCCTGCTTGTCAACGACCGTGCCGGCCACGATCATCATGTCGCTTTGACGCGGGCTGAACCTCACGACTTCGGCGCCGAAGCGCGCCAGATCGTAGTGGGACGAGACCACCGACATGAACTCGATCGCGCAGCAGGCGGTGCCGAACGGGAGCGGCCAGAGGGAACCCGCCCGGGCCCAGTTGACCATCTTCTCGAGACGGGTCGTGAAAACGCTCTTGGGCGTCTCTTCGACAGGCCATCCACCGGACTCGGCGGCAGGCGGGGCCAGGTCGTCCTTCAGTCCCATTCCAGAGCCCCCTTCCGCCACTCGTAGAGGAGCCCCACGGTGAGGATCAGCAGAAAGGCCATCGCCGCGAGGAGCCCGAAGCCGCCGAGCGGGTCGAACATGACCGCCCATGGGAAGAGGAACACGATTTCGACGTCGAAGAGGATGAACAGCATGGCCACGATGTAGAACTTCACGTGGAACCGCTGGCGGGCGTCGCCGGTCGGCACGAGGCCCGACTCGTAGGCCGAGTCGTGGAGGGGTTCGCGCCGCGTGCGCGGGCCCAGCAGGTGGCCCAGGACGATCATGGCGACGCCGACGACGAGGCCCAGGCACATGAGGAAGACGATCGGCAGGTACTCGACGAGCATCGGGGTGGCAATATAATTGTGAAAAGATTCACAATGCCAACGAAGAGCGCCTCGCCCCATTCCCTGCCCCATCGGACCGCCGAGCTCGCCGCCGGGTGGCTGGCGGGTCTGGCCGAACGGCCGGTCGGTGGCCGTGCGAGCCTCGCCGAGCTGCGTGCCGCTTTCGGCGGGGAGCTGCCGGAGACGGGCTCCGATCCGGAGCGCGTGGTCGACGAGCTGGCCCGGGCGGCCGAGCCCGGCCTCGTCGCGAGCCCCGGACCGCGCTACTTCGGTTTCGTGATCGGGGGGTCGCATCCGGCGGCCTTGGGCGCCGACTGGCTGGTCTCGGCCTGGGACCAGAATCCGGGTCTCTACGCCGCCAGCCCCGCCGTCGCCGTCATCGAGGAGACCGCCGCGCGATGGGTGCTGGAGATTCTCGCCCTGCCGCCGACGGCCAGCGTCGGCTTCGTGACCGGCGCCCACATGGCGAACTTCACCGCGCTCGCCGCGGGGCGTCACGAAGTTCTGCGCAGGGCGGGGTGGGACGTCGAGGAGTGGGGCCTGGAAGGCGCCCCGCCGGTCCACGTCCTGATCGGGGCCGAGGCCCACGTCTCGATCCACGGCGCGGTTCGGCTCCTCGGCCTGGGGTCGGGGCGGATCCGGCCGATCCCCGCCGACGGCCAGGGACGGATGCGGGCCGCGCCGCTCGCCGAGGCCCTGAAGGGAGTGCGCGGGCCGGTCATCGTGGCGGCTCAGGCGGGGAACGTCAACAGCGGCGCCTTCGACCCGCTGGACCAGATCGCCGACCTGACGGGCGAGCGGGGCGCATGGCTCCACGTCGACGGCGCGTTCGGCCTGTGGGCGGCGGCCTCGGCCGACCTCCGGCCCCTGGTCGCCGGAGCCGCACGCGCGGACTCGTGGGCGACCGACGCCCACAAGTGGCTGAACGTGCCGTACGACTGCGGGATCGTGGCGGTCGCCCATCCCGCCGCGCACCGGGCCGCGATGGGGCTCGACGCGTCGTACCTGGGCGCGCGCGAGGACGAGCGGCGGAACGGCCAGGACTGGGTTCCCGAGCTTTCCCGCCGCGGCCGCGGCGTTCCGGTCTACGCCGTTCTCCGGGCGCTGGGCCGGGAAGGCGTAGTCGCCCTGGTCGAGCGATCGTGCCGGCTGGCTCGCCGGATGGCGGAGGCCCTGGACGGGCGGGCCGGCGCCCGCGTGGTCAATGATGTGGCCCTCAACCAGGTCCTGGTCCGGTTCGAACGGCCGGGGGCCGACGCGGACGCCTTCACGCGCGAAGTGATCGCCCGGGTCCAGGCCGACGGGACGTGCTGGCTCGGCGGCGCGCGCTGGAAAGGGGCGGAGGTCATGCGGATCTCGATCGTCAACTGGTCGACGACCGAGGCCGACGTCGACCGATCGGCGGCGGCGATTCTGCGCTGCGCGGCCGCCGGCTAGGCTTTGGCGGCCGCCGTGCCGTCCGCCGCGTGCTGGGGCGGCTCCTGTCCCTCGGGGAAGAACTCGAGAGCGGCCGAGTTCATGCAGTAGCGGTGACCGGTCGGGGGGGGGCCGTCGGGGAATACGTGGCCCAGGTGGCTTTGGCAGCGCCGGCAACGGATCTCGGTCCGCGTCATGCCGTGGGCGCTATCCTCCCGGAACGAGATGTGGTCGCCATCGAACGGATCGAAGAAGCTCGGCCATCCGGTGCCCGACTCGAACTTGGCCCCCGATCGGAACAGCGGCAGCCCGCACAGGCGGCAGGCGTAGACGCCCGCCTCCTTGTTGTCCAGC
>DASZOP010000180.1:0-33899 GCA_035550715.1 Gemmatimonadota bacterium | reverse complement strand
CAGGCCCGGGTTTCCGGTCAGGTTGAGCCGGATCTCGCCGTCAGGGCCGGCGACGACGGTCGGCGATCCTTTGAGGAGGACGGTGCAGGCGTGTTCGCGCGCCGCCTCACCCGCGGCCTCGAGGCGACCGGCGTCGACCTGATCGGCCGGGCGGCCGTTCCACCGGCCGAGCTCCCCGGGTTGGGGGGTGAGAAGGGTGGGCATCGTTCGCCGGACCGGCGCCGGATCCGGCGCGAGCACGTTCAGGGCGTCGGCGTCGACGACGGCGGGCGCCTCGGCGGCGAGCGCGGCCAGGACCAGTTCGCGAACCCCGCCGCCCGTTCCGAGCCCCGGGCCTACCGCCACCGCGTCGGCTTCCATCGCGGCCTCCGCCACGAGGTCCATCGCCCGCGCCGCGAGCCTCCCCGATCGGGTCACGGGCAGGGACGTCACGATCGCCTCGGGGTGCCGGGCGAGGAGGAACTCGGCCACGGGCTCCGGCGTGGCCAGGGCGCACATGCCGACCCCCGAGCGGAGCGCCGCCCCGACCACCAGGGCGGCCGCTCCCTTGTACCGCTCCGAGCCGGCCACGACGAGGAGCCGGCCCGCGCTTCCCTTGTGGGCGTCGTGCCGCCGAGGCGGGAGTGCCCGGAGGGCGGTCGCGAGCGTGATCCAGGCCAGCGGCGCGGGTCCCACCACCGCCAGCGCGGCGGGCGGGTAGGCGAGCGTCTCGGCGACCAGCCTTCCGACGTGGGCCGGGCCGTCGGCCAGGAAGTGCCCCGGCTTCGGGAACCCGAACGTCACCGTCACGAGCGCATGGGGGGCGATCCCCCGGACGCGGCCGGTCCGGCCGTCCAGGCCCGACGGCGTGTCGACGGCGACGACCGGAACGGCGGCCCGGTCGAGAACCTCGATCGCCGACCGGGTCGGCTCCCGCACGTCGCCCTCGAGCCCCGTCCCGAGAAGGGCGTCGACCGCGACCGTCGCGCCGTCCAGCTCGAGCGGCTCCCCGGGCGCGGACACGCGCCGGACCGGGAGCCCCATCGGCTCGACGAGCCGCCACTGGAGGCCGGCGTCGCCGGTCAGCCGGGCCGGGTCGGCGAGCAGCACGAGCTCGGCCCGCCAGCCCGCCTCCACGAGGTGACGCGCGACGACCAGGCCGTCGCCTCCGTTCTTTCCCCCTCCGACGAGGACGACCGCCCGCCCGGGCCGAGGCCAGAGGCGCCGGACCTCGCGGGCGGTCGCGCCGCCGGCCGTCTCCATGAGCGCCGCGCCGGGAAGCCCGGCCTTCTCTGCGGCCCGGTCGACCGCCGCCATCCGGTCCGGATCGAGACAGAGGGGCGGTCCCGGGAAGGGCCTCACGCCGGCCCGAGCCAGCCGCTCCACCAGACGCCGTCCGGAACGGGATCCGGATCGAAACGCTCGTCGAGGAGAAGGAGACCGGCCAGCCGCGACCGCGCCAGGATCGCCGTCCGGTCGGCCCCGAGGATGCCGGCCACGCCGAGCCGGCCGCCGTGCGCGAGCCTCCCGGCGAGAGCCGGGAGAAGCCTGTCGAGTGTCGGGGAGTCCAGGTTCGCGAGGACGAGGTCGAACCGCGCCGCCGGCGCCAGCGCCTCCATGGTGCCCCGGACCAGCTCCAGGCCCCGGGCCCGGTTGAGCTCCCGGTTCCGGGCCGCGTTCTCGAGCGCCATGCCGTCGAGGTCCAGGCCGACCGCGGCGCTGGCGCCGCCGGCCAGGGCCGCCAGCGCCAGGATCCCGCTTCCGGTGCCGACGTCCAGCACGCTCTCGAAGGGGCCGCCGTCGTGGATCCACCGGAGGAGGGCACGGGTCGTCGGATGCTCGCCCGTGCCGAAGCCGAGCCCGGGCTCGATCCGGACGGTCTGCCCCTCGGCGGGGGCTTCCGGCTCGCATCCCGTAGGAACGATCCGGAGCCGGGCTCCGATCCGGATCGGCCGCGCCACGGCTCGGTACCCGGCCAGCCAGTCTTCGTCGGGAACTGGACGGACGCGCAGCGGGAAGGCGACGTCCTCGCCCGTCACCGTCCGCCAGGCCGACGCGAAACGGCTCTCGAGGTCGGGGTTGGGTGCCGGAAAATAGGCCCGCACGTCGCCCGGTCGCGGGATCCACGCGCCCGTCGTGCCACACGCCGCGAGCACCGCGGCCACCGTCTCCTCGGCCTCGGCCGGGGCGGCGACCGCGAGCTCGACGTGGGTCACGCGGTGAACGCCTCCTTCATCTTTCGCCAGAAACCGCCTTCCTCTCCGGGCGGGGCCAGGTTCTCCGACGCGCGGAGCTCCTCGAGCCGGGCCCGCTCGTCGGCGGTCAGCCGCTTGGGCACCCACACCCGGACCTGGACGAGCTGATCACCGCGCCGGTCCGAGTCGAGCCGTGGAAGGCCTTTTCCGGCCAGCTTGAGGACCGCCTCGTTCTGGGTGCCGGCCGGCACCTCGAGCGTCGCCGGGCCGTGCAGGGTGGGAACCTCGATCTCGGCGCCCAGGGCCGCCTGCGGGAACGAGATCGGCAGCTCGAGCACGACGTCGTCGCCCTGGCGGATGAATCGTTCGTGGGGCTTGACCTCGATCACGACCAGCAGGTCGCCTGCCGGCCCCCCCCGCGGCCCGGCGTTCCCTTCACCACGCAAGGTCAGGAAGTTCCCCGTCTCGACGCCGGCCGGGATCCGCACCTTGATGCGGCGGTCCGAGCGTGTGCGGCCCTCGCCGGCGCACTCAGGGCACGGGTCCGAGACCACCGTCCCTTCGCCATGGCACGCCGGGCACGGCTGGATGGTGACGAACTGTCCGAAGATGGATCGCTGCGAGCGCTGGACTTCGCCACGGCCCCCGCACTGCGGGCATGGGATCGGCGAGCCTCCGACGCTTCCGGTGGCGCCGCAGCGGCCGCAGGGCTGGAGCAGATGCGCACGAATCGTCTTCTCGACGCCGGTCGCCACCTCCTCGAGCGTCACCCGCATCCGCATCTGGGCATCGGTGCCGCGCAAGGGACCCCGCGCCCGCGCCGTGCGGCCGCGACCGAAGAAATCCTCGAAGCCGCCGAAGTCGCGCATGAAGGCTCTCAGCGCATCGGCGAGGTCGAAGTCGAACGCGCCCGCTCCAGGCCCGGATCGGACGCCGGCGTGGCCGAACCGGTCGTAGCGCGCCCGACGCTCCGGGTCCCTGAGCACTTCGTACGCCTCGCTCGCCTCTTTGAACCGCTCGCCGGCCTCGGGGTCGTCGGGGTTCCGGTCCGGATGGAAGCTCATCGCGAGCCTCCGGTAGGCGCGCTTGATCGTCTCCCCGTCCGCGTCGCGGGGTACCTCCAGCACCTCGTAATAGTCGCGCTTGTCCATGCGTCGTGCGGGGCGGTCAGGATCCGGCCTGGGGAACGGAAGACAGCAGCCGGGCGGTGTATTGCACGACCGAGACCACCCGCTCGTAGGGCATCCGCGTCGGCCCGATGACGCCGATCATTCCGCGCACGCCGGCGACCTCGTACTGCGTGGTCACCAGGCTGAAGTCCAGGAGCGGCGGCCGGCTGTGCTCGTCGCCGATCGAGATCACGATCCCCCTCGCCCTGCGCTGACGCAGCGCCTCGGCGAGGACGTCGCGGCGCTCGGTCAGCTCGATCAGGTTGCGCAGGTTCTCGCGGCTGGCGAACTCGGGCTGGGACGCGAGGCTGGAGGCGGGCCCCAGGATGACCTCATCGCCGGCCGGGGGCGGCGCGAACGCGTGGTCCGCCTGCTCCAGGAAGATGTTGAGGAGCTGGGCGTGCTCGGACGGCAGGACCCCCAGGCGGTCACGATAGGTTTCGCGAACCGCGCGCAGCGGGAGCCCGGCCAGCCGCTCGTTCAGGAAAGAAGCCACGGCGTCCAGCTCGGAATCCGCGAGTTCGATCGGGGTCTCGACGAAGATGGTCCGCACGGGCCCCCCGGCGATCGCGATGACGATCAGGATCCGCTCGGAGGAGAGGCCGACCAGGTCGATCCGCTCGAGCCGGCCGTCGGTCGGGCTCGGACCGAGGCCGATCCCGAGCTCGCTCGTCACCACGCTGAGCGCCTGGATGGCCCGCTTCAGCACCTCGTCCCCCGTCCCCGCGGGGCCCACGCCGGCCTCGAGCTGACGCACGTCCTCGGGGGTCACCCTCTCGACCCGCATGAGGCTCCGGACGTAGTAGCGGTAGGCCTTGTCGGTCGGCACGCGGCCGGCGCTCGGGTGCGGCTGGTTCAGGTAGCCCCGCTCGGTGAGGTCGCTCATGGTGTTACGGATCGTGGCCGGGCTCAGGCCGAGCTCGTTCCGGCGCGCGACCGTCCGGGAGGCCGTCGGCTCCGCGGTCTCGACGAAGTTCCGGATGACGGCGGCCAGGATGCTCGCCTCGCGGGGCGTCAGCTCGTGCTCGTCCATGCTCACCACCATGTGAAGCTATTCTTCCCCCCGAAGCCCATCAAACCCGCCGTCGCCCGTCGTCCTGCAAGCCCGGGGCCCGCTCGGCCCTCCAGGCGGCGACGTCGGCGCGGTCAACGGCCGCTCAGGGAGGCCAGGATCGCGTCCAGGACCAGGAAGCCCCGCTCGGTGCATCTCACCCTGCCGGCCTCCCGGCGGAGACGCCCCCGCTTCACCAGCCCCTCGACCACCGGGCGCCCCTCCGACCGGGTGAGGAGCGGATGGTCCTCGGCGACGCCCCGCGTCGTCCGCAGGCCGAGGTAGAGGGTCTCCAGCTCGCGCTCGACCGGCCCCAGCGTCTCCACGAACTCGCGCGGATCGCCTCCCTCGGCGAGCGACCGCGACCACTCCTCCAGCGACGCCACGTTGGCCCACCGGCGGTGGCCGTCGAACGAGTGGGCAGCCGGTCCCAGGCCCAGGTACGGCGCTCCGGTCCAGTACGCCTGGTTGTGCCGCGACCGGTGGCCCGGGCGTGCGAAGCTCGACACCTCGTAGTGCTCGAATCCGCGCCGGCGAGCGACCCGGCAGGCCGTCAGGTACTCGGTCCCGTACGCCTCGTCGGCGAGCGTGAGGCGCTCCCCCGCGTCGGTCCGGCGTTGGAACGGCGTCCCTGGCTCGATCGTCAGGCCGTAGAGGGAGAGGTGGGTGATCGGCAGCCCGAGGCCGATCACTAGGTCTTCGCGCCAGGTCTCCCCGCCGTCCGGGATCGCCAGGTTGAAGATGAGGTCGAGCGAGACCTCTGGAAATCCGGCCGCCGCCGCGCCCAGGACCGCCGCCCGCGCTCGCTCGCCCCCGTGGTCCCGGCCCAGAAAGCGGAGCCGGCCCTCGTCGAACGACTGGACGCCCAGCGAGAGCCGGGTGACCCCGAGCTCGCGGTACAAAGCGAAGCGATCCTCATCGACGTCGGCCGGGTTGGCCTCGACCGTCCACTCGAGGTCCGCGGCCACGGAGGCGATCCCGCGGCACAGCCCGGCCAGCCGGCGTGTCCCGGACGGGGTGAGCCGCGACGGAGTTCCGCCCCCCCAGTAGAGGGTCGTCAGGGGCGCCGCGTCGAAGACGCCGCGCGCGCGCCACGCCTCGATCTCGCGTGCCACGCCGTCCAGGAAGGCTGATTCCCGCTCCGTGTCCGGCCGGACGTTGTAGAAGGCGCAGTACGGACAGGGGTACCGGCAGAAGGGGACGTGCACGTAGACGTGTAGACCGGAGGTCACGGTCGCCTCGCCAGAGGCAGGCTGTATCGGTTTCCGGCGTGCGAGCGCGCCAGCCCGAGGAGCTCGAGCTCGGTCAGGATCGCGAGCGTCTCGGCGAGGGTGAGCAAGGTCTCCCGGGCCAGCCGCTCGGCGGGGGCGGGGACTTCACAGAGAGCCCCGATCAGGCGCTGCCGGGGCGACCCCTGGGTGACCGTCGTGCCATCACCGGGGGCCGGGGCGGGCACGGCCAGGCCCGGCAGCCCGCCCAGCTCCGCCAGCACGTCGTCCGGCGACAGGACAGGTCGCGCGCCGTCGAACAGGAGCCCGTTCACGCCCGCCGCGTTCGGCATCAGCGGGTGGCCGGGCACGACCATGACCTCGCGCCCGGCGGCGAGCGCGTGGCGGGCGGTCGTGAGCGCACCCGACTTCCCGGCCGCCTCGACCACGACCACGATCCGCGCGAGCCCCGCGATGATCCGGTTCCGGCGCGGGAAGTGGTGCGCAAGCGGCGGCGTGCCCGGAGGAAACTCGGTGACCAGACACCCCTCGCGACCGATCCGCTCGGCCAGCCCCCGGTTGGCGGCGGGCGCGGCGACGTCCAGCCCGCCCCCCAGAACCGCGACGGTGGGCCCGCCGACCGCGAGGGCGGCGCCATGGGCGGCGGCGTCGATCCCGACCGCGAGACCGCTCACCACGACGACGCCGCGCTCGGCGAGCCTGGCCCCAACCTGTTCGGCCATGGCCCGACCCAGGTCGCTCGACTTCCGGGAGCCGACGACGGCGACGGCGACACGCGAGAGGAGCCCCGCATCCCCCTGCACGTGGAGCTCCATGGGCGGATCCGGGATCGCATCGAGGAGACGTGGATAGTCCGGCGATCCGCGCCCGATCGAGCGCGCGGAATTGCCGCGGTCAGGGGTTCCAGCCGACGTCCGGCCCACCTCCTCCCGGGTCTTCCTCCGCGCCGCTGGCGACGGTCCGGCGGACCAGCCGCTCGAGGACCCCCACCAGCTCCCCGAGGCCCTGTCCGGTCGCCGCCGAGACCTCGACGGTCGCCTCGGCGTCCGCGAACAGGATCCCGGGCGGCGGCGCGCCCAGGTCCCGCTTCGACCACACGACCACCCGCGGCGGCTCGAGGAGCGCGGGCGACCACCCGGCGAGCTCCCGCTTCAGGGTCTCGTATTCGGACGAGGGGTCCGGCGTCGTGACGTCGATCAGAAAGCAGAGCACTCGGGTCCGCTCGAGATGGCGCAGGAAGCGGTGCCCCAGCCCCTTCCCCTCGGCCGCGCCCTCGATCAGGCCCGGGATGTCGGCCACGACGAACGACCGCTCTTCGCCCGGCGCCACGACACCCAGGTTGGGGGCCAGCGTGGTGAACGGATAGTCGGCGATCTTGGGGCGCGCCGCGCTGATCCGGGACAGGAGCGTCGACTTCCCGGCGTTCGGGCTTCCCACGAGCCCGACGTCGGCGATCAGCTTGAGCTCGAGGACGACCTCGCGCTCCTCGCCGGGCTCGCCGGGCTGGGCGAACCGGGGTGTCCGCCGGGTCGGACCGGCGAATGCGGCGTTGCCGCGCCCGCCGCGCCCGCCCTGCGCCACGACGATGCCCGCCCCCGGCGCATCCAGATCGGCGAGCGTTTCTCCCGTCACGGCGTCCCGCACGATCGTCCCGCGGGGCACTCTGAGGCGGACGTCGCTTCCCTCGGCCCCGGTCCGGTTGTTCCCCGAGCCGTGACCGCCCCGCCCGGCCTGGTAGCGATTGCGATAGCGGTAGTCGTAGAGGGTGGTGAGGTTGGGATCCGCCTCGACGACCACGTCGCCCCCACGGCCGCCGTCGCCGCCATCCGGTCCGCCACGCGGGACGTACTTCTCGCGCCGGAACGACACGCAGCCGCTTCCCCCCGCGCCCGCCTTCACCGAGATGCGCGCTTCGTCGACGAACTGCATGGCCCTACATCCGTTCGATCACGGCCTCCGCGAACTCGGAGCACTTGACTTCCCTCGCCCCCTCCATCTGCCGCGCCAGATCGTACGTCACGACCTTGTCGCGGATCGACGCCTCGAGGCCCGACTCGATCCGCTCGCGCGCCTCCGTCCACCCCAGGTAGTCGAACATGAGGGCGCCGGAGAGAATGAGGCTCCCCGGGTTCACCTTGTCCTGGCCGGCGTACTTGGGAGCGGTCCCGTGGGTCGCCTCGAACACCGCCTCACGGTCGCCGATGTTGGCGCCGGGCGCCATCCCGAGCCCGCCGATCTGGGCCGCCGCGGCGTCGGACAGGTAATCCCCGTTCAGATTGGGGAGCGCGAGGACGTCGTACTCGTCGGGCCTGAGGAGAAGCTGCTGGAACATGGCGTCGGCGATCCGGTCCTTGATCACGACGCGGTCGCCGGGGTCGGTGGCCCCGTCCCCCCACAACTCCGATTCCTGGATCGTGCGCTCGCCGAAGTTCTCCGCCGCCTCCTCGTAACCCCATTCCCGGAACGCCCCCTCGGTGAACTTCATGATGTTCCCCTTGTGGACGAGCGTCACCGAGCGCCGACCCTTGTCGAGCGCGTACCGGATCGCGGCGGCGACCAGACGCTTCGTATTCCGTTCGCTGATCGGCTTGACCCCGATCCCGGCATCGGCGGGGATCTTCGTCCCCATCTCGCCGTTCAGGAACCCGATCACCCGCTCGACTTCCGACGATCCCGCCTTCCACTCGATCCCCGCGTAGACGTCCTCGGTGTTCTCGCGGAAGATCACCACGTCCAGCTTCTCCGGCGTCTTCATCGGCGAAGGCGTGCCGGTGTAGTAGCGGCACGGCCGGACGCAGCAGTAGAGGTCGAGCTCCTGGCGCAGCGTCACGTTCAGCGAGCGGATCCCCCCGCCGACCGGCGTCGTCAACGGGCCCTTGATGGCCACCCGGTAGCCGCGGATCGCCCGAAGCGTGTCGGCCGGAAGCCAGGACCCCTCGCCGTAGGCGGAGACCGCCTTCTCCCCCGCAAAGACCTCGAACCACACCACCCGGCGGCGGCTTCCGTACGCCTTCTCCACGGCGGCGTCGAATACTCGACGCGAGGCCGCCCAGATGTCGGGCCCGATCCCGTCGCCCTCGATGAACGGAATGACCGGTCGGTCCGGGCAACGCACCTCGAAGGCCCGTGTGTACTCGACCACCTCACCGTCGGGTGGGGGCGTCAGCCGCTCGTACCCCATCGAAGGGTCGCTCCTTTCCGTAAGCAAGTTTTGTGGCAGAAAGCCGGAGAGGCGCTCAGCGCTGATCGATCGGAGTGTAGCTGAGCCCCTTCTTTCCGACGTACTTCGCGCGCGGCCGGATCAGCCGGTTGTGGGCGTACTGGGCCTCGACGTGGGTGCACCAGCCGCTGATCCGCGCGATCGCGAAGATCGGCGTGAAGAGGTCGGGTGTGATGCCGAGGGCGTAGTAGGTGGAGGCCGAGAAGAAGTCGACGTTCGGATCGATCCCCTTCTCGGACGCCATCGTCTGGAGGATCTCCTCGCTCATCGCGTACAGCTCGGGCTGCCCGGCCCGCTCGGTGAGGGCGCGCGAGAACCGGCGCAGGATGGGGGCCCGCGGGTCCATGGTCTTGTACACCCGGTGGCCGAACCCCATCACCTTCTCCTTGCGTCCCAGCTTCTCGCGCACGTACTCGGCCGGCGGGACCCCCTGCTCCTGTATCTCCAGGAGCATCTTCATGACCTCCTGGTTGGCGCCTCCGTGGAGCGGCCCTTTGAGCGTGCCGATGGCGCTGGTGACCGCCGAGTGGATGTCCGACAGGGTGGCCGCCGTGACCCGCGCCGAGAACGTGGACGCGTTCATTCCATGCTCGGCATGGAGGATCAGGCAGATGTCCATGACGCGGGAATCCTCGGGGTCCGGCTCCCGCCCCGACAGCATGTACAGGAAGTTGGCCGCATGGCCCAGATCCCCCCGCGGGGCGAGGGGCTCCTTCCCGGTCCGCAGCCGGTCGAACGCGGCCACCACCGTCGGGAAGACGGCGATCAGCCGGATCGCCTTCCGGCGGGTCGCCTCGGGCGAGGTGTCCAGCGTGTCCGGATCGAGGGTTCCGGCGGCCGAGACGATCGTCCTCAGCGCCGCCATCGGCTCGGCATCGGTCGGGAGCTCCTTGAGCAGTTCCATGGCCCGGTCGTCCAGCTCCCGTTCGGACACGAGACCCGCGCTGAGCTCCTCCAGGGCCGATCGCGACGGAAGGTCGCCGTTCAGGAGGAGCGCGGTCGTCTCCTCGAACGTCGAGTGCTCCGCCAGATCCTCGATCGCGTAGCCGCGATAGACGAGCTTCCCGGCTGCCCCGTCGACGTACGAGATCTCCGATTCGGCGACGACGACGCCTTCGAGCCCGGCGGCCGGAGCCTGGGGTGGAGGTGCGGACGTGACGGTCTGATCCGGCATGCGGGGGAACCTATCCGGCCCGTCGGAGGGCGTCAATTCGAGTGCGTGGGAGACTCCCTGTGCCCTTCATCGAGTCGGGTGACGTCTCCGACGCGATGGATCTTCATCAGATTCGTCCTTCCTCCCACGTCGAGCGGAGCCCCGCAGATGATCACGATCGTCTCCCCTCTCCGCGCCAGGCTCTCCTCCATGAGACGCTCTTCGAGCCTGGAGATGAGACGGTCGATCGTATGAGCGATCTCCATCACCAGCGGGGTCACACCCCAGTGGAGCGCCAGTCTCGAACACACCCGGGGGTGCGGGGTGAAGGCCAGCAGCGGGACGTGCGGCCGGTACTTGGCCAGCAACGCCGCCGTCGAGCCCGACTGCGTGAACGCCACGATGTACTTGGCGCCGACCTCGGCAGCGACCAGGGTCGATGCGTCGCAGATCGCCTGGGCGAAGTCTTCGGTGAGCTCCGTCCCGCGACGCCGGCGCCACGCCATGCGATCGCGCTCCGTCTCGGCGGCCGCCATGATCCGCTGCATCATCCGGACGGCCTCGACGGGGTGCTCTCCGGTCGCCGTCTCCGCGGACAGCATCACCACGTCGGCCCCGTCGAAGATCGCGTTCGCCACGTCGGACGCTTCGGCGCGCGTCGGGCGCAGGTTCAGCGTCATCGATTCCAGCATCTGGGTCGCCACGATGACCAGGCGCTTGGCGTCGTTGGCGCGGCGGATGATCTCCTTCTGGAGGATCGGCACGCGCTCGGGAGGGAGCTCCACGCCGAGGTCTCCACGCGCGATCATGACGCCGGCCGCCTGATCGAGGATCTCGTCGAGGTTGTCCACCGCCTGCGGCTTCTCGAGCTTGGCGATGACGGGGATGTCGCCGCCATGCGACCGGATCTCGGCCTTCAACTCGGCGATGTCGTGACCGCGGCGGACGAACGAGAGGGCGACGTAATCCACACCGTGCTCGACCCCGAACGCCAGGTCGCGGCGATCCTTGTCGGTGAGCGCCGGAGTCGAGATGAGGACGCCGGGCAGGTTGATGCCCTTCTTTTCGCGCAGGAGTCCCCCCTCCAGGACCCGCGTCCGGACCACGTCCTCGGTCTCGATCTCCTCGACTTCCAGGACGAGCCGGCCGTCGTCGAGGAGGATCCGGTCCTCGGGGCTCACGTCGTGGGGAAGCTCCCGGTAGGTCGTGGTGAGGAGCGCGCCGTCGCCGATCCCGTCCCCCGCCCTCAGCCGCACCGTATCCCCGGCGTGGAGCTCGATCGCCCGACCCTCGATCGCCCCGATCCGGATCTTGGGGCCCTGCAGGTCCTGGAGGATGGCCACCGGCTGCCGCCGCCTCTCCGAGATCTCGCGGATCAGGTCGATCGTCCGTGCGTATTCGTCGTAGTCGCCGTGGCTGAAGTTGAGCCGCGCGCAGTCCATCCCGGCTTCGAGCAGGGCCTCGATCCGCTCGGGGCTCTCGCTGGACGGGCCGAGGGTGCAGATGAGCTTGGTGCGGGTCGGCCTGGGAATCTGCATGACCGGCCCAAGCTATCGGTTTCCGGTTGACGACGCAGCGGCGGGGGGCCTAGTTTCTCTCTCCACTCGAGACTGGACGGTGGGGGCTGTAGCTCAGCTGGGAGAGCGCCTGAATGGCATTCAGGAGGTCGTCGGTTCGATCCCGATCAGCTCCACCAACCTCTCTTTCTCACCCCGTCGCGACCCCCGGATTCACCCTGATCGCTAGAATCCCGTGATCACCGACATGGCGACGGTCTCGTAGCTCTTCATCGAGTCCAGGACGTCGTTCGTGTCCTCCAGGCCGACCGTGTCCCCCACCAGAAGCCCGGGATCCACCTTGCCCGACTCGACCATGTCGAGCATCTCCGGGTAGCGCGCCGCTTGCATGCCGAACGAGCCGATGATGCTGAGCTCGCGGAACGTCACCACGTCGACGGGGATCGCGACTCGGCCCTCGTCTTTCTTGTTAGACACCCCGAGTCGCAGGTGTCGCCCGCGGGTCCGGAGGCTCATGATGGCGGGGATCGTGGTCTCGGAGGCGCCCAGCGCGTCCACCGACATGTGGGCGCCGCCGCCGGTCAGCTCGACGATCTCGGTGGCGGCATCCGGGCCCGCGGTGACCGTGTGCTCCGCGCCGAGCTGCTTCGCCAGAGCCAGCTTTTCCGGGCTCCGCGAGACCGCGATCACGCGCGCGCCGAGCGCCGAGGCGATGTCCACCGCTGACAGACCCACTCCGCCGCAGGCGAAGACGGCGACCCACTCGCCCGGCTGCACGGCGGCCTGGTCGACGATACCGTGATAGGAAGTCACGAACCGACACCCCATGCCGGCGGCCTCGGGAAACGAGATCGCGTCGGGCAGTCTGACCACGTTGACGTTCGCGTTCGCCACCTTGGCGTGGCTCGCGAAACCGCCCGTGTAATGCATCCCCGGAAGGGTCAGGTTCGCGCACACGTTCTGGTGCCCCGCGTCGCAGAACTCGCAGGTACCACACGCGTGACCGAACGGGCTCACCACGCGCTCCCCCTTCGCGAAACCCTTCACCTCGCTGCCGAGCTCCTCGATGACCCCGCAGTACTCGTGACCGAGAACCGAAGGCAGCGGCGGCACGATGCCTATCCATTCCGCTCCACCGTTCCACAACGTGTAGTCCGACCGGCAGATGCCGCACGCCTTCAGCTCCAGCACGACGTCGCCCGGGCCGCACTGCGGATCGGCCCAGTCGTCATGGATCTTCAGGGGCTCGCCGAACGCTTCCATGACCGCAGCTTTCATGGGGCTCCTTCGGGTTGGTGAGGGGGGATCGAACCACGCTGACAATAGCATGGAACGGCGAACGATTCACGATCCCGTCTTCCGAGGCCTCTTGCAGACCTGCGAAAAGCCGTGCAGGTTCGATCCCCGCTTCAGGGTCCGCGGAGGTCATCGTGGTTCGCACCTCAGGAAGGAAAGCTCGCGAGGTCCCTACATCTGAAAACCGCTGAGCCAGTCCCTCCAACCTCCGTGCACCGGCATTGAATCCCGTTTCCGGCGGCCCGGCCTCTTCCTCCGA
Source organism: Gemmatimonadota bacterium (assembly GCA_035550715.1). Taxonomy (GTDB): domain Bacteria; phylum Gemmatimonadota; class Gemmatimonadetes; order JACCXV01; family JAHWKZ01; genus DASRVA01. Next base: position 20,831 of record DASZOP010000180.1, on the reverse strand, counting down.
GCGCGAGGCCCTGCGCTCGATCACCGCCCGGCCCCTCGACCCGGAACCCGGCCCGCGCCGGAACTGGCTCCTGATCGTCCTGGGCGGGCTCGCGGTGGCCGGAATCGTCTACGGGCTGGTCGAGCGCTCGCGGCGGGGCTCCCTCGAGCGGGAACGGGTCGCGGCCGCCGCCCGCGCCGACTCGCTGGGAAACGCGGTCTCGAGGCGCGACTCGCTGCTCGCCGCGCGCCCGTCGGTGGAAGAGCTGCTCGCGGTCCTGGGCGCCTCCGACGTCGCGGCCTTCCCGCTGGCCGGAGCCGCCGGAGCCCGCGGAAGCGTGATCGCGTCGTCGGACGGGGCGATCGTCGCGGCGAGCGGCCTTCCCGGGTCGCCGGGCGCCGTGTACGGCCTGTGGCACGTCGACGATGCGGGGCCACACCACGTGGCCGACCTCGGCGCAGCGCCCGAGGGGCGGGTCCTGGCGCTCCTCCAGGACGCGGCCTTCATGACCGGCTGGGGGGCCGTCCAGATCGGTCGCGGAAGCGATGATGCCCGGGAGCCCGTCGAGGTCCTCCTCGAGTATCGAGGCTTCCTGCGCTGACCTCGACCCGCGTGGGCCGCTAGCGCGGTTCGCTGGGGGGGTCTACTTTTCACCTTTCGGCCGGGGTGGCGGAACTGGTAGACGCGCCGGACTCAAAATCCGGTGGCCGTGAGGCCGTGTGGGTTCGATTCCCTCCCCCGGCACCATGACGATCGAGCGAGCCGTGTCCGCGAGGACCCATCCCGTGCCCCGGATCCCGTATCTCCGTCTCCTCCTCCCGTTCGTGGTCGCGGGTTGCGCGTCGAACTCCGAGGTGGCCGACCTCGACGAGCGGCTGGCCGGCCCCGGCGACTTCATCCGCGCCCCCTACATGGTGACGGTGACCGACAGCTCGGCGGTCGTCCGCTGGCGCAGCTCCCGCCCGGTCCAGCCCGGGTTCCGGTTCTGGGCCGAGGACGGCGACACCCTCACGGAGACCCTTCCCGCGACGGGCCTCGATCACACCTTCGAGATGGTCGATCTGGTGGCCGCTACCAACTACTTCTACCAGGTCCGGGTCCAGGACACCGTCTGGACGGAGGCGGTCGAGTTCCAGACGTTCCCCGAGCCGGGGAGCCGCAAGCCGTTCTCGTTTCTCGCCTTGGGGGACACGGGGACCTTGAGCGCCGGGCAGCTCGCGCTGGCGACCCAGGTCAACGAGGAGCAGGCGGCGCTCATCATCCACATGGGCGACGTCGCCTACCCGGACGGGACGGAGCAGGAACTCACCGACAAGCACTTCTCCGTCTTCGGTCCGATCCTGAAGCGAGTCCCCTTCTATCCCGCTCCCGGCGATCACGACCTGCGCGTGAACTGGGGGGAGCCCTACATCAACGCCTTCACGCCCCCCGAGGGGCGCCCATCCGGCTCTCCGCTCTACTACTCGTTCACCCACGACAACGTGCGGTTCATCGCGATCGACTCGCAGTCGTCCGAGGAGCATGCGGCCCGCTTCGGCTACGTGGGGGATCCGAGCAGCGACCAGTACCAGTGGCTCCTGACCGAGCTCTCGGCGGCCCAGGCCGATCCCGACATCGACTGGACGGTCGTCTTTTTCCATCACGGCCCCTACAGCGCCTCCACGGGCTTCGGGGGTCACGGCTCCGACCTCGCCATACGCCAGTTCATTTCTCCCCTGATGGATGGCTACGGCGTGCCGATCGTGTTCACCGGCCACGACCACGACTACCAGCGCACGCGTACGATCCGCGGCAACGAGGTCGCACCCGACAACGAGGGCACGGTATACGTGGTGACCGGCGGCGGCGGCGGCCGACGCACCTTCCGGGGCACCGGCGCGGACTGGTTCACCGCGTACTCCGACCAGATCTACGAGTACGTCCGGGTCGAGGTCGACCACTATACGATGAGTATCGAGGCCGTCGACGTCGACGGAAACGTGTTCGACTCGGTCGAGCTCTCGATCCCCGAGGATCGGCGGAAGCCCTTCGAGCGGGAGGCCGTTCCGCTCACCATGCCGGGCCCGGCGGAGGATGCGGCAGAGGAGGTCCCCGAAGGAGGGTTCGCCCCGGACGGGGGGCAGCCTGCCGAGGGCGGCACCACGACCCCCGAGGCCCAGCGTCCGCCCGCAGAGCGCCCGCCCGCGGTCACCCCGCAGTAGAGCTCAGTTGACGCTCGGATCGATCGGCCGGTGGGTGCGAAACCGGTCGACCGAGGCGTGGGACGTGATCTGGCTCTCCATCCACCCCTCGACCTCACCGGCCCGGGTCTCCACGTCGTCGATCTCCAGGAGAGCCTGCTTTGCCTGGACGCGGACGCGCAGCAGCGACGCGGCCCGGTTCACGAGCACGGGATACGGGAGGGCCTCGGTCAGGAGGTCGTTCGGGACGCCACCCGAGAGGACCTGCTCCGCGTAGCGCCGGACGGTCATGAGAAAGGCGGCCTTGGCCTCCGCCACGCGTGGATCCTGGAGGTCGGGGAGCATCTCGCCCTTGAGACGGATCCGGACCTCGTAGTAGTCGTCGGGTCGTGGATCGAGGTCGCCCAGAGCCACCCTCGACAACCCGTGCAGCACCAGGTGGAAGCGACCGTTCTCGAGCCGGTTGACGACGTCGATCCGGCCGACCGAACCGATCGGGTGGATGTCCGGCTGCCGTCCCGGCGGCAACTCCTCCCGCGCCAGCACGACGACGATGAGACGCGGGCCCTCGAGGGCGTGCGCGACCATCGCCCGGTATCGCGGCTCGAAGACGTGGAGCGGCAGGAAGGTGTGCGGGAAGAGGACCACGTTGGCGAGCGGAAAGACGGGAGCGTTCACCGGCCCCCGCCCCGCCTTCGCGCGTTGCCCCGCCCGACACCGGGGCTAGCTTCGCCGCCCGCACGATGGGCCTCGTTCTCGCCTTTCTGGCCGCCCTGGGGAACGTGCTGGGGGGTCTCCTCATCGGCGCTCGCACGCGCTGGAGCCGGCTCATGCTCCGTCTCTTCGTCGCGATCGGTGCCGGTTTCCTGCTCTGCGTGGCGCTGCTCCGCATGCTCCCGGAGGCGCTCGAGCTCGCCCCCGCGCTCGCCATGCCGCTGGTCGTCACCGGGTACTTCGTGACGCACCTGTTCGAGCACACGCTGGTCCGGCATTTCCACTTCGGTGAGGAAACCCACACCGAGGTCGTCCAGGACGCCTCCAGCGCCGCGGCCACCATCGGCCTCGGGCTCCACTCGTTCTTCGACGGCGTGTCGATCGCCGCCGGATTCACGGTCTCGCCCACGCTCGGCTGGCTCGTGTTCGGCGCGATCGCCCTCCACAAGCTGCCGGAGGGGTTCACGATCGCCTCCATCGTCCGCGCCGCGGGAGGCGGGCGGAGCCGTGCGGTAGCCGCCTCGGCCGTGGTCGGCGCGGCGTGCGTTCTGGGAGCGATGCTGCTGGCGGGGCGGGAGGAACTGGCCGGCAGGGGCCTGGCCCTCGCGACCGGCGTCACGATCTACGTGGCGGCGACCGATCTGGTCCCGGAGGTCAACAAGGAGGTCGGTCACCACCTGGCGTTCACGGTCCTCGGCGGGGTGGCGCTGTACGTGCTGGCGAGCTGGGTCCTGGGGCTGGCCGGGCTGAGCTGACCGCCTCGGCGGAAGCCGGCTCGGACGCCGGGTCCCGGCCGGCGGTCCGGGTCAGGTGGACGAGCAGATCGAGGTCGGATAGAGCCCGGTTCAGGAGATCGAGGAAGTTCTCTTCCTCCCCGGGAAGCTCGGCCGTCGGCAGCGAATCCTCGCTCCCGACCCGGACGCCCGCCGGCACCGTCACCGCCGTCCTCCCCGTCACCAGGGTCCGCTCGCTTTCCACCTCGTTCACCGCCGATCCATCCGTCGCTGCGGGTGCCGGCGGCAGGGCACCGAGCCACGCTTCGGCCCGGGCCAGGTGCTCGCCCAGCGAGTCCAGCGTCGTCCGGACAACGTCGGCCTGGGGCTCCATGAAGGCCGGCAATGGCCGGGCAGCCAGCGAATCGACCCTTGCCCGGAAGGTGAGCAGGAGTTCCCCGGAGAGGGTCTGGTCGTCCTCGGCGACCGCGGCTTCGAGCTCGCGGGACGCCCGGATCAGCCCCCCCAGCTCGGGCCACTCCGACAGGGTAGCCGAGGTCCCCGTCCGGTAAGCCTCCGCCTGGAGGTACTGGCGGCGAAACCCCGCGGGGTCGGCCGGGGCGGGCTCCTGGGCCCGAGCCGGAGGACCCCCGGCCAGAGCAAGGAGCACCGCGCAGAGGGCGGGCAACTTCCGGGGGGGCGGGAGTGTATACGACATGCCGGTTCTGATACCCATCGTGGCACGGCCGGTTCGAAAGGTCAAGATGGACCGGAACCCCTTGACGGAATAGGGGTTGGGCACTTATACTCTCTTGATCCCCATTTTGCCACCATTGTGTTCACGGCAGGTCTTGTTCAGCGGAATGATAAGGGAAAGCGGACGCTCATGACGACCAAGCGCAGGAAGACGAGCAATATGTCGCTCGGCACCGGGACCGACAAGGTCGACGAAGGCGCCCTCGCGCTCTATCTGGAGGACATCAAGAACCATCCCCTCCTGACGCGCGCGGAGGAGGCCGAGCTCGCCCGCCGGATCCGGGACGGGGATCAGCTCGCCCTCGAGAAGCTGGTCCGCTCGAACCTCCGGTTCGTGGTGTCGGTGGCCAAGAAGTACCAGAATCTCGGAATGAGCCTGCCGGATCTGATCTGCGAGGGCAACGTCGGTCTGGTGCGCGCGGCCCAGAAGTTCGACGAGACCAAGGGCGTCAAGTTCATCTCGTACGCCGTGTGGTGGATCCGCCAGGCGATCCTGAAGGCGCTGGCGGAGAACTCGAAGACGTTCAGGCTGCCGATCAACCGGGCGACCACGCTCAACAAGATCTCCAAGAAGGAGGCCGAGCTCACCCAGAAGCTCGGGCGTGAGCCGAAGCCGGAGGAGGTCGCCGCGGCGATGGACATGGACGTCGACGAGGTGCGGAAGCTGATGAACGTTTCCCGCCGCTCGCTGTCCCTGGACGCGCCGCTGTTCGAGGGCGAGGAGAAGACCCTCTTCAGTTACCTCTCGGACGACGAGACCCTGGATCCGGAGGAGCAGACCTTCGAGAGCGCGCGGATCAAGGAGATCCGCGAGACCCTCGAGACGCTGCAGCCCAGGGAGGCCAAGATCGTCAAGCTCTATTACGGGCTGGACGGCAACGAGCCCCTGACGCTCCGCGAGATCGGCTCGATCTTCAACCTGTCGCGGGAGAGGATCCGCCAGATCAAGGAGCGGGCGATCGAGCGGCTCCGCCATCAGTCGCGGGCGCGGCGGCTCCAGCCGTACCACTAGGCGCCGACCGCAGGTCTAATCCGAAGCCCCCGGTCTCGAAAGAGGCCGGGGGTTTCGCTTTGTGAAGAGCTACCCTGCGTCGGTGACCGCCGGCTCGCGCGGCGGCCGGCGAAAAGCGTAGATCACCACCCCCACCACCAGCGCGACCAGCCCGGCCAGCAGGTTCTCGGTCCTGGCGCTGGCCAGGAAGGCGAGGCACAGGAGGAGCGCCAGAACCGGGATCACCGGACCGCCCGGCAGGCGGAAGGCTCCCTCCGCGACCCCCCGCTTCCGTCGCAGGATCGGGACCGCCGCGGCCGTCCCCATGTAGGTCGCGAGCCGGGCGATGATCGAGAGCATGGCGAGCTGGACGAACGAGCCCGACAGGGCGAGCGCGAGCGCCACCGTCGCCTGGGTCACGATCGCCCAGGCCGGCGTCCGGTAGCGCGGATGGATCCTGGCCAGGGCCGCCGGCCCGTATCCGTCCACGGCCAGCGCGTACAGATACCGGGGACCCGCCAGCATGGTGTTGCCGACGTTGCCTTCGATCGAGATCGCCGCCCCCAGGGTCATCAGGATCCCGCCCGCCGCGCCCATCAGAAGCACCGCCGCGTCGGCCAGCGGCGCCCCCTCGACCTTCTCCGCGAGATCGGGCAGGACGCCCAGCGCCACGATCTGGACCGCCGTGTAGAGCGCCGTCACCACGACGATCATCGTGAGGAGCGCGAACGGCACGTCCCGCTTCGGGTTCTGGTACTCGCCCGCGGCGGCGGCCGTGTTCTCGAACCCCGCGTACGCGAAGAGAAGGAGGAGGGCGGCCTCGCCCAGCCGGTCGGTGGGCGGCGCGGGCGTCGGGAAGATCCGGTCCCACTGGACCGCGAACAGGCCGACCGCAACCAGGATCACGAGCGGCACGATCTTGGCGATCGTGAGGACGACCGCGGTCCGGGCCCCCGACTTGACCCCCACGACGTTGATCCAGGTGAAAAAGAAGATCGGAAGCGCGATCACCAGGGCCCGCGTCCCGCCGACCATCGCGGCCGGCCACAGAAACGAGAGCGCCTGGGCGAAACCGTTGGAGAGCGACGCGATGGACGAGATCCGGGCGAGCCACGTCATCCACCCGACCTCGAACCCGACGAAATCGCCGAACGCCTCGCGCGTGTAGATGTAGCCGCTGCCGGGTTCGTCGAAGTGGCTGGCAGCCTCGGCGAAGCAGAGGACGAGGAGGGCGACCGCGGCGCCCGCCAGGATCACCGCCCACACGCTGGCCGGGCCCAGGAGGAGGGCGGCGGCCGCGGGCAGCAGGTAGACCCCGCTGCCGACGACGTCGTTCATCGCGAGCCCGACGATCTCCCACCGCGTGACCGCCCGCTTGAGGACGGGCCCGACGGCCGGGGCGGCGCCGGGGGCGGACTCGCGCGCCGGCCTCAGCCCTCTCCCCCTTCGGGATCCTCACGCCGGGCCAGGAGCTCGTCCAGCAGGCCGTCGACCTCGGCACGGGCGGGGCGCGGGTTCGCTTCGGCGCCACTGACCCGTCCCGAGCGCCGGCTCCGGCCCGAGGGCGCGCCGTCGGGCGACCAGCGCCGGTAGAACGTCATGGCGCCGATCGCGGTGAAGCCGAGCTGGCGGGCGGGACCCTGCACGTCACGGTCCGAGGAGACGACCCACGTCGATCCGGCGCGATCCGCGTACGTGCCGCGGCAGAGATCCAGGATCCGGTCGTCGGCGGTCCGGCCCGTTTCGGCATAGAGGATTCGAACCGGGCCGCTCCGGGTCACCGGGCGGGCGGCTTTCCCGCCGTCCCACACGAGGACGATCTCGGGCACCCGCTGGCGGGCGCCCGCTTCCGCGAGCCAGCGCTCCAGCGCGTGACGCCCCTCGGCGACGTTCCCGCCGCGGGGCGCGAAGCGTGGTATGGCATGAAGGACGTTGTAGCCGTCGACCAGGACGGCTTCGGGCACTAGCGCGGCGTGGAGCGGTCGAGGAGCATCGGATCCGCCGGTTCGGATCCGTCCTCGAGGGCGGTCTCCGCCCCGACCTGGTCGGCCTGGGCCTGACGGGCGCGGTCGGCCAGCCGGAAGAGATCGGCCAGCGTGTCGGCCTCGTTCAGCATGTCGACCGCCGTCGCCAGCGGGAGATCCGCCTCCATGACCGCCTGCCGGGCCACGCCCTCGCCGTGATACTGGCTGATCAGGGTGTAGCGCAGGTAGTCACGGATGTAGTCGCCCTCCGCGTCGAACGCCTCGTCCGAGAAGTCGATGCCCTTGTCACGCTGCAGATAGGTCCGGAACTCGTCCATCAGCGCGGCGTCGGGCGCGAAGGTCCGCGGGAGCGACGGATGGCTTGCGTGGTAGTGCACGGCGAAGCTGAAGAACGCGTTCTTCCGGAACGCCTGCTCGAGGAGCTGGGTGGCTACCTCGCTGAGCTTCTCCGCCCTGACGACCACATCCGGCATGACCCCACCCCCGCCGTAGACCGTGCGACCCATGTCGGTGTCGAAGACGAGGCTGTCGGGGATCGACTCCGTGCCGCTGTCCAGCGTGCCGGCTTCGGAAGGCAAGCCCTCGAAGGACGCCAGCTCGATCTCGTCATCCCGCTGGATGCTGCGGCCGCTCGGCGTGTAGTAGCGCGCCGTCGTCAGCTTGAGGAAGTACCCGTCGTCCAGGGAGAAGAGGCTCTGCACGAGGCCCTTGCCCCACGAGGTCTCACCCACGATGAGCGCCCGGTCGTGGTCCTGGAGCGCCCCGGCCAGAATCTCGGTGGCGGATGCCGAGCCGTTGTCGATCAGCAGCACCATCGGGTGCACCGAGAAGTCGTTGTTGTCGCGCGCCGAGTACTGGCGATCGCTGTCGGCCGCCCGCCCCTTGGTGGACACGATCTCCACGCCCTTCGGCAGGAACAGGTCGGAGACTTCGATCGCCTGGTCGAGGAGCCCGCCCGGATTCTGACGCACGTCCAGGATCAGGGCCCGCATCCCCTGCCGCTCGAGCTCCCGGATCGCGTCGCGGATCTCGTCCCGGCCGTGCTCGGAGAACTGGGTGAACCGGACGTAGCCGATCCCATCGTCCAGCATGAACGCGTACGGAACGGCCGATAGCTTGATGGCCTTGCGGGTGATGTCGGCCTGTATCGGCTCGTCGAGGCCGTCCCGGCCGATGATCAGCTCGACCTCCGAGCCCTGCGGGCCGCGGAGCTCCTGGACGGCCTTCTCCTCGCTCCACCCCTCGGTCGAGACGCCGTCCACCTTCATGATCCGGTCGCCCGCCCGGAGACCCGCCTTGTATGCCGGCGTTCCCTCGATCGGCGAGATGACGGTAAGCACGTTGTCCACGATGTCGATCCGGATCCCCAGGCCCTCATAGTTCCCCTGGGTGTGGATCCGGAGGTCGTTGTACTCGCTCGGAGAGAGGAGCTGCGAATACGGATCGAGCGAGAGCAGCATCCCCTCGAGGGCTCGCATGTAGAGGCTGTCGGAGGAAATCGGGTCGACGTACTTGTCCGAGACCTGGTGGATGGCCTCGTTCAGGAGCTTGATGGCTCGATACGGGTCGTCGCCGTTCGAGGCCGAAAGGTCGTCGTAGATGACGCCGCCGGTTAGAACCGCCAGGAAGAACAGCAGGACGAAGAGGGTGCCGAAACGCTTTCTGATCATCACGGTTCCTTCCTTGGCCGGCGTCGTCGGGCGAGCAGCGAGCCCACCCGCTCTCGGATCACCCCTTGAATCTCGTCGATCGGGCGTCCGGCGTCTACTACGAGGAAACGGCCGGGTTCCTTCCCGGCCAACTCCAGGTACCCCTCGCGGACCCGCTCGTGGAACGATCGCCCCGCCCGCTCCAGGCGGTCCCGGGGCCTTCCCTCCAGGCGATCCGTCTCCAGCTCCGGGGCGACGTCCACCAGGATCGTGAGGTCCGGCTCGATTCCGCCCGTCGCCCAGCGGTTCATCTCCCGGACGCGATCCGGGCCGACCCCTCGCCCGTACCCCTGGTAGGCGATGGAGCTGTCGCCGTAGCGGTCCAGCACCACGACTCGTCCCTCCTGGAGCGCCGGCCGGACGATCTCGGCCACGAGCTGGGCCCGGGCGGCGACGTAGAGCGCGAGCTCGGCTTCCGGGGCCAGGTGGTCGGGCGCCTCCTCGAGAAGGATCCGCCGGACGCTCTCGCCGACCGCGGTCGTGCCCGGTTCGCGCGCCACGACGACCTCATAGCCCTGTCGCCCAAGCCAGGTTCCCAGGAGCTCGGCCTGGGTCGACTTGCCGCCCCCCTCGCCGCCCTCGAACGTGATAAGGGTGCCGCGAAAGGCGACGCTCATCCGCCGGGTTGCGGGTCCGGCGTCCGTGGGGCCGCCGGCGACCCGTCCGAGGGGGAATGGGATGCACGATCCGGGCCGGGGGGCCAGGCTTCCGCCCGCCCCACCACCGCCTGCAGGAACAGAACCCCGGTGGCCGGATCGATCGAGGCCGCCTCGATCGGGACCGGCGCGGCAACCTCCACGACGGTCTCGCGGCCGGTCAGGCTCACCCGCTCGCGCCGGCCACCGCCTGGCCATTCGATCGCCAGATCGATGTCCAGACGAAATGGCTCGCCGCGCTGGTGCTGCCGGATCACGAGGCGTGTCGGGTCGCCCTCCATCGGAGCCACCGAGAGCTCGGGCAGCTCGGCCCGCCCCAGCCACTGGCCGAAGAACCACCCCAGGTCCTGGGCCGAGACCTCTTCGGCGATGCGCTCGAGGTCGGTCGTCCAGGCGGTGCCGTCCCGGAAAGCGCTATAGTAGCGACGGATCACCTCGAAAAACGCCTCGTCCCCCACCTGGCGGCGGAGCATGTGGAGCACCCAGGCGCCCTTCTGGTAGTTGTTGGGTGTCAGGAGGCTCTCGTATTCACGCGGCTCTTCGCCGTAGACGGGTTCCGGCGTCTCGAGATAGTACTCGAGCACCTCGTCCCGCATCTCCAGCATCCGGCGCGCCAGCTCGTCTGAACCACGACCGGCATCGCCGCCATGCAGCTCGAAGAAGACCGCCGCGAAGTAGGTGGCGAACCCCTCCGACAGCCAGAGGTGCCGCCAGTCGCCTTCGGTGACCGCGTCGCCGAACCACTGGTGGACGGTCTCGTGGGCGACCAGCGCGGTGAGGTCGTCCACGCCCGGTACGTCCGCCGCCCGCCCCGCCGCGTCGCGGTCGAGGACGGCTTCGCCGATCGCTTCCTCGCCGTAGAAGATCGCCGACGCGTTCTCCATCCCGCCGTACCGCGTGGCGGACTGGACGTGGGCCAGCTTCTCGTATGGGAAGGGTCCGAACAGCGAATCGTAGAAGGTCACGATCTCGACCGAGCGGGCGAACGCCAGCTCGCCCGCCGTCGAGTCCGCGGGGTAGGTCCAGTGGGTGATCTCGATCCCGGCTCCTTCGCCGGCCCGGGTGATCGCGAAATCGGCAGCCCCCACCACCATGCAGTACGTCGGGATCGCGGCCGTCTCGGACCACCGGGTCCGCGCCTGGTCGTCGCCGAGGTCGACCCGGTCGACGAAATAGCCGTTGGCGACGACCTCCATCCAGGACGGCGCGGTCACCTCGAACCGCACGGTGGCCTTGTCCGAGGGATGATCGACGCCCGGGAACCAGTAGCGGGCGCGATCGGGCCAGTTGTCGGCGAAGACCCCGAAGCCGCCGTGGCGGTTGGGTCCCAGGATCAGGCCGTCGGAGGGGGACCCGTGGTACCAGACGGCGGCTTCGCGACGCGCCCCGGCTTTGGTGGGCGGGGTCTCGATCACGAGCCGCTCGCCTTCATGCCGAAATGCGGCGGTCCGACCGTCCACGCGGACGCTGTCGACCTCGAGGCCGCCGAAATCGAGGGCCAACGAGTCCAGCGCGACCACCGCCTCGAAGAGGATCTCCGTCCGGCCGCGGATCGAGCGGCCGGAATCAGGCAGGTCGAGCGAGATCTCGTAGTGGAGGACGTCCACCTCCCGGCGCCGCTCGTAGCCGTCGACGGCAACGGCGGGGAGCCCCCACTCCGGGCCGCCGTCCTGTGCCGGCAACGGTGGAGCCCAGGGGAGCAGTCCCAGGAGGGTTGCGAGGGCCCCCGCCGGACGACTGGATCGTAGCGTCACTCCGGCGAGGCAGGCAGGGGTTTCGTGCTCACCGGGGCGTCCCAAACAACCCGCCACACCCCGTCGGGGTCAAGCCGCCAAAGGACGACGTAGTTGCCCTGGTCGTCCACCGACCCCATTCCCTCCGGGGCGTCGTCGTCGGGGGTGAACACCAGCGAATACGAACCGCGCTCCACGGCGATGGGCCCATCCACCACCACATCCTCCGTGCGCAAGTCGAATTCCCAGAGTCCCCAGCCCGTAGCCCGGGTCCAGAAGCCGCGGTAGGCTTCGCGGCCCACGAGCGGTGGCTGGTTCGGAGGCAGCTGCCACGCGTCCTCGGCGAACATCATCGCCGCGGAATCGATCGCTCCCGTCGCGTACCAGCGCTCGAAATCCGCGTTGCGCGCCTCGATGAGGGCCCGGACCTGCGCAGGATCGACATCCGATCGACCAGCACAGGCGGGGAGCAACAGGGGGATGGTCAGCAGGGCGCCTCGGCAAGCCAAAGCTAGTCCTCGTAGTACTCGAGCCCCAAGTGCGTGATCTGCTCCTCCCCCATCATGTGCCGCAACGTGTTCTTCAGCTTCATCTGCTGGATGAACAGGTCATGCTCCGGGTACAGCTCGGGAGCGTGCATGGGGCTCTTCCAGTAGAACGAGAGCCACTCCTGGATCCCGGCCATCCCGGCCCGTCGCGCCAGGTCGAGGAACAGCGCCAGGTCGAGCACGATCGGAGCCGCCAGTATAGAGTCCCGGCACAGGAAGTCGATTTTGATCTGCATCGGGTAGCCAAGCCATCCGAAGATGTCGACGTTGTCCCACCCCTCCTTGTTGTCGCCGCGCGGGGGGTAGTAGTTGATGCGGACGACGTGCGAGATGTCGCCGTACAGCTCCGGGTAGAGCTCGGGCTGGAGGATGAAGTCGAGGACGCCCAGCTTCGACTCCTCCTTGGTCTTGAACGATTCGGGGTCGTCCAGCACCTCGCCGTCCCGATTGCCCAGGATGTTGGTCGAGTACCAGCCGCGAATCCCGATCATGCGGGCCTTGAGTCCCGGCGCGAGGATCGTCTTCATGAGAGTCTGGCCGGTCTTGAAGTCCTTCCCGGCGACCGGCACCTCCATCTCATCGGCCAGCTCGAGCAGGGCCGGTATGTCGGCCGACAGGTTCGGGGCGCCGTTGGCATAGGGCACTCCGCACTTGAGCGCGGCGTAGGCGTACACCATGGAGGGCGGAATCGCGTCGTCGTCGGCGTCGAGCCCCCTCTCGAACGCCTTCAGCGAGGCGTGGACCGGACCGGGCCTGAGGAACACTTCCGTCGACCCGCACCATACCATGACCAGCCGGTCGCATCCCTTCGTCTCGCGGAACCGCTGGATGTCCTCGATCAGCGTTTCCGCCCATTCGCGCTTCTTCCGGCTCCCGATCACGTGCGTCCCGTTCAGCTTCTTGACGTAGCGGCGGTCAAAGGCGCCGGGCATGGGCTCGATGGCGTGCAGGAAGTCCTTGAGCTCCTCTACCTGAGCGCGTTCGAGGACGCCCGCCTTCAAGGCCGATTCGTAAACCGTGTCGGGAAAGACGTCCCACCCGCCGAAGACGAGCTGGTCGAGCCCCGCCAGCGGCACGAAGTCCGCGATCCTCGGGACGCGCTTCTCGGGCCGGCCCCCGAGCCGGATCGTGCCCATCTGGGTCAGGGAGCCGAACGGCCGTCCCGTGCCCCGGCGCACGGCCTCGACCCCGGCGATGAAGGTGGTGGCCACCGCGCCCATCCCGGGCAGCAGGACCCCCAGGGTCCCGCCGGGCGACTCGATCGGCGTGGGCGAGGGTTTCATGGCACTCCTTTCTGATCGTCGGTGGGCGAGGGGGAGGCGTCGAGCGGTACCCCGTGGGCGACCCGGTACACGGAGTAGATCCGCTCGAGGGCGGTCAGGTTGGCGAGGATGGCGATCAGGCCGAGCGCGATCAGGAGCGGCCAGTATTCGAGCTCCGGGTCGATCAGCCGTGCGACCCCGGTCAACAGACCGCCCAGTCCGATCGCTACGATGCGCTCCGGGCGTTGCATGAAACCGACCTTGCAGTCGACGCCCAGCGCTTCCGCCCGTGCTCGCGTGTAGGAGACCATGAGCGATCCGACCATGGCCGTGATCACCACGTATCCCACCCACCAGAACTCCTGCAGCGGGCGGAAGAAGGCGTAGAGGCTGAAATAGAAAACGATCTCGGAGACGCGGTCCAGGGTCGAATCGTAGAACGAGCCGAACTTCGAGGCCAGCCCGGACTGCCGCGCCACGTTGCCGTCAAGGATGTCCATCAAGCCGCCGAGCAGGAACACGACGACGCCGAGGAAGAGGTGTCGGGCGAACACGATGGCGGCCCCACCGAGCGTGACCAGGAACCCCACCGTGCTGATGACGTTGGGATGGACCTGCCGTCGTACGAGGCCATCCACGATCGGGTCGAGGAGACGGACGAATGCGCTCTTCAGCCACTCGGGCATGGCCTACCCCCGGATGACAAAGGCTCGCCGCCGGCAACCCGGCGGCGAGCCCCGGTCCGCGGACGTTGGACGACCGCTAGCCCGATCTCGCTACAGATGGGCCTCGATGACCTCTTCGAGGCGTTGCTTGCGGACGGCTCCGACGACGGTCTCCACCACCTGCCCATCCTTGAAGAACAGGAGGCTGGGGATCGACCGGACGGCGTATTCCTGGGCCGTGCGCTGGTTCGAGTCTACGTCCAGCTTGCAGACTTTCACGCGCCCGTCGTACTCTTTGGCCAGCTCCTCGACCGTCGGCGCGATCATCTTGCAGGGCCCGCACCACTCGGCCCAGAAGTCGACCAGCGTCAGCTTTTCCGAACGCTTGACCTCGGCCTCGAAGTCGGTGTCCGTGACTGCTTGAACGTGATGATCGGATGACATGCTCGCATCTCCATGAAATCGTGGCCGCTCTTGTCGACGGCCGGCCGGGGAAGGGGCTATAATAGCCGCTCGAAAATCGCCGTGTCAACCGAAAGTACGCGCCCCCGGGGTCGCGCATTCCTTCTAGAGGAGGATGATCTCTTGGACGTCCGCCTGGCCCACATCGGCGTTGCCGTCCGGTCGATCTTCGACGCCCGTGTCTTCTATGAGGAGGTGCTCGGGCTCGAGGTCCGTGACATCGAGGAGATCCCTTCCGAAGGGGTCAAGGTCGCCCTGATCCCGTTCGACGGAGGCGAGATCGAGCTCCTCGAGCCGACCGATCCCGACACGCCGGTGGGCCGCTTCCTGGCGAAACACGGCGAAGGTCTCCATCACGTGTCGTTCGACGTACCCGACGTGCACAAGGCCATCCTGGCCGGGATCGAGCACGGCGTCGAGACGGTCGGCGAGGCGCCCCGGATGGGGGCCGGGGGACGTGAGATCGCGTTCTTTCATCCCCTCTTCACGCACGGCGTCCTGATCGAGGTCGCCGGCCATGCACCTGCCCCCGCCGCCCGCTACCACCGGGTCGATCAGGAGATGACCGAGGAGTAGGCTCAGAGGCTTCGACGTCGAGATCCAGTCCGGGCGAGAACCATCCTACACCGTCTCGGGTTCCAGGACCGGTGCTTCCTCCGGTCGGAAGACGAGCGATTCGCCGTCCTTGGCCACGTCCACGACGACGTGGTCGCCTTCGTTCAGCATCCCCTCGAGAAGCTGCATGGCCAACGGGTTCATGAGCTCGCTCTGGATCACGCGCTTGAGCGGGCGCGCTCCGTAGACCCGGTCGTAGCCGTGCTCGGCGAGGTACTCCTTGGCGGGCTCGGCGAGCTCGATCGATAGCCCCCGGCCCGCGAGGACGCGCTCCAGACGACGGAGCTGGACGTCCACGATCGCCCTCAGGTCCTCGGGTTCCAGGCGGTGGAAGATCACCACCTCGTCGACCCGGTTCAGGAATTCGGGGCGGAAGCGGTCACGCAGGGCGTCCATCACCCGTTCACGCATCCGCGCCTCGTCTTCCTCTGCAGTGATGTACTGGCTCCCCACGTTCGAGGTCATGATGAGCACCGTGTTGGTGAAGTTCACCGTGCGCCCCTGGCCGTCGGTGAGCCTCCCGTCGTCCAGCACCTGGAGCAGCACGTTGAATACCTCGGAATGGGCCTTCTCGATCTCGTCCAGCAGGACGACCGCGTACGGCCGCCGCCGGACGGCCTCGGTGAGCTGGCCCCCTTCCTCGTAGCCGACGTACCCCGGCGGCGCGCCGATCAGACGCGCCACCGCATGGCGCTCCATGTACTCCGACATGTCGAGCCGGACCCTCGCGTCCTCGTCGTCGAAGAGGAACTCGGCGAGGGCTCGGGCGAGCTCGGTCTTCCCGACCCCGGTCGGACCGAGGAAGATGAAGCTTCCGATGGGCCGGTTCGGATCCTGGAGTCCGGCCCGGGCCCGACGGACGGCGTCCGACACGGCCCGGATGGCTTCGTCCTGACCGATCACGCGACGGTGGAGGCGCTCCTCCATCCGGACCAGCTTCTCGCGCTCGCCCTCGACCAGCCGGGACACGGGGATCCCGGTCCAGTTGGCGACCACCTCGGCGATATCCTCCTCGTCGACCTCTTCCTTGAGGATCCCGCCGCCGGCCTGGGTCTCGGCCAGCTCCGCCTCGCGCCTCTCCAGCTCCTTCCGGAGCTCGGCCAGCGTGCCGTATTGAAGCTCCGCGGCCTTCGCCAGGTCCCCGACCCTCTGGGCCTGCTCGGCGGCCGCCTTGGTGTTCTCGATCCGCTCCTTGAGCTCGCGGATCGACTGGATCTCCGCCTTCTCCTCCTGCCAGCGGGCGCGCAGGGCGTCGGCCTCCTCCCGCAGGTCGGCCAGCTCCTCTTCGATCCGTGCCAGCCGGTCGCGGGAGTCCGGGTCCTCCTCCTTGGCGAGCGCCCGTTTCTCGATCTCGAGCTGGGTCATGCGGCGCTCGATCACGTCGATCTCGACCGGCACCGAGTCGATCTCCATCCTGAGCCGGGACGCCGCCTCGTCCACCAGGTCGATCGCCTTGTCGGGGAGGAAGCGGTCTCCGATGTAGCGGTCGGCCAGGGTTGCCGCGGCCACCAGCGCCCCATCGGTGATGCGGACGCCGTGATGGACCTCGTAGCGCTCCTTGAGGCCCCGCAGGATCGCGATCGTGTCCTCGACCGACGGCTCCCCCACGAACACGGGCTGGAACCGCCGCTCGAGCGCGGCGTCCTTCTCGATGTGCTTGCGGTACTCGTCGAGCGTCGTGGCGCCGATCATCCTGAGCTCGCCCCGCGCCAGCGGCGGCTTGATCATGTTCGAAGCGTCGACGGCGCCCTCGGCACCACCGGCGCCGACCAGCGTGTGAAGCTCGTCGATGAACGTGACGATCTCGCCCTCGGACTCGGTGATCTCCTTGAGCACGGCCTTGAACCGCTCCTCGAACTCGCCGCGGTACTTCGCGCCCGCCACCATGGCGCCGACGTCGAGCTGGATGAGGCGCTTCTCCTGGAGGCTCTCGGGCACGTCGCCGGCCACGATCCGCTGGGCCAGACCTTCGACGATGGCGGTCTTGCCGACGCCCGGCTCGCCGATCAGGACCGGGTTGTTCTTGGTGCGCCGCGACAGCACCTGGATCGTGCGCCGGATCTCCTCGTCCCGGCCGATGACCGGATCGAGCTTGCCACGCCGGGCCAGCTCGACCAGGTCCCGGCCGTAGCGCTCGAGAGCCTCGTACTTGTCCTCGGGGTTGGGATCGGTCACCCGCTGTGCGCCGCGGACGTCGCGCAGGACGGCCAGGACGCCGTCCCGCGTCACGCCGGCCGTCCGGAGGATCTCACCCAGCGCACCGATCCCGGTCTCGACCCATGCCAGAAGGAGGTGCTCGATGGAGGTGTACTCGTCCTGGAGCCCGTCCCGGTCCTTCTCGGCTCGCTCGAGGAGCCGCGTCGCTTCGCGCCCGATCCTGGGCTCGGCTCCGCCCGATACCCTGGCCAGCCGGCCCACGGCGTCCTCGACCCGGCGGGTCGTCGAGGCGACGTCCACCCCGAGCCGCCCGAGGAGGTTCGGCAGGAGCCCGCCTTCCTGCCGGAGGAGGGCTTCGGCCAGGTGCTCGGTCGTGATCTCCGGATTCCCGTTCGCGCGCGCCCCGTTCTGGGCCGCGACGAAGGCCTCCTGCAGGCGTTGCGTCAGGCGGTCGAGCTGCATGTGGCCTTACCATATCCGCCAGCCGGGGAGCTGGCAAACGGGTAGATTGCATGCGCGGGAAATCTTACAGGGCGACCGGGGCCTCCGCGTGTATAATGAGCCGTCTCGAGAGCGGTCCCCGCGCCCCGGGGCGGGCACGGGCCGGGACGGCGGATCTCCAGCCGAAGGAACGACATGGAATACGCGCTCTTGAACACGATCGCGCTCTGGATCATCGCCGGATTCTTCCTGATCCTGACCCTCGTCCTGATCTTCGTGGGGATCCCGGTGGCGCTGGACGTCAAGCGGTCGGCGCGCCAGATGAAGGGCACCCTGGACGAGGTCCGGGTCAAGGTGGATCCGATCCTCTTTCGGGCTCAGAGCGTCGCCGACGACGTCCAGGAGATGACGTCGACGGCGAAGCGCGAGGTGAACCGCATGGGGTCGTCGGTGGACCGGGTCAGCAAGCGGATCGACGATCTGGCCGCCCTCGTCGAGGTCGTCCAGGACGAGGTCCAGAAGCCGCTCCTTAAGTCGGTAGCGACCTTGTCGGGCGCCCGACGGTTCCTTTCTCGATACTGGTAGCGGATGGCCGGCGAGAACGGCAATCCAGAGGATGGGAGGTCCATCATGAGCCAGCGTAATACCGGATCGTTCGACTTCGTGGCCGCCTTTTTCCTGGGCGCCCTCTTCGGCGCCGGGGTGGCGCTGTTCCTGGCCCCCAAGGCGGGCGACGACCTTCGCAAGGACGTCCGCAAGCAGAGCAGGCGTCTGAGGAAGGACGCCGGCAAGCGCTTCGAAAAGGCGGCCGGCACGGCGCGCGAGCGGGGCGAGGTCTGGCGCGAGGATGCCGAGGGCAGGATCGCCGACCTGCGGACCGAGATCTCGGCGGCCGTGGAGGACGGAGTGCGCTCGATCCGCGAGACCGCCGCCGAGGAATTGAAGGGGATCGAGAAGCGGATCCACAACCGCAAGCGAGGCCTGTTCCGCTGATCCCGCTCCTCGTCATCGCCGGACTGGCGCTCGCGCTCCTGCTCGGGACCCCCGACCTGGCGTGGGCCTGGGGCCCGCCCACCCATGCCTTCGTGGGGACCGCGGTTCTCGAGAACCTGGCGGTCCTGCCGGTGCTCGTACGCGAGCTTCTGCAGGCTCATCCGCGGCAGTACCTCTACGGAAGCCTGTCGGCCGACATCGCGCTCGGGCAGCGCTACGTGGACTATAGCCGTCACTGTCATAACTGGAGGATCGGCTTCGATATCCTGGATCAGGCCGGGACGCCCGCCATGCGCTCGTTCGCGCTGGGTTACCTGAGCCACCTCGCGGCCGATACGATCGCCCACAACGTCTTTGTCCCCCGCCAGCTCGCGGCGACGCCGCACGCTACCCGGCTCGGGCACACCTACTGGGAATATCGGTTCGACTCCGCGCTCGGGGAGGAGTACCTGCGCCTGGCGCGGGAGATCGTCCTCGGAGACCACGTCGAGGCGGACGAGCTGCTCGAACGGGTCCTGACACAGGCCTTCTTCTCGTTCACCACCCACAAACGCATCTATCAGCAGATCATCCACCTCTCGAACCAGGAGCGGTGGAACAGCCTGTGGGTGCGGATGGCCGACCGCTCGCGCTGGGATCTGTCGGACGAGCGGATCGACCGCCTGACCCGCCTCACGATCGCCTACGTCCAGGACATGTTGCGCTCGGGGACGAAGAGCCTGTCGCAGCGGCTGGACCCGACCGGGACCGAGAACCTCGCGCTGGCCCGGAAGCTCCGCCGGCAGTCATTCCGGACCGCGCGGCGGGAGGCCCGCCGGGAGCTGGTGGGAGCGTCGATCTCGTCCATCTCGGTGGAGGAGGCGGCACGGGTCGTCGCGACGCGTCCGATTCCGGCCGAGAAGATGGAGACCCTGGCTGCGAGCTTCTTCCCGGATCCGGCGTGGCCGGCCTCCGAGACGCCGCCGATCTTCCACGAGGAATTCTGGGCGGCGTTCAGCGGCCGGCCAGCCGCGTTCTCAGGAGCTCGTTAACGAGCTGAGGGTTGGCCTTGCCGCGCGTGCGGCGCATGACCTGGCCGACGAAGAACCCCATCAGCCCTTCCTTGCCATCCCGGTAGGCGTTCACCTCGTCCGGGTGCCCGGCCAGGACGGCGTCGATCTCGGCGGCCAGCGCGTCGGCGTCGGAAACCTGGGCCAGTCCGCGCTCTTCGATCTTCTCCGCGAGCTTCTCCGCGGCCTGCACGAAGACCTCTGGTGAACGTCCCGTGTACTCAACATTCCCCGTCGGTACTTCGACGATCAGATCCTTCGCCACCGTCCGTGAAATCCTGCCATCCGCTGCCGCCGCTATGTGGGCCGCGACATCGGCAGGGTGAAGCGGAGACGGTCCTCCCGACCCATCGACCGCTACGTCCACCTTCCTTTCGTTGGCCAGCTTGAGAACCTCACCCATGACCCAGTTGGCCGCTTCCTTGGCGAAGGCCTTCGGATCACCCAGGTACCCCACCACCGCCTCGAAGTACTCCGCCATCCCGCGCGTCGAGGTCAGGACACCGGCGTCGTAGTCGGGAAGGCCGTACTCCGCCACGAAACGGGCCGCGCGCGCCGCCGGGCCTTCCGGCAGTCCGCGCCGGATCTCCGCGACCCGCGTGGCCGTCACGACGAGCGGCTCGAGGTCCGGCTCCGGGAAGTAGCGATAGTCGTGGGACATCTCCTTGGATCGCATCGGCCGGGCTTCGCCGCGGACGCTGTCCCAGAGGAGGGTCTCGTGGACCACCGGACGGCCGGCCTCGAGGAGCTCTGCCTGACGCCGGATCTCGAAGGTCAGCGCGTCCTCGACGTAGCGGAAGGAGTTCACGTTCTTGACCTCGGTCTTGGTGCCGAGGTCGTGCGTTCCGCGGGGCCGTACGGAAACGTTGGCGTCGCAGCGGAGGCTCCCCTCCTCCATGTTGCAATTGGAGACGTCCAGGTACTGCAGGTTCCGCTTGAGGGCCGACAGGTACAGGTATGCCTCCCTGGGGCTCGCCAGTTCGGGCTCGCTCACGATCTCGATGAGCGGAGTTCCACAGCGGTTGAAATCGACCCGCGTGCCGTCGGTTCCGTGGAGCGACTTGCCGGCGTCCTCTTCGAGGTGGAGCCGGGTGATCCCGATCGCCTTTCGGCCGCCCCCGTCGAGGACGATCTCGAGGCTTCCGCCGGTCGCCAGCGGCCGGTCGTACTGGGAGATCTGGTACCCCTTCGGAAGGTCGGGATAGAAGTAGTGCTTGCGGGCG
>DASZOP010000179.1:0-3057 GCA_035550715.1 Gemmatimonadota bacterium | reverse complement strand
GACGCCCCGCAGGCCGTACCGCCCGAGCGCGAGCCCCAGCGCGCCGGTCTCCTCCGGCCCGGCCTCGAGAACGGCCAGCCGGAGGAGGGACGCCCGGTCACCGGTCTTCCCCAGCGCCTCCAGGAGGGCCCGTCGAACGGCCGGACGGCTCTCGCCGGCCAGGGCCTCGAGGAGCCGCCCCGCGACCGTCGAGTCGGCCGTCTGGCCGAGCGCGAAGGCAGCGTCCGCCCGGACCCGTGGCTCGGCGTCCACGAGCAGGTCGAGAAGCACCGGGACCGCGTCCCTTTCCTGGACTGAGGCCAGCGCGAAGGCGGCCCGCGCCCGGACGGCCGGGTCGGGGTCTCCCAGGGCTCGGGTCAGCCCCTGGCCGTCGCGCTCGACCTGGGCGTCCACCAGGTCCTGGAGGCCGGGGCGCTCGAGGAGACCGTCCTCGGGACGGCTCGCGTCGGTCGGGCGTGGCATCGTCTGGGCCGCGGCCTGCCCGTGGAACGCGAGCAGCGCGACCAGCGCGATCGTGGAGAAGGAAGAAATCCTCACGCGGCGAACGATACGCGGGCCCCCGGACCCTCACCAGCAGGGCTGGACCGCGATCGGCCGGGGCCTAGCTTTCCAGCGCCATGGGACGGATCCGTCGGGTGAGCCGCTCGACCGCACTGGCGCTGGCCGTGACGGCGGCCGCCTGCGCCCGCGAGGAGGAACCGGCCGCCGGGCCCGCCGAGTCCGCCGAGCCCGCCGACGTCTACTGGTCGGAGGAGTCGCTGACCGCCGCCCAGATCGAGGCCGGCCGCCGCGACTCGACCTGGCGGCAGGCGGTTCGGCTGGAACGCCGGACCACGGTCGTGGCCGCGCTCGACACGGTGCCGGTTCCGGAAGGATGGCGGGACCTGGCCACGGCGGGAGAAGAGGCGCTCGATCCGGCCGCGGGCGACCCGACCGTCCACGTCCCCGTGTTCGGGGACGACGAGGGCCCGTCCGTCCTCTACGTCCAGATCCTCCTCGACCGGGCCCGCTTCTCGCCCGGCGTCCTGGACGGCAAATGGGGCAAGAACACCGAGAAGGCGGTGGTCTGGTTCCAGGCCCGCGAAGGCCTTCCGGCGACCGGGGTCGTCGACTCCGTCACCTTGGCGCGCCTCCGCGGCCAGGCCGGCTCTCCCGCAACCCTTCTCGACACCCGAGTCATCACCGAGGACGATCTGGCCGGACCGTACCGCGCCATACCGGGCGACGTCTACCGGTGGCGTCACCTGGGGTGCATGTGCTACGAGTCGCCGGCCGAGAAGCTCGGCGAGCGGTACCACGCGACGCCGGCCCTCTTGTCCGAGCTGAACGGGGGGCGCGCCCTGGACAGCCTGGCCCCTGGCGATACCCTGGTCGTTCCGAACCTGCGCGAGGCCCCGGAGGCCCTGGCCGTCGACTCCGCGGGTCCCTCGGCAGGCCCGCGCGTGGCGCGCGTCGTCGTCTCCGGTCGCGGGTTCTACGTCCACGCGCTGGACGACGCCGGGCGCGTCCTGTTCCACTTCCCGACCACGCTCGGGTCGAGCTACGACCCTTCGCCCGCCGGCGAGCTCGAGGTCGTCTCGATCACGCCGGATCCCTGGTTCCACTATCAGCCGCGGCTCCTGAGCGGCGTCGACCGGTCGAAGCCGAGCACGCTCGTCCCGCCCGGCCCCAACAACCCGGTGGGCCGGATCTGGATCAAGCTCTCCGAACCCCACTACGGGATCCACGGCACACGGGAGCCGGCGACGATCGGGTACGAAACCTCATCCGGTTGCGTCCGGCTGACGAACTGGGACGCGGCCTTCCTGGGCGCCCGGCTGACACCGGGGGTCAAGGTCGAGTTCCGGGACACCCGCGTGCCGGCGGGGACGGACAGCCTGGCCCCCGCATCCGGGACCGCGGGGCGGCTCCGACGGTGACGGACGGGGCGAGGGGGATTATGTTGACTGGCCTCACTCTTGCTAGCCACCCACGAGAGGGTCGGGTTCCAGGCCCCCCTTGACTCCCGGTGAGCCGGACCGACGGATCGCCGCTGAAGGGAAGGGAACGGATGGTAGGGTCGGACCGCTTTCGTGTCCATGAGCAGGAGGTCGCCGCCAAGGTGATCGACGGCGAGGCGATCATCATCAACCTGACGACCGGCGTCTATTACAGCCTGGATCCCACCGGCAGCGAGGTCTGGTCGCTCCTCGAGGCCCGTCACGACGTGGATGCGATCGTGGGCTACGTCTGCGGCCGCTTCGACGTGCCCGAGCGCGCGTGCCGGAGCGACGTGGAGCAGCTGGTGGAGCAGCTCCTCGAGGAGAAGCTGATCGTTCCGGCGAACGGCGATGCCCCGGGGCCGCCCCCGGACGGGGGACCCAGCGGGCGCGCCTACTCGCCGCCCCGCCTCGACATCTATCGCGACATGGGCGACCTGCTCGCTCTCGATCCACCCGTTCCCGGGCTCGAGCCGATCCCGTGGGACGATCCGCTGGAGGAGAGCCGGGGTCCTTCCCGCTGAAACCGGCGTCTCTGCCCGTACGGGCGGATGCTGGCGCGACCGCGCGGATCGTGGCGGCGTTCGAGGCCGCCTGGTCCGGGGCTCCGTCACGCCGGAGCGTCCATCGGTACCGGCTCGCCGGGCACCGCGTGACCCTCCGGATCGCGGGTCGGAGGCTCGCCCGCCGCGTCACACGGCCGCTGTCTCACCTGGCGTCGGACGACGCCCCGTCGGACCCCGCCGAGCTCCGCATCGATCTCTGGGACGGTCTGGAAACGGGGGTCCCGTGTCCGATCGCCAATCTGCGCGATGCCTTCTACCGGACCTGGCCCTTCGGTCGGCACGTGCTGGCGAGCACGCGCGACGAGACCACCATCGGCTATCAGACCTTCCAGGCGCTGACGTTGCTCGATCGGGCCGCCGGCCGGATCGTTGGGTTCGTCGCCAGCTCGGAACGGCTCTCCCTGTACGAGCTCGGGAAGCCCCTCCAGCCGCTCCTGTTCGCCTGGCTCTCCGATCGCCATGTGGTTCCCGTCCACGCGGGCCTCGTGAGCCGGAACGGGGTCGGGATCCTG
>DASZOP010000178.1:0-2808 GCA_035550715.1 Gemmatimonadota bacterium | reverse complement strand
CACGCCTACACCGCGAGCCAGCACATGCTCGACACCCCCGACAAGGACCTCCGACGCGCCCGCGCGGGGGCCATCTCCATGATCCCTACGACCACCGGGGCCGCGCGGGCGGCGGCGATGGTGATGCCCGAGCTCGAGGGTCGCATCGATGGCACGGCGATCCGCGTTCCGACGCCCGACGTCTCTATCGTCGATCTGACCGTGGAAGTCGAGAGGGCAACAACCGTCGACGCGGTGAACGCCGCGTTCCGCGAGGCGGCCCGGGGCCGTCTGGACGGGATCCTCGTCGTCAGCGACGAACCGCTGGTCTCGGTCGACTACGTCTCGACGACCCAGTCGGCGACCGTGGACGCCCTCTCCACGATGGTGATCGACGGCACGCTGGTGAAGGTGTTCGCCTGGTACGACAACGAGATGGGATACGCGACGCGGCTGGTGGACCTGGCCGCCTACCTGAGCCGTCATCTTTAGCAGGACGTCATGTCCAATCTCGGACGCCGGACCATCGACTCACTGACCGAGCGGGAGTCGAGCGGGCGGCGGGTCCTCGTTCGGGTCGACTACAACGTTCCGTTGGAGGGGCCGGCCGGCGGGCGTCGGATCGCCTCCGACGTCCGGATCCGGGCTACCCTGCCGACCTTGCGCGAGCTTGCGGCGCGAAGCGCGGCGATCGTGCTGATCAGCCACCTCGGCCGCCCGAAGGGACGACCCGATCCGGATCTCTCGCTGCGTCCCGTGGCCGACCGGCTCGAAGAGCTGCTCGAACGCCGTGTCGTGTTCCTGCCTCTCCTGTTCGACGACCGCCCGCTCGAGGTCGTCCTGAACGCCCGGGGAGGCGAGATCTTCCTGCTCGAGAACCTGCGCTTCGAGCCCGGGGAGACCGCCAACGCCCCGGAATTCGCCCGTCGCCTGGCGGCGTTCGGAGAGTTCTTCGTTCAGGACGCGTTCGGGAGCTGTCACCGGGCCCACGCTTCGACGGTGGGCGTCACCGCTTTCCTCGACCCGTGCGTGGCCGGCCGGCTGGTCGAGCGGGAGCTGGCCGCATTTTCCCGGGTGGTGGATCCCGAGCCCCCCTTCATCGCCCTCATGGGCGGCGCCAAGGTGGCCGGGAAGCTCGACACCGTGCGGGGGATCGCCGAGCGTGCCGATCGGATCTTCCTGGCGGGTGGCATGGCCAACACCTTTCTGCTGGCGCGCGGGGTGCCGGTCGGGGAATCGCTCGCCGAGCCGGAGCTGACCCGCGAGGCGGGAGAGCTCATGGCCCGGTTCGGGGATCGGCTCGTGCTGCCGGTCGACGTGGTCGTCGCGCGGGAGATCGCCTCCGGCGCCGAGCGGCGCACGGTTCCGGTCGATCGGGTGGAGCGGGGATGGAGGATCCTGGACGTCGGACCCCGCACCCTGCGGGCGATCGACGAGGCCCTGCAGAGTGCCCGCACGGTATTCTGGAATGGCCCGCTGGGCGTCTTCGAAACCCCGCCCTTCGATGCCGGGACGCGCGCGGCGGCGAAGCTCCTCGCGGCGGCGACCGACCGTGGCGCCTACACCGTGGTGGGAGGGGGCGATTCCGCGGCCGCCATCGAGGGGGCGGGGCTCGCCGATCGGGTGAGCCACGTGTCGACCGGGGGGGGCGCGGGGCTGGAGCTGGTGAGCGGCACGACCCTCCCCGGGATCACGGCCCTCGATCCGCCGTCGGGGGGCGCGTGAGCGGTCTCCGTCCGGTCGTCGTCGCAGCCAACTGGAAGATGCACAAGACCGACCCCGAGGTGGGGCCGTGGTTCGACGCGTTCCGGCGGGCGGCTCCGGAACGGGGGAACGTGCGGGTCGTGGTCTTCCCGCCTTTCCCGCTGCTCGCGGCCGCCGTCCGCGCGGCCGGGGGCGTGGCCGAGATCGGCGCCCAGAACTGCCACTGGGAGCCGTCGGGAGCGTTCACCGGAGAGGTGTCCGTGCCGATCCTGGCCTCGGCCGGAGCGCGGCACGTCCTGGTCGGTCATTCGGAGCGGCGGCAGCTCTTCGGAGAGACGGACGAGGATTCTGGCCGCAAGGTGCGGTCCGTCCTCGCGGCCGGGCTCTCGGCGATCCTGTGCGTGGGAGAAACGCTCGCGGAGCGGGAAACCGGGCATCAGCGGACGGTCGTGATCCGCCAGCTGACGCGCGCCCTCGACGATCTGCCGGGCGGGGTCGATCGGCTCATGATCGCCTACGAGCCGGTGTGGGCGATCGGCACCGGCCGCACGGCCTCGCCGGGGGATGCCCAGACCATGCACGCCGCGATCCGGGAGTCCCTGTCTACGCTTCTGGGGGCTTCCGGAGCGGAGCGGACGCCGATCCTCTACGGAGGGAGCGTCAAACCGGACAACGCCGCCGAGCTCCTCGGCCGCCCCGACGTCGACGGGGCCCTGGTGGGCGGCGCGAGCCTGTCGCCGGAGGCGTTCGCGGGGATCGTCGCGGCCGGCGCCTCCATCGATCATGCTTGACGAGGTTCCCTAGGGTGGTAAATTAATAAGCTATGCTGTTTTCCATCCTCCTCCTTCTCCTCGTCCTCGATTGCCTCGCCCTCATCCTCGTCGTCCTCCTTCAGGCCGGCAAAGGCGGAGGGTTGGCGGCCGGCTTCGGCGGCGCAGGGACCGGCATGGAGATGATGGGCAGCCGGCAGACCGCTACCTTTCTCCACAACGCGACCCGGTGGCTGGGGGGGGCGTTTCTCGTGATCTCCTTCTCGATCTCCCTCCTCACCGTGCGCGGAAGCCGGCCCCAAGGGCTCATCGAGACCCAGCTCCAGCAGGAGCAGGCCGCGCCCCAGGCCCCCCA
>DASZOP010000177.1:0-2035 GCA_035550715.1 Gemmatimonadota bacterium | reverse complement strand
CCGAAGCGGTACGACGTCCTGGCGAGCGAGCTGGTCGACGTCCTGGTGGACCGCCACGGAGAGAGCCCGGCCCTCGAGATCGTCGCCGCCGCGGCGCGGCGGGTGGCCGGTCGCGCGCGCGCCGCGGTGACCACGGGCGACCTAGACCGGCGGTGGGACCTCCTCATGGCCTGGCTCGAGGAGACCTTCGCCCTCGAGGCCGGATGGGAGGCGACCGGCGGCGGGGGGCGCCGCATCGTCGTCCATCACTGCCCGTTTCAGGACATCGCTTCGGACCGGCCGAAGGTCTGCGGCACTTTCGTCACCACGCTGATCGGGGAGCTCCTGGGCGGGGTCGACGTGTCCCATGAGGCGGCGGACGATCCCGTCCGCTGCTGCACGCTCGAGGTGCCGGAGTGGGACGCGCGGAGGACCGGCGCGTAGGGACTACGGTCAGCCATGCCACGCCTCACCTCACCCATACCGACTTGACGTTGACGAACTCGCGGATCCCGAAGACCCCGAGCTCGCGCCCGTACCCGCTTTCCCGGATCCCGCCGAAGGGAAGCCGGGGATCCGACTTGACGAGCCCGTTGACGAAGCACGCCCCCGCCTCGAGATCGTCGGCCGCGATCCGCCGCCCGCGCTCGACGTCGCGCGTGAAGACCGCCGCCCCGAGACCGAACGAAGTGTCGTTGGCGACCTGGATCGCCTCGGCCTCGTCGGCCACCGGGATGATCGACGCCACCGGCCCGAACAGCTCCTCCTCGTAGCCGGGTGAACCCGGCTTCACGTCTGTCAGGACGGTGGGCGGGTACCACGCCCCCTCTCGGTCGGGGACCTCGCCGCCCAGCAGGAGGCGCGCCCCGAGGGCGACCGTCGCCTCCACCTGACGATGGAGGTCGTCCCGGAGATCGGCCCGCGCCTGCGGGCCGACATCGGTGCCCTCGTCCAGCGGGTCCCCCACGACCGCCCGCCGCATCCCCTCGACGAAGCCGCGCTCGAACGCCTCCCGGACCGGCTCGACCACGATGAACCGCTTGGCGGCGATGCAGCTCTGGCCGGAGTTGATGAGCCGGCTCTTCACGCACGTCGCGATGGCGTGATCGAGATCGGCGTCCTCGAGCACCACGTACGGGTCGCTCCCCCCCAGCTCGAGGACGGTCTTCTTGAGGCTCCGCCCGGCCGCCCCCGCGACCGCCCGGCCGGCCGGTCCGCTCCCGGTCAGGGTCGCCGCCCGGACCCGCGGGTCCTCGATCAGCGGTTGGACTCGCTCGCTTCCCACGAGGAGCGCGCGGAAGAGGTCATCCGGGAAGCCCGCCTCGCGGAAGACCTCCTCGATCGCGAGCGCGCAGCCGGGGACGTTGGAGGCGTGCTTGAGGAGGCCGGCGTTGCCGGCCATGAGGCCCGGAGCAGCGAACCGGAAGACCTGCCAGAACGGGAAGTTCCACGGCATGACCGCGAGCACGACGCCGAGAGGACGGAACGTGACGAAGCTCGCGCTGGCGTCGGTCTCGACGGGCTCGTCGGCCAGGAACCGCTCCCCGTTGTCGGCGTAGTATTCGCACACCCAGGCGCACTTCTCGGCCTCGGCGCGCCCCTCCCGGACGGGCTTTCCCATCTCCTCGGCCATGAGGCGCGCGTAGGCGCCGGAGCGCTCCCTCAGGATCGCCGCCGCGCTTCGCATGAGACGCGCGCGCTCTGCGAAGGCGGTCTCCCGCCATCCCTCGAACGCCCGGTCGGCATGCTCGACGATCCGGTCGATCTCCTCCTCCGGCGTCTCCGGCACGGTCCGGATCGTTCTCCCCGTGGCGGGGTCGATCACTTCGAGCGGCATCGTGTCCTTCCTTTTTCGGTAGCGATCGGGGCTCCCAACGTCGCCGGGGATCCCGGATGGATCAAGCCGGCGCGCGGATGGCCCGCCCCGGCCCCGGCGTCACGTCGAGACCGGCCGCGAGCGCGGCCGCCCGGTACAGATCGGCGAGCGCTTCGACCTGGTAGTGCGCGTTCAGCCCGCTCGGGTTGGGGAGGGCCCACAGCTCGGCGCCGGCCACCG